>JBFWQE010000144.1:0-13449 GCA_050249615.1 Vicinamibacterales bacterium
CTCGTCGACGGCACCTACGAGCTGTTCCGGCACTTCTACGCGATGCCGCCGGCGAAGAACCGCGACGGCGAGGAGGTCGCGGCCGTTCGAGGCGTCATGTACTCGATCCGCGCCCTCGTGCAGGAGGGCGCCACCCACATCGGCATCGCCACGGACCACGTCATCGAGTCGTTCCGCAACGACCTGTGGCCCGGCTACAAGACCGGGGAGGGCATCGACCCGGCCCTGTGGGCGCAGTTCCCGCTGCTCGAGGAGGCGCTGGGCGCCTGGGGCCTCACGGTGTGGCCGATGGTGGAGGTCGAGGCGGACGACGCGCTGGCATCCGCGGCGGCGAAGGCGGCCCTGGATCCCCGAGTGGACCAGGTGGTCATCTGCTCCCCGGACAAGGACCTCGCGCAGTGCGTGCAGGGCACGCGGGTCGTGCAGCGGGATCGCGTGCGGAAGACCACGAGGGACGAGGCAGGCGTCGTCGCGAAGTTCGGCGTGCCGCCGGCCTCGATTCCCGACTACCTGGCCCTCGTGGGCGATTCCGCCGATGGTTTCCCGGGGCTCCAGGGCTGGGGGCCGAAGTCGGCGGCCACCGTGCTCGCGAAGTTCAGCCACATCGACACCATCCCCGATGACCATCGCGCGTGGGGTCTCGATGTGGCGCGGGCGGCGTCGCTCGCCGCAACGCTCACGCGCGACCGCGGGCGGGCGCGGCTGTTCCGGCAGCTCGCCACGCTTCGGACCGACGTGCCGGTGTTCGACTCCATCGACGACCTCGAGTGGCGTGGGCCCACGCCGGCGCTGCCAGGGATCCGCCGCCGTCTCGCGCTGGACGACTGACGCGCGGGAGGTCCGGCACCAGCGCCGATCGGCTCTTCTGCGGCGGAGGGCGGAGCGGGAAGGTGAGGGTCGTCCGGCGGGTGCGTTAGACTTCGGGCATGACGCGCGCCCGCCGCCCGACGCGACGCCCGCGCCCGGCCTGGACGCGCTGGCGGCAATCGCGCCTGCTCGACCTCAAGCTGCGCGACCTGGGCCTCGAGATCGAGGGCACCTGGGTCGCGCAGTGCATCGCCGAGCTCGAGGACGACCTGGCCCGGCGCGGCATCCGCTTCCGACCTCACTTCTGGTTCTCCACGGACTGGTTCACGCCCGACGGCGTGCCCGGCATCGCGGTGCCGTTCTACCTGGGGCACCCCAAGCTCATGCGGCTCGAGCGGGCGCAGATGCTCGAAGTCGAGGGCGGCACGCACGACAGTTGCCTCAAGATCCTGCGGCACGAGTGCGGCCACGCCATCCAGCACGCCTACCGGCTGCAGCTGCGCGCAGGCTGGCGCCGCCACTTCGGCAGCCCCGGGCGCAAGTACCCGACCGAGTACCGCCCGAATCCGGCGAGCCGTCGCTTCGTCCAGCACCTGCGGCTCTACTACGCGCAGAGCCACCCGGTGGAGGACTTCGCGGAGACGTTTGCCGTCTGGCTGCAGCCGCGCGCGGTCTGGCGCAAGCGGTACGCCGGGTGGCCGGCCCTCCGCAAGCTCGAGTACGTGGACCAGCTCATGAAGGAGATCGCGGAGGCCACCCCCGCGGTCCGCACGAGGCGCCGGGTGGAAAGCCTGCCCACGCTGAGCACGACGATCCGCGAATACTACCGGCAGAAGCGCGAGCAGTACTCGCTGGAGCACTCCGACATCTTCGACCGCGACCTCCTGCGCCTGTTCTCAGACGATCCCCGGCACCGGCGCTCCGAGCGGGCATCGGCCTTCCTGCGCCGCAACCGCGCCGACATCCGGCGGCTCGTCTCCCGCTGGACCGGGGAGTACCAGGTCGCGGTGGACCAGGTGCTCGCCGACATGATCGGCCGCTGCCGCGAGCTGAAGCTGCGCGCGGTCGGATCGGAGCGCCGCCTGCGGATGGATGCCGCGCTCATGCTCACGGTGAACACGATGCACTTCCTCCACAGCCACCGAAGGTGGGTCGCGCTGTGAGGAAGCTCCGCGTCCTCGTGCTCGTGCACCCCTCGCTCGTGCCGCCCGACTCGCTGTCCGGGCTGTCGCCCGAGGAGATCAACGCCGTCAAGACCGAGTACAACGTCGTGAAGACCCTGCGAAAGCTGGGCCACGAGGTGCGCGTGCTGGGCGTGCAGTACGAGCTGATGCCCATCCGCGAGGTCGCCCAGGAGTGGGACCCGCACATCGTCTTCAACCTGCTCGAGGAGTTCCACAGCATCAGCGAGTTCGACCAGCACGTCGTGAGCTACCTGGAACTGCTGCGCGTCCCGCACACGGGCTGCAACCCGCGCGGCATGACCATCACGCGCGACAAGGCGCTGTCGAAGAAGATTGCCGCGTACCACCGCATCCACGTGCCGCGCTTCGCGACGTTCCAGCGGCGGCGCCGGTGGCACAAGCCCAGGGACCTCCAGTTCCCGCTCATCGTGAAGAGCCTCACGGAGGAGGCCTCGCTCGGCATCTCCCAGGCCTCCGTCGTCTACTCGGATGAGGAGCTCAGGGACCGCGTCGCGTTCATTCACAACAAGGTGGAGAGCGACGCCATCGCGGAGGAGTTCATCGAGGGGCGCGAGCTGTACGTGGGGGCGATCGGGAACGAGCGGGTGAGGGTGCTGCCGCCGTGGGAGCTGCTGTTCGAGAACCTGGCGCCGGGAGCGCTGCCGATCGCCACCGCGCGCGTGAAGCACGACCCGCGCTACCAGGAAGAGCGCGGCATCTACCAGCAGGAGGCGACGGACCTGCCGGACGGGGTCCCGGATCGCCTGGTTCGCACGACGCGCCGGCTCTACCGCCTGCTGCACCTGACCGGCTACGCGCGCATCGACTACCGGCTGCGCGGGGACGGCACGCTGTTCTTCCTCGAGGCCAATCCCAACCCGGAGATCGCGCCGGAGGAGGAGTTCGCCTCGGCGGCCGCGGCCGCGGGAATTCCGTACCCGCAGCTGCTCCAGAAGATCCTCAACCTCGGGCTGCGCGCGTCACGTTGGTGAGGTGTCGGGGGAAGGCGCGAAGCCGAAGGGCCAGGCCCCGCGGCTTCGCGGCCGCCCGCCTACCGGCAGACGACGTCGCCGTCGTCGATGGCCTTGCCGATGAGCGCGCCGGCGCCGGCGCCGAGGATGGCGCCCAGCGTCTTCGATCCGCCCGGCGCGATGACGTGCCCCAGCACGCCGCCCGCCATCCCGCCGATGATGAGGCCCGTGGTCCCGTCGTCGCGCTCGCAGTAGTAGCGGTTGTCCGAGCCGCGGTAGATGCGGTCGTTGCGGCCCAGCCGGCGCGGGCGATAGCGATGGCTGTCGTTGCGGTACGCACGCGCCGGATCCCAGTAGCCCCTGCGTGAGTCGTAGCGGCCCGGGCGCCATTCCCGCCGATTGTCGCGCCGGTCGCGCCATCCGTCGCGATGATCCCACCGGTCCTCGTAGCGATCCCGGCGGTCCTTGCCCTGGGCCATGGCCGGCGCCGGCTGCAGGCCCACGAACGAGGCGAGGAGCAACGCCACGGTTGCGGTTCTGATGCGGTGCACGATGAGATTCCCTCCCGGCGGTCAGGGATTGACCTGATGGCCCGGCTGCAAGGGATGTGCCGGTGACGGCGCGCCGGCGGATCGCGCGTTTCCCGACGTGAATGGCGCGGGGAGCAGGCAGGAGGGGACGAAGGCCGGTGACAGATCGTCCTCGGCGAGGGACCTGCAGCCACGGGGCGATGGGATGCGTCCTGACGGGCGCGGCCCCCGTTCAGCGCGACAAGACCCGCTCTTCCCGGACGAGCACGTAGTCCGTGTTCTGCATCTCGGCGAGCGCCTGCTGGTAGAGCTGCCGGGACGCGGCGGACCGGGTCTCGCGGAGGCGGCCCGCGAGGCTGCCGACATGGTACGCGTCGGGACGCACGACGACGGTGCCCACGACGGCGACGGTGCCCGGTGGGATGGCGCCTGTGTAGTCCAGCGTGGCCGTTTCGTCCTGGTCGAGCCGGGTGTCGGCGATCTCCCTCCACTCGCCGCGCTCGAACACCACCCGCCGCGCGATCAGCTTTTCGGCGACAACGGGGCCCGCGCCGTACCGGTTCACCATCTGGATCCGCATCCAGACCTCCGGCACGATGTACGTGGGGAAGGCGTGGCCCGTCTCCGTGTTGGTGAGCGTGAGCCGGCTCTCGACCTTGTCTCCCACGACACGGGCGTCGAAGCTCCACCGGACGCCGCTGCGCACGGTCTCCGGATCGTGAATGCCGCGGAACAGGTGCCGGCGCCCGGGCATGTGGCAGGTCTGGCAGGTCTTGCCCTCGCGCGCGGCACGCGAGGCACGCCATTCCTCGACCGTGTTCTGCAGGAACGCGCCGTTGACCTTCGGCGCGTTGCCCTCGGCGAACTGGTGGCAGCCCGCGCAGAAGTCCGCGCTCTCGAAGAAGTCGCGGGTGTTTGCCGCGCCGTGCGGAGAAGGGTAGCGCGCCACCATCGGCGCAATGGTCGTCTCCAGCGGCGGTGGGCCGAACTTCTGGCTTCCCCTCGAGTGGCAGCCCGAGCAGCCGACACCGTCCGCCGACAGGTACGGGTCGGCCCACTGCTCGTCGAGCGGGGTGTGACACGTCGCGCACATCCCGCTCAACTCCGGCTGGTCGTTCATCTGTGCCCGGACGCCCGGACTCATGGCAATGGCATGGCGTGCGCGCGACCAGTCGGCGAACTGCGACGTGTGGCACGCGGCGCACGACACGGACGACAACTCGCCGCCCTGTGGGGGCACCGGCGTCTTCCAGTAGCCGCTCACCGTGGACGTGTCGACGGGGGTGGTCTCCGGCGTGGGCAGCGGCTGCTGCAGGGACCACATGAAGGCCGCCAGGTCCCACAGGCTCGTCTCGATGCCGGGCTTGTCCGCGTATCCGGGCATGGTCGTGCCGTTGAAGCCGGTCAGCACCGAGCGGGCGAGGCCGACGTCGTCGCGGCCGCCCTTGAAGGTCCACGGGCGCGTGAGGTCGGTGGCGAGATCGGGGTTGCCGCGTGCGTCGCGGAGCGCCTTCGCGCGTGGGCCGTCGCCCTTCCCGGCAGGCCCGTGGCAGTCGGCGCATCCCCAGGCCTGGTAGACCTGCCGGCCGCGGCGGGCGTCGCCCTGGACGCGCGGGGGCAGGGCCGCGTCCGGCGGCGCCTGCTCGCGCTGCCAGCGCGCCGAGAAGCCCTTCACGTGTGCGACCAGCCGATCCACGTCCCCGCCAGAGAGGAACGAGAACGACGGCATGGCGCCGTCGCCGCCGGCGCCGCGCCTGATCACGGCGGCCAGGTCGGCGTCGCTCGGGAGCGCGCCGAACGGTGTCGAGCGGACCTTGAACTCCGCGCGCGTGAAATCGGCCGGGATGGTCCGGCCGAACTGCGCGGCGAACCCGTCACCGCGCCCCTCCGGGCCGTGACAGGCCGCGCAGAACGTGGAGTAGACCTCCTCGCCGCTCGCCGCGGAGGGCGCGGCAGGTCTGGAAGGCGGCGCCGTCTCTCTGCAGGACACGGCGGCAATCGCTGTCGCGGCGACCAGGGCCACGACGCGAACGGCAGGCATACGTCAAACCTCCCAACCGCCGTGGCGGTTGCGCGCGGCGGGGAGGGGACACGATGTTGTTCCCGGCCGGATCAGCTGCGATGGTAGCAGGAACGGCGGCGCGGCGTCGCTACCAGAGCGTCCGGACGTGCTCGTATCCGCGCAACCGGTCATCCCGCGTCACGAGCGTGGCCGCGAACATGCGCGCCGTGGCCACGATGATCTGGTCGACCGGGTCGCCGTGGAAGGGCTGAGGCAATGCGCAGCTCTCCATGAGCACGGGGCGGGTCAGCTCGGCGAGGTGCAGCCCGGCGTGCGTGTCAAGGACGACCGGCATCCCACGACTCGCCGGTGCTGAACGGGTCGCCCGACTCGCGCACGATGCTGCCCACGAGGGTGCGAGGGCGTGCCGACGCCGTGACGGGCACGAGCTGCGCCACGGGCCGTCCCCGCTTGGTGATCACGACGGGCGTGCGCGTGGCGGCCACCTCGTCGAGCACTTTCAGGCAGGTGTTCTTGAACGCCCCGGCTCCCATGCGCTTCATGGGCCCGATCATGGCCATGGCCATGTGGCCATGTCGAAGCCCTCCCGGGCGATGAGGGCCGCGACCCTGGCCTCCCGCATCACCGGCACCAGCTCGGGATGCACCCGCTCCCCGGACGCCGTGCCCGCGGACACCCCGCGCGCCGTCGCGGGATCCGCCAGCGCGTTGAAGAAAGCGGTTACCATCTGCGAGCGCCCCGCGTGGTGGACACAGGCGAAGATGACGGTCTTCACCGTGTCTCCCGGCGCCCGGCCCCGACCCCCAGACGCGATTACTTCACCGCGTACTTCGTGAATGCGCCGCCCGCCTGGCGAATCGAGTTCGGCCCTTCCGCTGCGTAGACGTTCCCGTCCGCGTCCACGGCGACGCCTTCACCGGCCGTCCCCTGGTAGACGCGGTCCTCGCGCTCGAAGGGCGGGATGAACGCGGTGATGCGATCCTCGTCCAGCGGGCCGATGCGCACGCCGTTCCGCCAGTTGACGTGGTTGTACGGGCCCGACTCCGAGTCGATGGCGTAGACCTGGTCGCCCTTGATGAAGAAGCCGCTGATGCGGCCGAACATGTAGCGCGATTCGAGGTAGTTGCCGTCCTGGTCGAAAATCTCGAGCCGGTGGTTGCCGCGATCCGCCACCCACAGCCGGCCCTTCGCGTCGAACATCAGCGCGTGCGGCGTGCGGAACTCGCCATGGCGCACGCCGAGCCCGCCCCACGACTTCACGAACTTCCCGTCCGGCGTGAACTTGCTGACGCGGGCCGTGGCGCCTCGCTTGATCCCCTCCTCCACGGCCTTGATCGTCGTCATGCCCTGGCCGTCGTGGCCGTCGGACACGTAGATGCTGCCATCGGGGCCGGTGACGACGTCGTTGGGCTGGTTGAACTGGCCGTCGGCATTGCCGGGCTTGCCCGCGATGCCGAGGCTCAGCAGCTTCTCGCCTTTCGGGCTGAACTTGTGCACCTGGTGCCCCTTGGTGCCTTCCTTGTTGCCGGCGAAGTCGGCGATCCAGACGTTGCCGTCCTTGTCCACGTGGATGCCGTGCGGCGTGACCATGACGCCTTTGCCGAAGTTGGCGAGCACCTTCCCCGTGTGCCGGTCGAACTTGAAGATGGGGTCCACCGGGTTGTTGTCGCAATCGACGGGGCCGCCGCCGGCCGTGCCCGCGGCGCAGCGCTCGTAGGCCCAGACGTGGCCGTCCTTCGGATCGATGTCGATGCCGGCGGTCGTGCCCCAGGTCCGGCCGGCCGGCAGCTCGCCCCAGTTGCGGGTCACGTTTGGGGCCGGGTTCGGCAGCCCTTCGCCCGTGATGGGGTTCCCCATCGCCGAGGCCTGGCCGGTCGAAGCCGCCGATTGAGCGCTCGCTCCCGTGCCGGGGCTGCCGCATGCGGTCAGAAGGAGCGCGGCGCCAAGGGTGGGGAGCAGGATACGGGGCGTGGACATGGGACCTCCTGTGAGCGGACCGATAGTAAACCGGAGGAGCGCGCCCCGACACAAGAGCTTTCAGGGGCTCGTCACCAACGGGATCGCGGAAGCGGGTAACATCTCCGCCTGAAGGGTCGTAATCAGCAGGTGAACCTGGCTGGCGAATGGCCGGGTCTCAATCGAGTGGAGGAAACACCGTGATCAAGCTCGTCCTGCTCGCCGCAGCCGTCCTGCTCAGCTGGCCCTCGACCGTGGCCGCGCAGGACACGTTCGACCTCAAGGAGTGGCCGGTCGAATGGGGTGGCCGCACGCGCGACCCGTACATCGCGGCGGACGGCAAGGTGTGGTTCGTCGGCCAGGAAGGCAACTACATCGCCAACCTCGACCCGGCCACCGGCGCCCAGAAGCGCTACGAGATCGAGCCGGGCACCAACCCCCACACGCTCATCGTGGACCAGACCGGTGTCGTCTGGTACGCGGGGAATCGCAACGGGCGCATCGGGCGGCTGGATCCGGGCACCGGTCAGATCAAGACGATCATGACCGGCGAGGCGCGCGACCCGCACACGATGGTGTTCGACGGCAAGGGGCACATCTGGTTCACGTCCCAGGGGTCCAACCGCGTCGGCCGCCTCAACATGACGACCGAGAAGGTGGACCTCATCACGCCGAACGACACGCCGTCGAACCCCTACGGCATTGTCATCGACGCCAAGGGCACGGTCTGGGTGGCGCTGCTCCGCGCGGGCAAGATCGCGAAGATCAATCCCGAGACCCTGGCGGTGACGCGCTTCAACGAGGGGGCCGACAACTCGCGGTCGCGTCGGCTCGACGTGCTGAGCGACGGCACCATCTGGTTCGGCGACGAGGCCCGCGGCATGCTGGGGCGCCTCGACCCCGCGACCGGCGAAGTCAAGGAGTGGCCGGTGCCGGGCGGGCCTGGCGCGCGGCCCTATGCGCTGACGAAGGACGACCAGGACCGCATCTGGTTCACCGAGACCGGGCCCGCCAAGCGCCTCGTCGGCTTCGACCCGAAGACCGAGAAGTTCTTCGCCAACATCGAGGTCAGCGGGACGATCCGCCACATGTTCTTCGACAAGAAGACGCGGACGATGTGGTTCGGGACCGACGCGAACCAGGTTGGCCGCATCGCGCTGCAGACGACGCGGTGAGCACCACGCTGGCGGCGGCCGTCCTCGCGGCATCGATGCGGCTCGTGGCATCGCACGAGTACGCGGAGGGCGCGCCGCCGGGATTCTCGGGCGGCTTCACGGAGGACTCGTGCCACGCGTGCCACTTTCACGAGGAGGTGAACGCGGCGCCGGGACGTGTCTCGATCGAAGGCGTGCCCACCACCTTCGTGCCGGGGCAGCCCTACACGCTGGCCATCACGCTGGAGCGGCCCGGGATGACGCTGGCCGGCTTCCAGCTGGCGGCGCGCTTCAAGGATGGCGGCGCACAGGCCGGCACGCTCGCGGCCGGCGCCGACGAAGGGGAGCGAGTCGGGGTCGAGGACCAGGGCGGCGTCCAGTACGTGGGGCAGAAGAAGGCAGGGGTCGCGATTGGCGCGGCCGGCACGGCGCGATGGACCGTCGAGTGGACCGCCCCCCAGCGGGGCGGCCCCGTCGTCTTTCACGTGGCCGCCAACGCGGCGGACGGCAATGGCAACGCCGAGGGCGACTTCGTCTATACGGCGTCAGCGGAATCGGCGCCGCCGCCCTAGGGCTTCGGCGGCAGCGGCCGGCCTTCGGTGAGCTCGCGGATCATCCGGTCGTCCCCGGTCACCTCCCAGTAGATGAGCGAGGCCGGGATCATGCCGGCGGCGTTGATCTCGTCCATCACGCGCTGGATGGTGAACTGGTCGCCCAGCTGCCGGGCGCGCTCGGCAATCACTTCCTCCATGAGCCTCCCGCCGGTGATGTAGCTGGCGCCGTAGCCGGGCTGCCGGAGATAGAGGTGCTGCTCGAAGCCGAGCAGCGGGTCGCGCCGCATCCACCCGCGCGGCGTCCAGGTCACATGGATGTCGCCCGCCTGTTCCATCGTCAGATCGTTGCTGTGGGCGAAGAGGTTGCCCACGGCGCGGGCGGCGCGGTTCAGCAGCATGATCCACACGATCTCGCGCGAGCGCGGTGACTCGTCGTAGAGCCCGGCGTGCATCATCCACTCTTCCATCGCCGTGGCCATGCCCTCGGCGCGGCTCATCCAGACGTTGTAGAGCAGGGGACCGCGGCGGATCGGGTCGGGATGCGGCGAGACGCGAATCCGCATGTTGTCCCACCAGTGATAGAGGTGGGTCCAGAGCGGGATGGGGTCGCGCTGCGTGGCCTGCATGAAGAAGTTGCGTGACGCCGCCGGCGAGAACGGCGCCGTGCGCTCCCGCAACGCCCGCTCCATCCACGGCTCCATCGTCAGGATCCTCTCGTCCGCGACCCACTTCAGGTAGCGTGCGATGGCGCGCTCCTGCAGCGCGGCGTAGGCCTCGGGCGTCTCGGCCACTTCCAACGGCGGCAGCCGTCGATTGCGGTTCTCCTCGAGGCGGAGCGAGGCATGCGCCCGCGCGAGCTCGCGCTTCGCGATCGTCACCTCTTCCTCCCACGACAGGGGCACCAGCAGGACGTTGCGCAGGTACCACGTGTACTGCTCCTTGCCGATGCCGGAGGGGCCCGTCTTCTTCGGCGCCTCGCCGCGCAGCCAGCCCGCGAACTCGTCCGTCGCGCGCCGGGCCGCGACGATTGCGGCGGAGAGGCCTTCGTGGGAGCCGCCGACTCGGGCGCGCAGTGTCTCCAGCGCCTCGCTCTGCTCCTCGAATGCGCGAACGCCTCCGATCCACAGGTCGCGCGCGTTCGCGGCAGCGAGGTTCGCGCGAGCGGCCTGCAGCAGCGGGGGAATGGTCTGGAGGCGCGTGGCGAGCTCACCGGCCGGGGCGGGGGAGAGGGGCTCCACCTTGTCCAATTGAGTGCGCGGCCAGATGGGGTAGTCGTACAGCTTGATGGCGCCGTGGATGACGGGCCCTTCCTTCGCGGGCGTGTCGGACTCGTCCGTGATGATGGAGGCGTAGTACGCCGGGTCGCGCGCGAAGGGCTGGAGGACACGGAGGTGGTACTCCATGCCGTTCATCTCCGCCCGGACCAGGTGGTAGTCCACCTGCTGCGGCACCGTCCATCCGGCTCGGTCGATCGCGGCGAGGCGCTTCTGCAGCGCGCGCAATCCTTCGAGCCGCTTCGCGTTCGTGGCCGGCGTGTAGTCGGGCACGCCGCCCGCCAGGCGTGGCGGCTCCTCGAACGCGCGCCATTCCTGGAAGAGCGCGAGCAGCGGACCGTACGGATCCGGCTGTGCATGGCCCGTGAGGTCGGCGACGAGCAGCAACGTGGAGGCAAGCGCAAGACGCGTGATCATGGGATTGGCCCCATCATACGGTCACCCACAGTTGCCGCGACGCGCGGGATGTGGCCCGGGGGCCGCCGGGACTACTGTCTGCGACAGCCCTTCCACTCGCTCGCGCACTGCCGCGCACACGTCCCCTGGGCCGACAGCTCCGGGACAGTCAGGGGAGCCGCAGGATTGCGGACGGCCCGGGTGTAGGCCTCGAACCCGGCACAGGTGCAATCGCAGACCAGGGTGTCGCGATCGCGAACTGGCCCGGGCGGAGCCTCCGGGGTGCCAGCCGTGGCTTCGGCAGGCGCCGTGGAAGCCGCGGCCGGCGGCGCCCCCGTCTCTGCGAGCGTGTCGTGGAGGCGTGACAGGGCGGCCAGTGCCGCCGGAGAGAGCCCGGGGTCGGCCGCGGGGGCGAGTGCGGCCATGCCCGGCGAGGACAGGGCCCCGCTCCACCCCGGATCCGAGGACGGCAGTGGCTGGTAGCCCGGCGGGGCATCGAGGGAGAACACGGCGTCGGGGATCGGGTCGGTCGTGACCGCGGACACCGTGGTCGTGGTGGAGTCGCCCCCGAGCGGAAAGCCTCCGATCGGCTTCCGCACATCGGCGCTGGCGGTGTTCTCCCACAACAGCAGCGCCGTGAGGGACACGTCCACCATCTCGAGCGGCAAGCCGGACTGAGTCAGCGACGCCATGTTGGTCAGGAGTCCCGGCAGTAACGTCCGTGGATCGCCGCCGACCGCGGCGGCGATGCGGGCGTAGAAGTCCCGAACCTCGTCCGCGCCTGCAATATCGGACGACAGCCAGGCATCGACCCGGCGGCTGACCGTGGGCTGCACGTCGACCGGCAGCGACGCGTAGGGCAGCTCGGCGGTGCCCCCGGCGGACACTGCGGACTCCAATCGGTACTGCCTGACCCGGTGGCCGAGCAGCATCCGCGTCGCCCCGCTGGTGGAGACCGATCTCCCATGGTTTGCCCCGATGTTCTGGCGGGCAGCCCCCCGAACCTTGACCACGGTGTTGAAGGCTCTCGCCGCGTGGTCGAACACCACCAGCATCACCTCCGCGCGCGCGGGCAGGTCGGCAAGGACCAGGGACTGCGAGCCCACGTCCATCCGCATGATCGCGCTGTCGGACCGGCTCCGCAGGTAGAGCACGAAGCGCTCGGGGGCCGGCTTGAGGGTCGGCTTCTCGAGGGCGGTCCGCAAATCTGCGATCAAGCCGTCGATCTCGCGATTCCCGGTCTTCCGGTTCAGCACGTTCTCGAGTGCCTGGCCCACCACGTTGCCGTCGAGTTTGAGCGGCCCCAGCATGCTCGGAAAGACCAGGTTGATCTCGCGCGTGACCGTCTGCCCCCTGATTGTCACGTCGGCCAGGGCAGGCGCCGCGACCGAGAGGCAGAGAGCGGAAGCGAATGCCGCGAGCCGCGACCATGGGCGGACCATCATTCCTCCCTATCAAGCGACACAGGGCGGGCAAACCCGACAGGTTCCCCGGTCAATCTCCCGGCGGCGGCGTCACGCCGGAGGCCGGTCTGGTGCCCTTGAGGATCCACCGCTGGATGCGGCGGCCGTTGCCGGCCTCGCCCGTGTACATGCGATTCTGCGAGTCGATCGCGATCATGTGCGCGCGGATGAACTCGCCGGCCTGGCGCCCGGGCCGGCCAAAGCGGTCGAGAATGGCCAGGTCCTTCCGCCGCAGGATCCATACCCGCTGGTTCGTGCCGTCGATCAGGTAGAGCAGGCTCTGCTCGGGGTCGCGCGAAAACTGGAGGCTGAATCCGCTGCCCGATCCCCCGGTTTCCGGGCGGACGAACGTCTCCATCAGGTACTCGCCGCTTTGCCGGAAGACCTGGATGCGGTTGCCGCGGCGGTCCGAGACGTAGATGAGGCCGTCCTTCGAGCCGACCAGTCCGTGGAGCGTGGAGTACTGCTGCGGCGGGTCGTTCACGCGGACCGGATACTGGTACTTCACCGTGTCGTCCGGCGGCCTGCCGTAGGCGCCCCAGTGACGCTTGTACTTCCCGGTGGCCGCGTCGTACACCACCACGCGCTTGTTGATGTAGCCATCGGCGATGAAGATCTCGTTCGTCTTCGGTTCGACGTAGAAGTTGGCCGGGCCGCCCAGGTGATCCGGGTCGTTGCTGCCCTGGTTCACGCCCGGCGTGCCGATGGTGAGCACATGCTTGCCGTCCTGGGTGAACTTCATCACGTGGTGCCCGTTGCTCGTGCCCATCCAGACGAAGCCGTTGTGGTCGATGTAGATGCCGTGCTCCTGATCGAACCAGGTGTAGCCCTCGCCGGGGCCGCCCCAGGCGCGCAGCACCTTGCCCTCGGGATCCAGCTCCAGCACCGGCGGTGCGGGGACGCAGCAATCGGCGATGGGCGGCTTCACCGCGGCGCCAATCTCCTGCGGAGTCAGGCTCGACGGCATGTGGATCACCCACAGGTGATCCCGGTCGTCCACGAACAGCCCGCGGATGTCGCCCCAGATCCAGTCGTTCGGCAGCGTCGGCGGCCAGGTGGGGTCGATCTCGTAGATGGGCAGCCGGTCGGAGGTCGGCGACCCGGGAGCGGGCTTCGCATTCGCTCCCTGCGCGCCGG
>JBFWQE010000145.1:0-13433 GCA_050249615.1 Vicinamibacterales bacterium
TCAGTGGCAGAACCTGCGCGGTTTTCGGCCCGACCGTGCCAGGCCCCGCCCCTGTTACGGCACCACCAGCACCGTATTGGCCGGCGCGCCGGTTCCGCACGCGTTGGTCGCCACCAGGCTCAGGTTGTACGTCCCCGGCGCCACCGCACCGCTCAGGATGCGGCCCGTCGTCGGGAAGCTGCCGACGAACGCGCCCGTGACGTTCAGGACGTAGCCCGTCGGGGCCGGCCCGGACGCCGGCGGATCCCACACCACGAAGCCCGTGCTGCCCAGCACGTACGCCAGGACGTTCGCCGGCGCCTCAGGCGCGCCCGTGCACGCCGCCGGGAAGGACAGGCTCACCGGATCGGACGGAGCACTCGCCCCGCCCGCGTTGGTCCCCCGCAGCCGGAACGTGTAGTTCCCGCCCGGCACGGGTGTGAAGCTGAAGCGCTCACCCAGCGTCATCGGGAGCGACGTCGCCAGCGAGCCGGTCACGTCCAGCACCAGGCCCGTCGGCGCCCCGCCACCGAACGTGTTCTTCCACGCCAGGTCCACGGTCGAGCCGTTCACCGTGCCCAGCAGGTTGGCCGGCGCCGACGGCACCACCGGCACGTTCACGTGCAGCGGGATCTCGTTGGAGGCCGCGCTCTTGTCCGCCCCCAGCTGCCCGTGCATCCGGATGAAGAACGACCCCGTGGGCGCGACGAAGGTGAAGATGGGCGCCGCGTGCCCGGTCGGGATGCTCGCCAGCACCTCGCCGGGGTTGATCCCGCCCTCCAGGATGAAGGTCGACGCCTGCGGTCCAATCGGCAGCGCGTCCCACCGCAACGTCACGGTGTTTCCCGCGACCGAATCCACCCGCAGGTTGTACGGCGCCTGCACCGTCGTCGGCGCGTTCACCGTGATGTTGACTGTCGCCACGTTGCCCGGCCCGGCGCCGTTCAGCGCGCGATACGTGAAGCTGTCCACGCCGGCGAAGCCGAAGTTCGGCGTGTAGCTCACGCCACCGTTCGTGCTGAGCGAGAGCGTCCCGTTCGACGTGGACGAGATGAGCTCGGCCGTCATCGCCCCGCCGCCATTGCTGTTGTCGTTGGCCAGCACGCCCGGGGCAGTGATGTTCAGCGGCGTCAGGTACGGGGTCGCGAACGCATCGTTCACCGTCGTCGGCGTTGCCGCACCCACCGTGAGGCTCACGGTCGCGACGTTGCCGCCGCCGAAGGTGTTCACCGCGAAGTAGGTGAAGCTGTCCGCGCCCGAATAGCCCATGTTGGGCGTGTAGGTGAAGCCGCCATCGGCCGCCAGCTCCAGCGCCCCGTGCGCCGGCCCCGTGACCAGGGCCGCCGTGAGGGCGCCGCCGCCGTTGGAGTTGTCGTTGGCCAGTACGCCGGGCGCCGCGACCGCGAGCGGCGTGTTGAGCGCCGTCCCGTAGGCGTCGTTCGCCGTCGTCGGCACCGGACCACCGCCGTCGTCGTTCACGATGGTGCCCATGCCCTGGCTGTCGCCGATGACGCCATTGACGGGCGCGGACAGGTTCACGAAGAACGTCTCGTTGGGCTCCGGCGCGACATCGCCGTTGACCGTCACGTCCACGGGCAGCGACGTCGTTCCCGGCGGGAAGACCAGTTGCCCGGACGTGGAGAGGTAATCGCCAGTCGAGGTCGTCGTGGTGATGAGCAGCGAGAACCCGGCCATCGACCCGTGATCGCCGCCGGCGTCGTCGACCACATACAGGCTCCACGTCCCGTTCGGGTTCGTGCCATTGAACGTCGAGAGCGGCGTCGGATACGGTCCCGCCGGGGCGGGACCCGGAAGCGATTCGTTGGCGGTCGCGTTGGTCGGCGACACGGTGCCCGTCACCAGCTGGCTCGGGGGGGCCGGGGCGCCGTCCTCGAAGGTGAGGTCGATCGCGTTGACATCATTGCCCGCACCGATGTCCGACATGAACATGGCCGCCTGGCCGCCGGGCGCCACGAGCAGCGCGTCGATGTCCTCGGGCCAGGTGTGCGTCAGGCTGTTCAGCCGGACAGCGACCTTGGTGATGGTTCCCGTCATGCCGGCCACGTTCAGGGTGACCGGGTACGGCGAGGCCGACCCTGACGTGGTGCCCGGCGCGCCGGCGGGAATCAACGTCGCCGTAGCCGCCGTCCCGGTGGTCGGCACCGGCGCCGCGGCCGTCCCGTTGGCGGTGGCGTACGACACGCGCGACTCGACGGCGCTCGAACCGGCGAGGTTCACGGTGAAGGTGAAGGTCTTCGTGCCGGCGTTCCCCTCGGTGAGGCTGACGTCGTTGATGGTGAAGGTCGGCACCGGGTCCGAAGGCGTCAGGAAGTTCTCCACCACGCGGGTGTTGTTGGCGCCGGTACCCTCGTTGGTCACCTGCGCCAGCACGCCCAGGCCGCGCGTGGCGAAGCCGCGCCAGATGTCGTCGATGTCGGCCGGGGTCGCCCCGCCCGCGTTGGCGGCCGCGAGGATGGCGTCGCGCGCCTGGATCAGCGTGGGCCCGACCGGGTCCAGCTTCATGCCGTCGGTGACGTACTGGAGGAGGCGCTGGTTCCCCACGGCATGGCCCAGTCGCGTGATGAAGCGCGCGCGCACCTCCCACAGCATGCCGGCCCACACCTCTCCGATGTTGTGGACCTGGTCCACCGTCGACGAGCCGAACGGCCCGCGCGGATAGGCGCCGTCGGTCAGGTCGGCCTGCGTCGAGTCGATGTCCGCAAACGTCAGCGGGCTGTGGGGGCGATTGGACGGCCCGCCCGTCACCGCGCGCGGGGCGTACGGGAAACGGCGGATGCCGTAGTAGTAGTTGTCGGTGAAGCCGGCAGCCGCGAGGTTGGTCGCCCAGCCGCCCACGGTATAGATGCCATTCACGTCCTCGCCGGCCGTGCTGAGCAGCGAGCGGGCGTAGAAATCCGACCATCCCTCGCCCATGCCCCGCGCCATGTTGGTGCTGAGCCCGGTGGCGTTGGCGTGCAGGCGGTTCGACAGTCCGTGCGTCAGTTCGTGGAGGATGACGTCCGCGTCCAGGTCACCCGAGCGGTCGGGCGTCGGCCCCGTCCACAGGAACATCTGCATGCGGCCGCGGCCGCCGTCCGCCGGCGTCGAGAAGTTCGCATTGTTCGTCCCGGAGCTGTCCTGCCCTTCGGCGCTCACGCGATCGGCCCCGAGGCCCCCGCGGCCGAAGTTGTCGTTCTGGAAGTTGAAGGCCTGCTCGGTGAATCCCAGCAGGTAGGTGGAGTCGTGGAACCGGTTCACCCAGTAGAACATGTTGGTGACGTCGCCTCGCTGGTAGTTCAGCGTCAGCGGGTCGTCGACCTCCGGGTCGTAGGCGAAGTTGAAGACGCGGCTACCGGAGCCCGTCACCGGGGCATCCACGCCGTTGGACCCGTCGCGATCGATGCCGGCCTCCACGTTGTTGCCGTCGGTGGTGTTGTTGCCGTCGGTGATCCAGCCGAGGTTGTTGAACGTGTTCGGCGCCTCGTTGCCGATGAGCGCGACGTTCGTGCGCGAGACGTACGGCGCCTGCCAGTGGTTGTCCGGCGTCGCGAGGCTCGGCGAGCCCGGGGCCGGGCTGTCGCTCGTGTAGACGTTGTAGGTCACCGACTGCGTCTGGTACTCCGTCATGTTCTTGCGGAACAGCAGCGTGCCCGTCTCCGCGTCGATGAGCGAGTAGTAGGCGTCCGGGTCGCCCCAGATCTCCGTGGCCCACGCGAGCCGCACGGCGCCGGGCGCCAGCGGGAAGTACACAGGCCACGCCTTCGCATCGCCGTCCATCGTCGCGCGGTCGAACGTCACTTTCGCGCCGTCCACGGCCTTCTGCTGGAGGGCCGACTCAGGCACGTCCCAGCCCACGCTCGCGGCCGAGAGCGCCACGGCCTGCGCTGCGCTCACCGACGGCATCGTCGCCAGCGCCGAGGCATCGACGCCCGTGGCGAGCACGCCCGTGGTCCGCGCCAGCTCGCCCTTCGCGGTGAATCCGCCGCGGATGTAGCCCTGGAAAACCGGGATGCCGTTGAACGCCTGCTGGAACTCCGCCCAGCCCATGTTCCCGGCAGGGTTCATGTAGTCGGCGACGAGCTCCAGTTCCGCCACCTGCGCGGCGGAGAGACCATAGGCCGCAGCATTCTCGGCGAGGAACGCACGGAGAGTGCTCGCGCGGTCGCCGGAGGGCCCGGTCAGGAAGCCCGTGCCCGGCGCCACGCTGACGATTTCGGTCGTCCCGAGCGCCGCGTGGTTCGCGACGATGACGCCCTTGTGGCGTGCCTCCAGCGCCGCCACGCCCGCAATGCGGTCTGCCGCGAGGCCGCTGGTGAGCGAGGCCGGCGGCGCCACCGCCGTCATGAACGCCGCGGCATCCTCCTTGCCCTCCCACACCGGATCCAGCTTGTAGGTCCGGATGTCGAAGTTCGGGTTGGGATCGACAACGTCGGCGATCATCGCCGGCGACCGGTCTCCCGGCTGCGCGAAGGTGGCCGCCGTCATGGCCACGGCCGCGAGGAGGACAAGGGCGGACAGCACGTGCTGCCTCGGCCTTGCGCGTTTGACAGCTGCGACAGGCTTTCGATGTCGGTTCGACAAGGTTCGTGGCTCCGTATTCGGGTTACCGGGTTGAGATGGAGAGGACGACGCGGTAGTCGCCGGCCGCGATCGGGCGATCGGCTTCGGGATAGGGATCGAGCGACTCGAGGCGCAGGCGCAGCCCGGCGGCGGTCCCCTCACGGTCGAATCGGTCGTTGGTATGGAGCTGCACCGTCACCGGCTCGGCTGAACCGGACTGGACGCGCAGATCGACAGCGGCGTCGCCTTCCCACACGCACGTCACGCCTTTCGGGCAGCGCGAGTCGGCGGCCACGCCGCTGAAGGTCACCGTGCCCTTGCCGCCCGCCAGCTCGTGCGCTTCACCGACGCGCAGCGTGACCTGGATGGGTGCAGCCTGGGAGGCCGGAGCGCCGGGCTCCTCGCCAGATGCGGTGGGCGCCGGGACGCGCGACCCACAGCCCATGCTGGCAGCGACGAGCATGGCGACGACAGGGAAGGACAACGAAAACGCTCCGATCAGGCCGGGGGAGCCGTTCGGACCGACAGAGCGTATCCGAAGTGACTCTGTGGCGCAAGGGGTGACACAGAGTCGCCATAAGCAAAGTGAGAAGTGAAAAGTGAGAAGTGAAAAGTGAGAAGGGGAGAAGTCTTCAGGACCACTGCCCAATCCTTCGCGACATTGCCCGACACCGCGCGCCGCCCTTCTTACTTCCTCACTTCTCACTTCTCACTTTTCACTTCTCTTAGGGCACCACCACCGTCTGGCTCCCGGAGGGCGGGCCGATGCCGCACGCGTTGGCCGCGACGACGCTCAGCTCGTACGTCCCGCTCCCCACGACACCGCTCATCGCGCGGGCCGTGGTCCCGAAGGCGCCCGAGAACGGCCCGGTGACGCTCAGCACGTAGCTGGTGGGCGCGACCCCCGTGGCCGGCGCTTCCCACGCGACGTACACGATGGAAGCCAGCCGGTACGCGCGCAGGTTCGTGACCGCGTCCGGCGGCCCCGCACACGTGCCGGGGAACGTCAGTATGAGAGGGCCGGCGGCCGGGCTCGACCCAGCCGCGTTCACGGCCCGGAGGCCGAGCGTGTAGGTGCCCGGGGGCACGCCCGCGAAGCTGAACGTGTCCGTCAGCCCCAGCGGGACAGTGGTGTCGATGTCGCCGCTCACGTCGAGCATCAGGGC
This sequence comes from Vicinamibacterales bacterium, assembly GCA_050249615.1. Classification (GTDB taxonomy): domain Bacteria; phylum Acidobacteriota; class Vicinamibacteria; order Vicinamibacterales; family UBA2999; genus VFZN01. The sequence continues at coordinate 5,706 of JBFWQE010000145.1, forward strand.
CGCGGGTGCTCCGCCGCCGAACGTGTTCGTCCAGCTCAGCGTCAGTGACGCCCCGTCCACCACGCTCAGCAGGTTCGCGGGCGGCGAGGGCGGAACCGGCACGTTGACGTGGATGCGGATCTCGTTCGATGCCACGCTTCGTGCCCCGCCAACCAGTGCGTGCACGCGCACGTAGAAGACGCCGCTCGGCGCCCCGAAGGTGTGCAGCGGCAGCGTGCTCCCGGTCGGGATGCTCGCCGCCACCTCGCCGGGACTGATGCCGCCCTCGATGACATACCCCGTGGGCGTCAATCCACCGGCAGGAGGCGTCCAGCCGAGAGACACCGTGTTCCCGACAATCGAGGACACGAACAGTCCCGAGGGCGCATCGGGCGTCCCCACCACGTCGTCGTCCACGATGGTGGCCGTGCCGACCTCGTCGGCGATGTAGGCGCCGCCAGCCGAGGAGAGGGTCACTGTGAACGACTCGTCACCCTCGACCTCGACATCGCCGAAGGCGGGCACCGTCACCGCCTGTGTCGTCGAGCCGGGGGGGAAGGTGACCGTGCCCTGCCGTGGGACGAAATCGTTGCCGGCGGTACCCAGGTGGAGCGTCCAGCCGCCGGTGAGCGCGCCGGAGCTCCCCGCCTGATCATCGACGATGAAGAGCTGCCAGAGGCCGGGCGCGTCGGTGCCAACGAAATCACTCAACGCGCTTCCGTAGGGAGCGGGCGGCGCGCCGGGGAACACGTCGCCACCCCCGCTGTTCGAGGGCAGATATGCCCCGCTCGGAATCGGTCCGGCAGGGACGCCGCCGCCAGCGTCGTCCCGGAACGTGAGGCTGACGTTCGTTGCGGGCGCACCGCCGACGTCCGACATGAGGAGCACTGCCCGCTGCCCGTCCGGCCCGACGAGCAGCACGTCGACGTCGTCGGGGCGCGGATGAGTGAAGCCGTTCAGGGTGACCGCAACCGACTGCACGCGCCCGGCGCCCTGGGGCACGCTCACCGTGGACGGATAGGAGCTGGCCGGCCCCGCATCCGGGATCGACAGGACCTGCGCGCTCACCACGCTGCCCGTCGTGATCCCACTCGCCGCCGATCCTGGAGAGGTCCGGTACGCGACCGTCACCGGATGGGCGGCCGGCGCGGTCAGCGACACGGTGAAGGTGGCATTCACCGTCCCGCTGTCGCCCTCCGTCACCCACGTATCGGCGATGGACACGCCCGGCGGCGGGGTGCCGCCGCACGACAGCGGGGTGCTGAAGCCATTGAGCGGCGCCAGCCCGTTCTTTCCGCCGCTCTGCGCATCCACGCCAAGCCCGAAGGCCGCGAAGGCTTCCCACAACCGGCACACGTCCGCGCCGCCGTTGATGGTCTGCGCGGCCTGGATGATGCCGTCGCGCACCTGCGTGAAGCTCGGGCTGCATGCCGCGTTCATCAGCCCCTCGTTGTGATAGAGCATCGCGCGCTGGTTGCCCGCGCCGCCGGTGGCGTCGTAGAGATCGGCGGACCAGCCGTGCTGGGCGACGAGGGCCCAGTACACTTCCCACATCGCCTGCGCCCAGACGGCGCCCACGCCGTGCGGCACCGACGCGCCGGCGACGCTCTCATACGTCCAATTGTTGACGGCAGGGTCGGTGCTGTAGCGCTGGGCGCGGATGCCCTGCCCCGTCGGCGGCTGCCCCATCGCGTAGGTGCCGATGCCGCGCCCCATCGCCGGCGTGTCGCCGGCCCTCGCCGTATAGACCAGCGCCAGCCAGTCGCTGATGCCTTCGCCAGGCTGCTGGGCGTTGGTCAGGCAGCTGACATTGCTCGGGCCCCCGACCAGCCTGTTCGAGATCCCGTGCCCGTACTCGTGCACCACGATTCCGGCGTCGAGGTCGCCGTCACGCAAGGGCGTGATCGTCGTCCACACGTACATCTGCATCCGCGGCCGCTGCCCGTCGGGCGGGGTCAGGAAGTTCGCGTTGTTCCTGTGTGCGTCGGAGCTGAGCGCGTAGCCGTCCTGCGCCTCGGCGCGGACGCTGTCGTTCCCGAGGCCGCCCTGCCCGTAGTTGTGCACCTGGAAGTTCCCCGCGGCCGGGGTGAACCCGTACCGCTGCTGCACGTCGTGAACGACGTTGTTCCAGTAGAAGAGGTTCGTCACCGCCGCAGCCTGGTAGGCAGAGGGCGCGCTCGCGAGGTCCAGCGGAAAGTCGCACTCGATCGTGACGCCGCACGAAGGGGAACTGCCCGTGTCGGGAACGTTGTCGTCGTTGGCGTCCGCGTACGCGTGCACGTTGTTGCCTTCGGTCGTGAGGAACTCGGCGCCGGCGATGCCGTTGGTGTCGTGCCAGCCGTAGGGCGACGCCGCGGGGTGCGCGGGGTCCACCACCAGGGAACGGCCGTCGGCGGGCGACGCGGGGCTCGCGTGGCCGGGGCTCTCCGCCGGCAGCGCGTAGACGCGGTACGTGTCGGCCGAGACCCAGTCGAAGCGTGTCCATATTTGCCCGGACTCCGCGTCGACGGTGTAGTCGAACGCGTGCGCCCCGTCCGGCAGCCTCACCTGGAAATTCCAGGCGAGCCGGGCCATGCCCCGCCGGACGGGGACGATCACCAGGGCCGCGGCGATCTCCTCGCTCGACAGGTCGGGCGCCTCCATGCGCGTCGCCCGGCGCGGGCCCGCCCCGGCGCGCACCAGCCGCGCGGGCACGTCCCGCAGTCCAAGCTGCGCGGCCGCACGCCCCACCGCCGCGACCGCATCCAGCTGCGGCCTGAGCGAGGCCACCGCCGCGGTCACGTTCGGCAGGAACTGGTTGTTGACGCTCAGGATTCGCCCGTCGGCGGTGATGTTGAAATGAAGCTGCGCGTTGTAGACGGGGATGCCGTTCACCCGCTGTCGGTAGTACAGGTGCGTGACGCCCGAGACCGCGGAAGGTACGCGGTCCACGAGCTCGTGGTCCACGACATCCGGTGCGGCCAGCCCCAGCAGGTCCGCGCGCGATCGCATGAAGTCCTCGGCCACCTCCCCGGCGTCGCGCGCATCGGGCGCGGTCAGATAACCGCTCGTGTTCCACAACAGCGTCGTGGCGCCGGTTGCATCGTCAATCTCGGCGCGAAGGTCGGGCAGCGCCTCGCGGAGCGAGGCGAGCGCGGCCCGCTGGGCGGCCGCCGGCGCCGCCTTCACGCCGCGAGCCAGCGCGACCCGCGCGTCCAGATGCTGGGGGCCGCCGGGCGGCAGGGCGGGATGCGGGCGGCTGTCGGGCTGCGCCACGAGCGCCGCCGTGGCCGCGGCGAGCGCCAGGGCCACGGCCGCGGCGCGAAAGGGGAGGTCACGCCTCACGTGTCACCGTCACTTCACGTGTCGCGCGCGCCTGGCCCAGGGCACCACTCGCACCAGGAACCGCCCCGCCAATCCGGCGGCGACCACCGGCGTGCCCATCCGCGCGACCCACGACCCGTGCTTCCAGTAGTATCGCAGCGCGCTCTGGTGGAAGGCCCACAGCGAGCGCACCGGCGCGTGGAGGCTCGCGCGTGCCGTGTAGTGTACGACCTCGGCGACCGGCGCATACAGTGTCTGCCAGCCGGCGTCCACCGCCCGGCGGCAGAAGTCCGCGTCTTCCCAGTAGAGGAAGTAGGCCTCGTCGAATCCGCCCACCGCGTCGAAGGCCTCGCGGCGGACCAGCACGAAGGCCCCGCTCACCCAGTCCACGCGCGCGACGCCCTCGGACGGCGCCGTCGTGAGGTTCCATCGCGACAGCGCGTTCCCGGGGGCGACCCGCGACAGCCACGAGGTGCGCCCGGCGATGGCGGTGGTGAAATTGGGAAACCGGCGCGCGGACGCCTGCACGCCACCCGCCGCGTCGCGCACCAGCCCGCCGACGATGCCGGCCTCCGGATGGGCGTCGAGCACCGAGACCAGCGGCGCCACGATGGGGCCGGCGACCTCGCAATCGGGGTTGAGCAGGAGCAGGTGGCTGCCGGGCGCCTCGCGCGCGGCGCGGTTCACCCCGGCACTGAAGCCCGGGTTCTCGCAACGCCCGATGTAGGTGATCCCGGGAAACGCCGCCACGATGCGGCGGCCCGCGGCCTCGTCCGCCGCATTGTCCACCACGATGACGCGCGTGCCGGGCTCGTGGCTGGACAGGGATGCCAGGCAGCGCTCGAGCTCCTCGTAGGCCCGGAAGCCGACGATGACGATGGTGACGCTCATGCTGGCGGCCGCACCAGGTACCGTGCGAGCGCATCCTCCCAGGCGGGCATCGGGAGGCCGGCGTCGGCCAGCTTCCGGTTCGAGAGGGCCGCATACTGCGGGCGAGCCGCTTTCAGCCGCACGTCGGCCACCGACACGGACACGAGCAGCCGTTCATCGAGGCGCAGCAGGCGGGCAACGTGCCGGCCCATGCCGAGCCACGTCGTCGTGCCGGAGTTCACGCAGTGGTACACGCCGGGCGCCGCGTGCCGGGCAATGAGCGCGTGCGCCGCCTCGGCCACGTCCACCGTGAAGCTCGGCGTGACGGTGCGATCGTGGAACAGCTTCATCTCGCGGCCATCGCGAAGCCCGCCGGCGATGCGGTCGATCGTGCTGCGGCCGCGGGGCCCGCCGAACAGGCTCTCGACGCGCAGGACGTAGTGGCGGCGGCAGTCACGCGCGAGCCACTCGCCCATGAGCTTCGACTGCCCGTAGACGCTCTGCGGCTCGGGCGGGTCGGCCTCGGTCCACGCGCGGTCGTCTTTCCCCGCGAACACGAAGTCGGTGCTGAAATGAACGAGCGTCGCGCTGGCGGCCTCCGCGGCGCGCGCCAGGATGCCCGGGGCGACGCCATTGACGGCCAGGGCTTCTGCCTGCCGATCCTCGGCGCCGTCCACGTCGGTGAACGCCGCGCAGTTGACCACCACGTCCGGCCGATGGCGGGCGACCGCGTCGGCCACGGCGGCCGCATCGGTGATGTCGAGGTCCTGGCGGCCCAGGGCGTGCACCACCGCGCCGGCCGCGAAGCGTTCGACGATGGCGCGGCCCATCTGCCCCTCCGCGCCGGTGACGATCACCGTCGGCCCGAGGTCGCTCATCCCCGGTTCCGGCCCCGGATGGGGGCGGCCATCACCTCGTCGATGACGCGACCCTGGTCGTCGTCCGACAGCTGGAAGAAGAGGGGCAGGCGCACGAGCCGGTCGCTCACGTCCTCGGTGACCGGGCACTGCCCGGCGCGTCCCCCGAGCCGTCGCCCCATTTCCGAGAGGTGCAGCGGCAGGTAGTGGAACACGGCCAGGATGAGCCGCTCGCGCAGGTGCGCGATGAGCGCCGTGCGCGCCTCGAGCGACGGCATCAGGAGGTAGAAGATGTGCGCCGGGTGCCCGCAGTGCTCCGGCACGGCGGGCAGCCGCACGCGGGCGTCGGCGGCCCAGGGCGCCAGCGCTTCCGCGTAGCGGTTCCAGAGGGCATGGCGGCGGCGCTGGATGCGATCGTGCGACTCGAGCTGCGCGAGCAGGTAGGCCGCGAGGATGTCGGAGGGCAGGTAGCTCGATCCGATGTCGCACCAGGTGTACTTGTCCACCTGCCCGCGGAAGAACCGCGTGCGGTTCGTGCCCTTCTCGCGGATGATCTCGGCCCGCTCGACATGGGCCGGGTCGTTGATCATCAGCGCGCCGCCCTCCCCGCACGACAGGTTCTTGGTGTCGTGGAAGCTGAGCGTCGCGAAGGCGCCGAAGGTGCCGAGCGGCTTCTTCCGGTAGGTGCCGAAGAGCCCGTGCGCGTTGTCTTCCACCACGGCGAGGCCGTGCGCCTTCGCGATGGCCATGATGGCGTCCATCTCGCACGCCACGCCCGCGTAGTGCACGACGAGGATGGCCCGCGTGCGGGGCGTGATGGCGGCCTCGATGAGCCGCTCGTCGAGGTTCAGCGTGTCGGGGCGGACGTCCACGAAGACCGGCCGGGCGCCGCGCAGCACGATGGCGTTCACCGTGGAGACGAAGGTGAACGGCGGCACGATCACCTCGTCGCCGGGCTGCAGGTCCAGCAGCAGCGCCGCCATCTCGAGCGCGTGCGTGCACGACGTGGTGAGCAGCGCCTTGTGCGACCCGGTCAGCCGCTCGAGCCACTGGTGGCAGTCCCGCGTGAACGGGCCGTCGCCGTGGATGGGGCCGACGGTGATGGCGCGGGTCACGTAGTCCACCTCGAGCCCGGTCACGGCCGCACGATTGAAGGGGATGGGCGTCAACGTCGTCCTCGCTCCTTGACGGCGGCGCGGGTCTCGCGGTCCGCTTCCCGTCGGCGGATGGTCTCGCGCTTGTCGTGCGCCTGCTTGCCTTTCGCCAGTGCCAGCGCCACCTTGACCTTGCCGTTCTTGAAGTACATCTTCGTCGGCACGAGCGTCAGGCCCTTCTCGACGGTCCTGCCGATGAGCTTCCGGATCTCGTGCCGGTGCAGCAGCAGGCGACGCTTCCGCTTCGGATCGTGATCGACGTAGCCCCGGTGCGAGTAGGGATTGATGTGCACGTTGTAGAGCCACACCTCGCCCTTCTCCACCTGGGCGTAGCTGTCGCGCAGGTTGGCCCGCCCCTCGCGGATGCCCTTCACCTCGGTGCCGAGCAGCGCGATGCCGGCCTCGAAGGTCTCGAGGATGTGGTAGTCGTGGAACGCCTTCCGGTTGTCGGCGATCACCGTCTCGGCGGGTTCCGCGGGCCTGGCCATCACGCCCGCGCCTCCGCCAGCCGCGCCGCCAGGCGCACGGCGGCGATCATGCTGCCCGGATCGGCCACGCCGCGGCCGGCGATGTCGAAGGCCGTGCCGTGGTCCACGGAGGTCCGGATGATGGGCAGGCCGATGGTGACGTTGACGGCCTCGCCGAAGGCCAGCAGCTTCACTGGAATGAGGCCCTGGTCGTGGTAGCAGGCCACGACGGCGTCGAACTCCCCGCGTGCCGCGCGAACGAACACGGTGTCGGCCGGCCAGGGCCCGCTGGCGTCCACGCCCCGGCCGCGCGCCTCCGCCACCGCCGGCCGGAGCACATCCTCTTCTTCGTGGCCGAGCAGCCCGGCTTCGCCGGCGTGCGGGTTGAGCCCGGCCAGCGCCACGCGGGGAGATGTCGTGCCGAGGGCGCGGAGCCAGTCGGCGGTCATGACGATGGTACGCGTGACCTCGGGCGTCGAGATGAGGCGCGGGACCTCCGCCAGCGGGACGTGCACGGTCACGAGCGTCACGCACAGGGGCGCGTGCCCGCCGGCCCCCTCGGTCCCGGCCGCATAGAACAGCATGCGCACGTGCTCCACGCCGCACAGGTGCGCGAGCAGGTCGGTGTGGCCCTTCCAGGGGATCCCCGCGAGCGCGAAGGCGCGCTTGCTGAGGGGCGCCGTGGCAATCGCGTCGAGATCGCCGCGCCGCGCCGCGTCCACCGCGCGCACCAGCGTGTTGTAGGCGGCCCGCCCGCTGGCGGCGCTCTCCTCACCCGCGCGCACGCCCTCGAGCGACGCCGGGCCGAAGATCACGGGCTCGCAGACCGCCTGCACGCGTGAGTCCTGCCGTGCCTTCTCCGCAATCTCGGGCCCGATGCCGGCCGGATCCCCCACGGTGATGCCCACCCGCACCCGACGCATTGAATCAGTATCCCTCAGAGAACCCCAGAACCCGAGAACCCGAGAACCTTAGGAGCTTGCTGAAAAACCCCGCTTAAGGGATCGACAGATCGGCGCGATCGTACTACCATGCCGGCCATGCGTGGTGATGATCGTCAGCCCGATGCCCTTTTCAGCTATGTCTCCGCGGAGCAGC
>JBFWQE010000146.1:0-13396 GCA_050249615.1 Vicinamibacterales bacterium
ATCAGGGATCAGGGGGTCGGGGGGCAGGGGGTCGGGGGGGCAGGGGGGGCAGGGGGCAGGAACCAGCTCCTCTTCGGGGCGCGTCCAGCAGTCTGCCTAGTGCGCGGGATCGGGCGGGTGCTGGCGCAGCTTGAAGCGCTGCGTCTTGCCCGTGGCCGTCTTCGGCAGCTCGGAGACGAAGCGGACCCACCGCGGGCGTTTGTACTCGGCCAGCCGCGAGCGGACCCACTGCTGCAGCTCGATGGCGAGCTCGGGGCTGCCCTCGATGCCGGGTCGCAGCACGACGTACGCGGCAGGCTTGACCAGCCGATCGTGGTCCGGGTGCCCCGCCACGGCGCATTCCTTCACCGCCGGGTGCTCGAGCAAGGTGTTCTCCACCTCCACGGGGCTCACCCAGATGCCGCCGACCTTCAGCATGTCGTCGGAGCGGCCGGCGTACCAGAAGTACCCGTCCTCGTCCTGGTGGTACTTGTCGCCGGTGCGGATCCAGTAACCCTCGATGGTTGCCTTCGTCTTCTCGTGCTGGTTCCAGTAGAAGGCGCAGGTCGAGTCGCCCTTGATCAGCAGGTTCCCGACCTCGCCGCGCGGCACGGGCTGGCCCTCGTCGTCCACGATGCGCGCCTCGTAGCCCTCGACCAGCAGACCGCTCGACCCGGGCCGCACCCTGCCAGCCCGGTTCGAGACGAAGATGTGGAGCACCTCGGTGGAGCCGATGCCGTCCAGGATCTCCACGCCAAATCGCTGGCGGAATCGCTCGAACAGCACCGGCGGGAGCGCCTCGCCCGCCGAGACGCCCTGTCGGACACTGGAGAGATCGAAGTCGGGGCCCTCCTCGCGGTGCTGGGCCAGGAGCATGCCGTAATTCGTGGGAACCGAGAACAACAGCGTGGGGCGGTGCTTCTCGATTACCGCGAACACGTTGGCCGCGGTGGGCGCGCCGGGCCACAGGATGGTCGTGGCGCCGACGCCCAGCGGGCAGTAGCCGCCGTTGCCCAGCCCGTAGGCGAAGAAGAGCTTGGCCACGCTGAAGCAGCGATCCTGCTCGGACATGCCCAGCACGTTCTCCGCGTAGAGCCTCGTGCACACCAGCATGTCGTGCTGCAGGTGCACGCACCCTTTCGGCGCACCCGTGCTTCCCGACGAGTACAGCCAGAACGCCGCGTCGTCCCTGGACGTCGGCTCGGCGTCGAAGGAAGGCTCGCCATCGGCGAGGAGGTCATCGAAGCCGACCTGCCCTTCCGCCGTGCGGGCTTCTCCCCCGGCCACGACGATATGGCGCAGTCGCGGCCGGCGCTCCGGCGGGATTCCCGTGATCAGGTGAAGGAGGCCCTCGCCCACCACGGCCACTCGCGCGCGCGAGTCGTTCAGCACGTACTCCACGTCCGCCGAGGTCCACAGCGTGTTCACCGGAACGGGCACGGCGCCGACCTTGATGGCGCCGAAGAACGCGTCGAGGAATGCGGGGCCATCCGGCATGAGGAGGACGACGCGCTCTTCGGTCCGGACGTCGAGCCGGGCCCTCAGGGCGCTTCCGGCACGGCTCACGCGTTCAGCCAGTTCCGCGTAGGTGACGCGCTCGTCCCCGCACTCGATGGCCACCTTCGAGCCGCGGCCCTCGCGGAGGTGGCGATCGATGAAGTAGTCAGCGGCGTTGAACGTGTCGGGGATGGTCATCGGCGTCTCGAGCCCGAGTATTGGACCCGAAGCCGGGCGCCTCGTGCAACCAGGCGGGCGCGGGCTACTCCAGCACGCCGACCATGGGAACACCGTCGGCCGACGGCATCTCGAAGCCCAGCAGCCGCGCGATGGTGGGCGCGATGTCGATCTGGCGCACGAGCGGCAGGGGCACACCCTGGCGGACGCCGGCGCCCGAGGCGATGAAGCCGGTGTGCATGCGCGTCTCCGTCGGCAGGTACCCGTGCGCGCCGCGCCTCGTCGTCGCGACGAGCACCGAGTCGCCCGCCACGCCGTCCGAGACGTAGTAGCCCTCCGCCGGCTCGATGAAGAACGCGGCCTCCGGATAGGCGCCGTGGGCGTCGAGCTCGGCCCGCGACACGACGCGGAAGATGCCGCGATAGCGCGACGCGGCCAGCTCCGAGAAGCGCTGCTCGATGCGTGCGGCCAGTGCGGCGTCCCGTGGATCCTTCAGGCGGATGGCGGTGGCGTGCGAGGCCGCCTGCCACTCGGCGACGCGCCCGCGCGCATCGGTCTTCAGCCACCCGCCCTCGCGCAAAACGACGTTCGGCTGGATGAGGGTGTGCACGCGCGAGAAGCCGTGATCGCCAGAGACGATGAAGGCCGTCCGCGCGCGGATGCCGGCCTCCTCCGTGGCGCGCACGATCGCGCCGACGTGCGCGTCGATCCGCTGGATGGCATCCCGTGCCGCGGGCGAGCCCGGGCCGTCCGCGTGCTGCGCCGGGTCGGTTTCCATGAGGTGGATCATCAGCAGGTTGGGCCGCTCGGTACGGATGATGCGCGCCGCCGCGGCCGCGGTGAACCGATCCCTCTGCACGGCGATGCGGTTGTCGTCCTCACCGAAGCCGCCGAGGTCGTGCACCACCGCGTCCACCAGTCCCGGCGTGGAATCCGCGCGCGCCCGCGCCAGCCACGTGGAGTCCGGCGGTGCCTGGTTGGACTCCGGGAAGAGGACGTCCATCCGCGCGCCCACCGTGACGGGCCACGACGCGCCTGCGGTCTTCAACCCGCGTGCTCTCGCGAGGTCCCAGATGGCCGGCAGCTTCACGGCCGCGTTCTCGTAGTACCAACGCGTCGATCCGGCCGGAGGATCGAACATCGTGTTGCTGACGATGCCGTGCCGCGACGGTCTGGTGCCGGTGGCGAGCGACGTGTGCGAGGGATAGGTCATCGACGGGTGGCTGACGAGCACACCCTCCGCCGCCGAACCACTCTCCCGCAGCGCGGCCAGGTGCGGCAGGTGGATCCCCTCCCGCGACGGGTCCAGGTACATCGCGGGCCGGAACCCGTCGATGGAAACGACGATGACGTGGTCTGCCGGACGCTGCTGGCCGGCGGGCGCGCCCGCTGCGGCCAGGACAGCGAGGGCGCACGCGACCACCAGCAGCGCGCGGCGCGTCATCCGGTGAACCTACTCCGGGGCCGGGGCGTCGGCCGTCAGCTCGCGCTCGGCGAGCAGCCAGAAATCCACGTCGCTGCCCGCGCCGCCGCGTTCGAGCGAGAGGAAGTAGGCCCGGACGCGGATGTCCTCGTCGGTGACCACGCGGCGGGACCGGGCGGGCTCGGGCGACGACGCCGGCACGGTTGCGGCGGTCTGTCCGACCGGCTCGGGCGTGGTCGGGGCCGCCACCCGTGTCCGGGTCGTGGCCGGGCGCGGCGTGCGTGGTGCTGCGGCCTTCTTCGCGCGCGGCGCCCGGGCGTTCGCGGCCTTCGGACCGGCGGGCGTGGTCCCCTGGATGCCGGCAGGTGCTTCGGCCTTCACGGTGGCGGCCGGCTTCGCGCTCCGCTGGCGTGGCGCGCGAACCGCCTCGGCCTTCTGTTCCTGCAGGGTAGTGGGTGACGGAGAACTGGTACGGCTCGAACGGGATGACTTCTTCGATGTCACGACGGTCCTATCCTTGTGTTTCGCGGTGGGCGGTTTACGGATTTGCCCACCGCGATCGTAGCACCTGGACGTCACAGGGGTGCAACTCGGCTTCCGGGGTTCTCAGGTTCTGGGGTTCTCGGGTTCTCGGGTTCGGGTGCTCGGATGTTCGGTTCAAGTTTCGTGGGCTGCGGCTCCGAACCCCAAAGCTCCGGGCCGGCAGAACCTCGGCCCCCCGGATCCACCGAACCTCCGAACCTCCGAACCCAGAACCCCAGAACCCCAGAACCCGAGAACCCGAGAACCTGAGAACTCGAGAACCTCAGAGCCCCAGAACCGGAGGTCCTACGACCCCACCTGCACGCCGCGCGCGTCCAGCGTCGTGCCTGTCGCGCGACGGAGCGCCGCCGCCGCGGTGTTGAGATCGGCCTGCGCCTGGATCTCGCGTGCCTGCGCCGCCACCAGGTCGGTCTGCCGCTGCAGCACCAGGAACACCGTCGCCAGTCCCGCCTCGAAGCGCCGGAGCTCGCTCTCGTACTGCTGTTCGGCAGAGGCGCGAGCCACGCCCGCTGCGGCCACGCGCGCCTCGGCAGACCGCACCGCCTGCAGGGCATTTCGCACATCCGCCTCCACGGCCTGTGCCAGCTGCTCGCGCTGCCTCCGCAACTGCGCGCCCGTTGTCTGCGCGATGGCCACGTTGGCCTGGGCCGCGCGGTTCGCGAGCGGCAGCCCGATGCGAACGTCGACACGCGCCGTCGGATAACGCGTGGCCCACAACGCGTCGAGCGACTGCCCGACGCCGCCGATGAACGCCGGGTTCAGCCCGTCGGCGATGGGCCGGCCGGTGAGCGGGTTGAGCGCGCCCGACGCCGTGCCGGCCAGGCCCGCCAGCGTGTAGGTCCCGACGAGATCCAGCTGCGGCCGCGTCTGATCACGGTAGAGGCGCGTCTCGATGGTGTTGATCGCCTCGCTCACCTCCAGCTGCGCCAGCTCGGGCCGGTTGGCCATCGCCCGCGCCACGGCGTCCTCGAGGGTCAGGCTCACCGGCTCGAGGACGATGGGCGTGGTCGGGCGGATCTGGCGGTTCCAGATGGCATCCCTCCGGTCGGCCGTGATGAGCAGCTTGAGTGCGTTCTCGGCCCGCGTCACCAGCTCCTGTGCCGCGTAGACGCTCTGCTCGAGGGTGGCCGCCTGGGTCTCGGCCTCGACGATGTCGATAGGCGCGAGCAGGCCCTGCCCGGCGCGCCGGCGGTTGCTCTCCACCTGCCGGCGGGCCTGGTCCAGCGCCTGGCGCTGGACATCGAGATTGCGGACCGCGAAGCCCAGGCTCCAGTACGCCTGCTCCACGCCGGCGACGGCATCCATCGCGCGCTGCCGGAGCTGGGCGTCCGACAGGTCCTCGGAGCGGCTCGCGATCTCGATCTGCGCGCGCGCCGGGTCGATCTCCCGGCCGCGCAGGAGGGGCTGGGTGTAACTGGCCGACACGTTCGTCGCGAACTGCGGCGTGAGCGTCGTGAACGGGTTGTCGTTGGTGAGGCGCGCGCTCGAGAAGGTGATGTCGTACGAGGCGCCCCGCCACTTCGAGAGGCCGCGCACCCCGGCGGTCGACACCCAGCCCGTCGTCGTCAGCTGACCATTCTCGCCGCCGGTGAAGAGCGATGCCTGCGGCGTCACCGCGCGCTCGTACGAGGTGCCGCCGAAGACGATGGCGTCGTAGGCGCCGCGCGCCCCGAAGGTGCGCGAGCCGGCGGCCTGCATTCCCAGCCGCGCGATGACGATGTCGTTGTTGTTCGCGAGCGCGCGGGCCACCGCGTCGTCCAGCGACAGGTCGGTGGTGTCGGCGGTGACGCCCACGCGCGCGGGCGCATCCGCCCGCGTCAGCTCTGGCTGCGGTGCCCGAACCTGGGCGCCGGCCGGCGCGGGCGCCAGCAGGGCGAGCGACAGCAGTGCGGCCGTGGAGCCCGCGGCCGCAGCGCGGCGTCCGGGCACGATCCCGCGGAGCCTCCGCCAGGGCGACCACTGGCCGAGGTCCTCGAAGAGGGAGTAGAAGACCGGCACGGCCAGCAGCGTGAGCAGCAGGCACAGCGTCTGGCCGCCAGCCACCAGCAGCCCGATGGAGCGGTTGGTGGCCGCGCCGGGCCCGCTGCCCCAGATGAGCGGCAGCATGCCCGCGACCAGCGCGATCGTGGTCATCAGGATGGGCCGCAGGCGGTTGCGGTTGGCCTGGATGATGGCGTCGTACCGCGGCATCCCCTGCCCACGCAGCTCCAGCGTGTGATCGATCTGCAGGATCGCGTTTTTCTTCACGATGCCGAAGAGCAGCAGCAGGCCGAGGATGGAGAAGATGTTCAGCTTCTGCCCGAACATCGCCGTGGTCAGCAGCCCGAACGGCACGGCCAGCGGCAGCGTGAGCAGGATGGTCACCGGGTGGATGAACGACTCGAACTGCGAGGCCAGGACCATGTACATGAAGATGAACGACAGCAGCACCGCGGTGGCGAAGGCCGTGCCCGCGCGCTGCAGCTCGCGAGACTGTCCGGTCAACGACGCCGCGTAGCCCGGCTCCATGCCGAGGGCCGCGGTGGCGGACTCGATGGCGGCCAGCCCCACCGACTGCGACCCGCCCGGCGGGACGTTGGCGAGCAGCGTCACCTGCCGCTCGCGGTTGAGCCGATCGATGCTGGCCGGCGCGGTGCCCGCCTGCAGGCGAACCACGCTGGCCAGCGGCACGGTCAGCCCGCCCGTCGCAGACACGGTCATGCGCCGCAGGCTCTCGGGGTCTCGCCGGAACTCGCCCTGCCCGCGCAGGACGACGTCGTACTGGTCGCGGCCCTGGTTGAAGGTGGTGACCTCCTGGCCCGCCATCATGATGTTGAGCGTCTCCGAGATGCTGGCCACGCTCACGCCGAGGTCCGCCGCGCGCTGCCGGTCGATCTCGACGCGCAACTCGGGCTTCCCCGGCAGCAGCGTCCGATCCACGTCCACCAGGTTCGCGTTCGCCCGCATGGCCTCCATCAGCTTCGATGAGTACTGGTCGAGCTTCGAGATCTCCGGGCCGGACAGCACGTACTGCACCGCCGCGTTGCGGAAGCCGCCTCCGCCGATGGCCGCCACCGGCTGCACCGAGGTCGTGAGGTCCTTCGGGTACGTGGCCACGATCTCGCGCGCCTGCCGGATGAGCTCCGCCTGCGAGTGCTCGCGGTCGCCGATGGGCACCAGGCGCACGAACGTCGTGCCGCTGTTCACCACCTGCTGCGTCCCGAAGCCCGCGATGCTGAGGGTGTTCTGCACGCCCGGCAGCTGCCGGATGTCCCGGGCGATGCGCTCCATCACCGACTGCGTCGCCGCGAGGCTCGCGCCCTCCGGCGCGCGCAGGGTGATCTCGAACTGCGACTCGTCCTCCTCGGGGATGAAGTTGATGCCGGCCATCATCGCCAGCGGCGCGATGGAGAGCACCGTCGCGATCGAGATGCCCACGATGGCCCAGCGGTGGGCCATCGACCACGTCAGCATCTTCGTGTAGCCGCGGTCGATGGGGCGGTACCACCACGAGTCCTTCGTCGAGCGGCCCCCGTCGCCGCCCGCGCCCGTGTGAGGCTTGATCCAGCGCGCCGCCAGCATCGGCGTGAGCGTGAAGGAGACCAGCAGGCTGATGGCGATGGCCGCGGCGGCGGTGAGGCCGAACGACGACATGAACCGTCCGACGATGCCGCTCATGAATCCCACCGGCACGAACACCGCCAGCAGCGACAGCGTGGTGGCCATGACGGCGAGCCCGATCTCGCGCGTGCCGTCGATGGCCGCCTGGAAGGGCGACATGCCCTTCTCCTCCACGAACCGGTAGATGTTCTCCAGCACCACGATGGCGTCGTCGATGACGACGCCGACCATGAGCGTCAACGCCAGCATCGTCATCTGGTTGAGGGTGTAGCCGAGCACCGCCATCAGCGCGAAGGCGCCGACGATGGACACGGGGATCGCGATCGCCGCGATGATGGTGGACCGGAGGTTGCCCAGGAAGATCAGCACCACGACGGCGGCGAAGACGCCGCCGAGGACGAGGTGCTCCTCGATGGCCGCCAGCGAGTGGTTGATGAACTCCGACTGATCGCGGATCAGGCTGACCGAGAAGTCGCCCGGCAGGAGCGCCTGGATCTCCGACATGCGCTCCTTGACCGCCGCCGCAACCGCCGCTGTGTTCGTGCCCGACTGCTTGCGGATGGCCACGACCACGGCGGGCTTGCCGTCCAGCATCGCCGCCGAGCGCGGCTCCTCGCCGGCGTCCTCCACCGTGCCAACGTCCCGGATCCGGATCGGGTAGGCGTCCTGGGTCCGGATGGTGACGTTGGCGAACTGCGCGGCGTCCACGAGGCGACCGAGCGTGCGGACCGTGACCTCGCGCTCGCCCGCCTCGACCCGTCCGCCGGGCAGCTCGAGGTTCTGCGCGCGCAGCGCGCGTGCCACGTCACCCACCGTGAGGTTGTAGGCGCGCAGCCGATCGGGATTGACCGAGACGTGGATCTCCCGCCGGCGGCCGCCGTAGATGATCACCTCGCCCACGCCGTTGATCGACTCGAGCCGCTCCTTGAGCACGTTCTCGACGATCGTGTTCACCTCGATGGAGCCGCGCGGCGCGCCCACCGCGTACATCAGGATGGGCGCCGCGTCCGGATCCAGCTTCTGGACGATGGGCGGCTCGGCGGTCTCGGGCAGCTGCGCGAGGACCAGGTTCACCTTGTCGCGCACCTCCTGCGCCGCCACGTCGACGTCCTTGGACATTTCGAAGGTGATGTTCACCATCGACATGCTCTCGAGCGAGGTCGACCGCAGCTCGTCGATGCCCGAGATGGTGTTGACCGCGCCCTCGATGATGTCGGTGATCTCGGTCTCGATCTGCTCGGGCGCCGCGCCGGGATTGGTGGTGATGACGCTGATGATCGGGAAGTCGACGTTCGGGAACCGATCGACGCCGAGCGTCCGGACCGAGAAGGCGCCGACCACCGTCAGCGCCAGCATCAGCATGGTGGCGAAGACGGGGCGGCGGACGCAGATTTCAGCGAGCTTCTGCATGGCGGGTTACCGTGAGACCGGGCGCACGGCGGCCCCGTCGAAGAGCTGCTCCAGCCCGGCCACGGCGACCTGGTCGCCGGCGGCAACGCCCGAGAGCACCCGCACCTGGCCGTCGGGCTGGACGGCAGGCTGCACGATGCGCAGGCGCGCCGTCCCCTCGGACACGGTGAACGCCCGGAACGAGTTGGTGTTGGGGTCGTCCACCACCGCCGCGCGCGGCACGAAGAGGCCCCGCTCGGTCGTGCCCAGCGCCACCTGCGCCGTGGCGAACATCCCGCTCCGGATGGCCCCCCCGGGGTTGGCAATCATGGCCTCGACAATGGTGGCGCGCGTCGCCGGATCGAGTGCGGGGTTGATGGCCGTCACCTTCCCGTCGAACTGCCGGTTGTCCAGCGCCTCCACCGTGGCGCTCACGGCCTGCCCCACTTCCAGCCGCGCAGCCTCCAGCTCGGGCACCTGCAGGCGGAGCCGGATCGGATCGAGCTTCATCACCGTCGCCACCGTGGAGCTCGTCGAGACGTACTCGCCCACCGCGGCCGGCCGCTCGGTGATGAAGCCGGCAAAGGGCGCGCGGATCACGGTGTCGTCCAGGGCCTTCTGCGCCAGGGCGACGCGCGACCGCGCATCGGCGATGGCGGCCTCGGCCGTGAAGACGCCCTGCTGCGTGGTGGCGGCCTCCGTCGCGGCCTGCTCCTGCAGCGTGCGCGAGACATCCCCGGTGGCGACGAGCGCGTCGTAGCGGGCAGCGTTGGCACGGGCCAGGTTGTACCGCTCCCGCGCCTGCGCGGCCGCGGCCTCGGCCTGGAGCAGCCCCGCGCGGGCCTGCTCGAGGCGCAGGGTCGCGTCCTCGTGCTTGAGGCGCGCGATGACCGCCCCGGCCGCGACCCGGTCGCCGATGTCCACCGGAGTGGCCGCCACGATGCCGGCCATCTCGGGCGCGACGTTCGAGACCTCGTCGGCGACGAAAGCGCCGGTGGCCTGGACCACCAGCGGCACGTCGCGCTCGACGACGGCACTGGTCGTGACCTCGATGGGATGGCCTGGCGTGCCCGGCGAGGCGGCCTCGATCGCGCCCGACGGCTCGCGCGACGTGCCGCACGCGGCAAGGGTCGCCGTCGCGGCCAGAACCAGCAGCGCCAGTAGGTAACGAGTGCTCCTAATCACGAGAGATCTCCGGTTGAGGGCTGGTGACGGGGGTGGGGCCCGCGGCGAGGCCCTTCAGGATGAACGTGGTGTAGGTCTCGACGACGTCGCCAGGGCTCGCGCCGGCTTCGGGCATCAGGGTCTCGCTGAGGCCGTGATGCGCCGGGATGCCGATGACGGCGCGCACGAGCGGCTCGGGAGGACCGGCTTGAAAACGCCCCTGCTGCTGGCGCGCGCGCACGTAGTCGAAGAGGAAGCGGAGAACCGGGGCGAAGTGGCGCTCGCGGTACTGACGGGCGAACGAGTGATCTTCGAGACTCGAGTGGAGCATCAGCCGCAGGAACTCGGGATCGCGGCGGTGGTGCTCGATGACCCGGCTGACGATGGTGCGGATGACGCCGGCATCGTCGCCTTCGGCGGCCATGGCGTGGAGGGTGTCGATGAGGGCGTCCGAGCGCGCCTCGGCGGACTTCTGCTCGAGGATGGCGGCGTAGAGGTCGTCCTTGTGCGGGAAGAACCGGAAGATGATGGCCTCGTTGACGCCGGCGGCGCGGGCGATCTGGCGCGTCGTAGTGCCGCTGAAGCCGCGTCGGGCGAAGAGGCGCGTCGCGGTGTCGATGAGCTGCTGGCGCCGCTCGTCGGCCGGCAGTCGGCCGGCAGAAGCCGGTGCGTCGGTGGCCATAAGTAAGTGTTTACTTACAATAGTGCCCACCGACTCTGGCCGTCAAGCCCGCTGCTATCATCCCGGGCATGCGCTTCCCCTGCCTGCTCGGAGCCCTGGCGGTCGCCTGCCTCTGGCCCCTCGACGCCGACGCCGGCGTCACCCGTCTCGAGATCCAACGCCGTGAGGTGGTCCTTGCGGGCCGGTCCTTCGGCGCCGCAGGCCCCTACGAGAAGCTGGTGGGCAAGGTCCACTTCGCGCTCGACCCTGCGCTGCCGGCCAACCAGGGGATCGTGGACCTCTCCCACGCCCCGCGCAATGCGCGCGGCCTCGTCGAGTTCTCGGCGGACTTCTACCTCTTGAAGCCGGTGGATCCGCGGCGGGGCAACGGCCGGCTGTTCTACGAGGCCGGCAATCGCGGCACCAAGCGCATCCTGCCGGTCTTCCAGAATGCCTCGGCCTCGGCGGATCCCACGACCGAAGCGGAGTTCGGCAACGGTGCGCTGATGCGACAGGGCTTCACGCTGCTCTGGATGGGATGGCAGTGGGACGTGCCCGCGGGCCGCATGCGGATGGACATCCCCGTCGCCACCGACAACGGCCGGACGATCACGGGCTGGGTGCGCGGCAACTTCATCCCCGGCGCGAACTGGACAACGGGGCCGATTGCGGATCGCGGGCACGAGGCCTACCCCATCGTCGATCCGGAGAGCGCGGAGCATCGCCTGCTGGTGCGCACGCTGCCGACCGACACGCCCCAGGAAATCCCCCGCAGCCGCTGGCGCTTCACGGGGACAGGCACCGTCACGCTCGACGGCGGCTTCGAGGCCGGGCGGATCTACGACGTGGTCTACCGCGCGCGCGATCCCCGGGTGGTGGGCGTCGGCCTCGCAGGCACGCGCGATCTGGTCAGCTTCTTCAAGCACGCGGACGAGGCCGCGGGGAACCCGATGCCGGGGCTGCGCGTCGCCATCGGGTGGGGTGTGTCGCAGACGGGCCGCTTCCTGCGGCATTTCGTCTACCAGGGCTTCAACGCGGACGAGCAGGGGCGACAGGTGTTCGACGGCGTCTTCGATCAGGTGGGCGGCGCGGGGCGCGGATCGTTCAACCATCGCTTCGGCCAGCAGTCCCGCGACCAGCTGCAGCACTTCAACATCCAGTACCCGGTGGACATGTTCCCGTTCACCGACGCGGACGACACCGACCCGGACACCGGCGTCACCGACGGCCTGCTCGCGCGCGCACGTCGCACCAGCACGGTGCCGAAGTTCGTCCACCTGATGACCGACTCGGAGTACTTCAACCGCGCGGGCTCGCTCACGCACACCGACGTGACCGGCACGCGCGACGTCGAGCCGCCGCCGACGAGCCGCATCTACTTCATCGCCTCGGCCCCTCACATCGTCGGCGCGTTCCCGCCGGCGCCGTTCACGGATCCCGACTTCGTCGGCCGGGCTGACATGAACCCGCTGGTCTACACCCCGGTGGTTCGAGCGCTCTTCCGCGCGCTCGATGCGTGGGTGGTGGATGGCCAGGAGCCGCCGCCGAGCCGCTACCCGCGCCTGTCGGACGGCACGCTCACCACGGTGGCGGCCTCCGGATGGCCGACGATCCCGGGCTATCCGCGCCCGATCTCACCGATGACGACCTACCGGCTCGATTTCGGCCCCGAGTGGGCGGCCGGCCTTGTCTCCGTCGAGCCCCCGAAGCTGGGCAAGCCGTTCGTGAGCCTCGTGCCCGCCGTGGACGAGGCGGGAAACAGCCGCGCGGGCATCCGGCTGCCTGAAATCGAGGTGCCGCTGGCCACACACACGGGGTGGAACTACCGGCACCCGTCGATTGGCGCGCCGGAGCGCCTGGCCAGCGAGATTGGCTCCTACCTTCCGCTGCCACGCACGAAGGCGGATCGGGAGCGCACGGGTGACAGCCGCCGGTCGGTCGAGGAGCGCTACGCGAGCCGCGAGGACTACCTCGGCCGCATCGCGCTGGCCGCCGTGTCGCTGGTGGACCAGGGTTACCTGCTGGAGGAGGATGTGGTGGAGGTGCTGCGCCGGGCCGCCGCGCACTACGAGTGGTTGTTCAAGTGAATGGCGTCCATTGGCGATTGCCGATTGGTGATTGAGCGATTCATTGGGCGATCTCTGATTGGGGCATTGGGCATTCAGATTTGCTGATTAGGTGATTGCGCATTGGGCGATTGGGCGAACCCCTGCGCGACGCGACGCAATGACCCAGTCGCCCAATCACCGGATTAGCCAATCCAATGGACAATGCGCCAATCGCCACTCACGCAATGAATCGCTCAGTAGGCAATCGGCAATCATCAATGGTCGCGCTTCACCTCACCTCAGCCAGGCGATCAGCGGCAGCTCGATGGGCACGCGAGCGTCGGGGTGGTGCGGCACGACGCGCGGCGTGAAGTCGGCCGACGGGCGATCGGTCTCGACGGTGAGGCGGTAGACGGCAGCGTTCGGCTCGCCGGGAATGGCATCGGCCGGCGCCATCGGCATGGTGAACGGCTCCTCTGAACCCCGTGGATCGGCATAGAGCTCCACGCGCACCGAGTCGGGCTCGATCTGGCCCAGGTGCACGGCCACGGACACGGTCAACCGGCCCGGCCGGGCATCCACGACCGGCACACCGAAACGAATCCCGGCCCAGTGGCGCGAGAGGTGGCGCGACCATTGTTCCAGCCGCGCGGCGACGCCGGCCGCGCGGTCCGACCGGCGCCGCAGCGAGGATGCGGCCGGCACGTAGATCTTCTCGACGTACTCCTGCAGCATGCGCGCGCTGCTGAACCGCGGCGCGAGGCCCGCCATGCTCGCGCGCACGCGCGAAATCCACCGCCGGGGGAGGCCTTCGGCGTCGCGATCGTAGAACGCCGGCACGATCTCGTCTTCGAGCAGCGCGTAGAGCTCACGTGCGTCGAGCTCGTCGTCGCTCCCGCCGCCATGGGCGTCGCC
>JBFWQE010000147.1:0-13330 GCA_050249615.1 Vicinamibacterales bacterium
CGGGGGCATCCCACCGGGGGAGCTGTGGGTGTCGCTGCTGCGGTTCTAAATGCTGCCGCTGACACTAGGCATTGGCGGCCTGCTCGTGGCACGGTTGCGCCGCTGGTCTCCGGTCCTGGCGGGGTGGCTGGCGTGGGGGTGCCTGCTCACGCTGCGGCCTGGGCGCACGCCAGCAGCGTGGCTCGTGATCGCCCCGCCCCTGATGCTGTCGGCCGCCTCCGCGGTGAGCTGGCTCGCGACCACGATCCGCATGCCCGCCAGCCGGCTGGCCGCCACGCCGCCGTATGTGGCCGCAGCCGCGGCGGTGGTTCTGTTCGCGCAGTTCGTCCACGGGGCGTTCGACATCTCCGGCGGCCGGTTCGCATCCGGTTTCAGGCCGTACGCCGTGTCAACTGCTTCGGGGGTTCGGCTGCTCGCCGACGACGTGGCCCTGATCCAGCAGCGGGCGCTCACCGCCACGCGTCTGCCTCTCGACGTCGTCGCGCCCGCCGGAGTGGATCCCGTCCTGGCCTGGTATCTGCGCGGAGAGCCGACGATGCGATGGGTGGCGGCGCCCTCGCCTCCGTCACCCGACGCGCCCCGGCTGGTCGTCGAACCGGCGGACGACGGCCCGGATCCACGGCACGGCGGCTACGGCCTTCGACGAGTCGGTGCCGTGCTCGAGCGCGTGCGACTGCGATAGCCGGGCGGTCAGGATGGCTGAGACACGAGCGAATCCGTGGCGGGAGTTGGCCGGCTGGGAGCGTGCGGCCTGGCTGCTCGTGTTGAGTGCGGCCGCATGGGCGCGACTGTGGGAGCTTGGCCTGCGGGCCATGACCCACGACGAGAGCCTGCACGCGTTCTTCTCGTTCCGGCTGTTCGTCGAGGGCGTCTACCGCCACGAGCCGGTCTACCACGGGCCCCTGCTGTATCACCTCGATGCGATCGTCTTCTACCTCCTCGGTGCCACCGACTTCACCGCGCGTCTCGCGCCGACACTGATCGGCATCCTGCTCGTCGCGTCGCTCTGGCTGCTGCGCGACTACCTCGGGCGGCGAGGCGCGCTCGCGGCCGCGGTGCTGGTGACCATCAGCCCCACGCTGCTGTTCTACAGCCGGCATCTCCGCAACGACATCTACATCGCGTTCTTCACGCTGATGTGGGCGTACGGCGCGTTCCGGTATCTCGACGGGCGGCAGAAGCGCTGGTGGTATCTCGTGACGGCCAGCATGGGGCTCGCCTTCATCACCAAGGAGGTGAGCTTCATCACCGGTGCTGTCATCGGCGCGTTCTTTGCGGTCGTGGCCGTGGTGCCCGCACCG
Source organism: Vicinamibacterales bacterium (assembly GCA_050249615.1). Taxonomy (GTDB): domain Bacteria; phylum Acidobacteriota; class Vicinamibacteria; order Vicinamibacterales; family UBA2999; genus VFZN01. The sequence goes on from JBFWQE010000147.1 coordinate 1,302, forward strand.
GGGGAGGATGCGACGACCAGGAAGCGGGCGGCCGCCGATCTGGCCTTCCTGATGCTCGCGCTGGTGCTTCCGTTCGCCTCCGGTGCCCTCTTTCTCGCGCTGGGATGGAACCCCGTCGGCGCCGAGGCCGAGGCCGAGGCGTTCGGCCGAGGCGCATTCGTCCTGCTCGCCCTGTTCGGCGTCGCCATCGTCGGGGGCGCCCTGCGATTCGGCTGGCGCGAGTGGCTCAGCACGTTCGGTGTCTTCTGGGGCCTGCAACTCACGTTCTTCACGACGCTCTTCACGAACGTCCGTGCCGGGCTCGTGAGCGGCATCGTCGGCAGTCTGGGTTACTGGCTGACGCAGCACGAAGTCGCCCGAGGCGGTCAGCCGTGGTTCTATTACGGGCTGATCGGACTGCTGTACGAGTTCCTGCCGATGATCCTCGGGGGCGTGGCTGCTTCAGTGGGCCTCTGGCGGCTGCGACATGCAGCCTGGGACCCCGTGGATGCCGACGACCGGCCGCGGTCACCCGAAGGGCCCTGCCGCGAGACCCGCCGGCTGTGGCTGGTGTTCCTGATCTGGTGGACGGTGGCGAGCTGGATGGGCTACGCGTGGGCGGGCGAGAGGATGCCCTGGCTCCTCGTACACCAGGTGTTGCCGCTCTGCCTGCTCGCCGGCTGGGGCGCTCGACGCCTGGTGGCCCCCCTGGAACGCGAGAATGCACGGGTTGCGAAATGGCTTCTCGTCGGAGGATCGGCGCTGACCGTCGTGACCGTCGTAGGCGTGCTGCGATCCAGCCCGTTCACCGGCCGCGACCTGCAGGCCACCACGGACACCGCCGGATGGTGGGTGCGGGTGCTGGTGCAGGCGGGACTGCTGGGCGTGATGTCGAATGCCGCGGCACGTGTGGGTGGGCACGAAGGGCGCCGGCTGGTTGGCCTCGGCGTCGTGCTCCTTGGCATCGTGCTCACGGCGCGGGCGAGTGTGCAGGCCAGTTTCGTCACCATCGACCGCGTGCCCGAGCCCCTCACCTACGCGCAGGCCAGTCCGGACGTCAAGCGCATCCTCCGCGAGATCGAGGCCATCGCCGAGCGCTCCGGCGGTCGGCACATGCTTCGCGTCGCCATCGACGACGAGACCATGTTTCCGATGAGCTGGTATCTTCGCGACTACCCGAACACGGTGTCATGGCGTGCCGATCCTTCCCTGGCGGCGTCGGCGGCCGTGATCGTGGTCGGACTCCGGAACCGCGCGGCGTGGCCGCTGGTCGCCCGCGGCTACACGCGACAGCGCGGCATCCTCTTGTGGTGGCCACTGCAGGGATACACCGCCCTGACACCATCAAGGCTCTGGACCCTGCTGGCCGACCCGGACGAGCGCCGGTACCTGTGGCAGGTCTTCATGTACCGGCAGTACGGGATCGACGGACGTCAGTGGCCCGGCAACCGCGAGTTCGACATGTATCTGCGCAGCGATGCCGCGGAGCTGGTCGGCATCTCGAGCACGGTCGACGCCGGCGTGGCCGATTGGAGTCGTGGCCGCGTCGCGGATACCGCATGGGCGCCCGAGGCCGTCTTCGCCGGACCGTTCGCCGGGCGCCCGCTCTCGCGGCCGACCGGCGTGGCCGTCGCCCGCGACGGGGCCTGGCTGGTGGCAGACGGCGGCAATCATCGCGTGGTGGTCATCGAACCGCGGGGCACGGTCCGCGTGGTGATCGGCGGCGGCCGCTGCGCGCTCACCGAGCCCGGGCAGCCCGGATGCGTGGACCCGGATGGCGCTGGACCGCGAGCCGCTGGCGACGGCCAGTTCGACGAGCCGTGGGGCGTGGCCAGCGGTCCCAACGGGGAGATTGTCGTAGCGGACACGGGGAACGGCCGCATCCAGGTGTTCGACGCCCGCGGCGCCTTCCTGCGCGCGTGGGGCCGATCCGGTCAGGTTCCCCCGGGGACCGACGACGGCGCCGCCCCTCGGTTCTTGGAGCCGAAGGGGCTGACGTTCGACGCGGCGGGCCGGCTCGTCGTCGCGGATGCGGGCAACAACCGCCTGCTGTTCTATGGGACCACGGGCCACCGCCAAGGGTCGTGGGGGCCCGTCATCGACGTGGATCCGCCGCTCGACGGGCCCGCGAGCGTCGCCCTGGACGCCAACGAGACCCTGCTCGTCGCTGACAAACGGCGCATCCTCCGGATCGATCGGTTTGCACGCACGCTTGCCATGTGGCGAGTACCGGGTGGGGACAGTCGGACCGCGGAGGACGCCCCCACGCTCGCGGCGGATCCGGGCGGCCGCGTGTATGCTGCCGACCGCGAGAGCGGGCGCGTCCTGGTGTTCTCGCCCGCCGGGGCGCTGGAGTCGCGCCTCGTCTTGCCACGTGCCGGAGACGACGACGTCCGGCCCACCGGCCTGGCCATCGACAGGGTTGCAGGGAAGCTGCTCGTCATCGACCGGGCCGGCAATCGGCTCCTGGTGATGCCCCTGTTTCGCCCAGTTCCCTGACCGCACAATGCCGACGCCGTCCGGCGGCCGTGCCCGCTCGGTTCGATGGCCGTGCCAGGAGCCGGCTCGTCACGACCGGCTCGCGCGGCGGGCACGCACGGCCACCCGCAGCGTCTGCACCAGCGACCGTGCGGCCGCGTGGAGCGCCCGGGCGCGGCCGAGCGAACCGCTTCCCGTCCGGCGTGGCACGCAGCGGACCGGGGTTTCGAACACGCGCAAACCACTGAGGACGGCCAGCCCCGACAGCATCACGTTGGGTGCGAAGGTGTCATCGGGGATGAGGGGCAGCAGCTCCTGCAGACGTGCCGCGCGCATCAGGCGATAGGGAGCGTTGACGTCGACGATGCCGGGGCCGAACGCGAGCCGCACGCTGACGCGCGACACGGCGGTGATGAGGCGCCGCGTCAGGGGCGAGGCGCGATGGACGCGCCGCCCGAGCAGGAAGTCGTAGTCCTCGCGGCGCTGCCAGAGCGCACGAAAGGCGGCCATCTCCATTTCACCGTCGCCGTCGACCTGGAACACCCAATCGGCCGTGGCCTCGCGGTACCCCCGCAGGATGGTCGGCCCGTGGCCCCTGTTCGCGTGCCGGCGGACGACGACTGCTCCATGGCGGGCCGCGAGCCGGGCGAGGATCCCGGGCGTTCCGTCGCTGGAGCCGTCGTCGTACACGATGAGCTCGTAGTCGATGTGCAGCCGTTCGAGTTCTTTGATCCAGTCCTCGACGACACCGCTGACGAGGGCGGCTTCGTTGTAGACGGGCATGACGACGGAGAGGATGGGGGGCACGACGCCGACCACATGTTATCGGGTCGCCCCCGCTCAGGGCGCCACCCGGTAGATGACGACGTCGCCCCGGTCGTACACGGGCAGCCACGCCGAACGGTTCACGCCGAACTTCGCCAGGCCTTCTTCGGGGTACACGATCCGCTCCAGGGGGCCCACGTACACGTACTCCACGTGGTAGCGCGCAAGTATGGCCATGGCCGACGCCACGTCCGTCGTGCGGTAGAGCTCGTCGACGTCGCGCATCCGGCGCGCGACGACGGTGGCCGGGAGCAGGGCACGCTGCTGCGTCTCGTGATAGCGCCAGCCCAGGATCGTTGGAAGGCCGGTATGGACGCTGATGCGCGAGCCCCAGCGGTATTCCGGCAGCTGGGCCTCGGCGATGACGGGCGTGCCGGCGATCGTGGATCGAAGCCATTCGATGGCGTCGAGATCCGGAGCGAGCGGGAACGCCGTGTCCGATTCGACGTGCACCGCCGTACGCATGAACGCCTCGCCGTCCAGGGTGAATCCTGCCTCGGATGCGAACCGATCCTGCCAGCGCGCCCAGGTGGCGAGTACGGGATAGGACGCGCCCGCCATCACGAGAAAGCCCACCATCCCGATCCATACGGAACCGGCCGCATCCGTCCCGGCGGGGCGCGGACGTGGTCGAGACCACCAGTCGCCCACGGTGACCGCGAGGGCGACGGCCGCGGCGATCGACAGCAGGGTCCACACCTGCAGGTAGAACTTGAACACCGTGTTCATGCGGCCGACGTCGCCCGCCAGGACGACGAACTCGACCAGGATGCTGAGCAGCACTCCCGTCGCGCCGAGGAGGCCGGCAAGTCCGATGGCCGACGCCGAGGCCTTGCTTCGCCTGACGATCGAGAATCGCGACACCGCGAGCCGGACGACGGCGCTCGTGATGAGTAACAGAAACAGGCCGTGGATGAGGAGATAGGCCGAGACGCTCGTCCGGGAGCCGTTCCAGAGCGCGAACGCGCCGTAGGCCTGGCCGTAGTGCGCGAAGAACGGCCAGAACAGGATGTGGCCGACGGCCAGCACCGCCACGACCTGGACTATTGCTGCACCGGCGTGCGAGGCGAGGGGCGGCTGCGCCTCGCGGTGGAGCCATCGGCCGAACATCACGCCGGCGGCGACGATCGACGCGTAGGTCGGGTAGTCCCAGGCGTTCAGGGGGAACAGCGCACCCACTGCGAGGGCCAGCAACCAGAACCGTGCCGTTGGCGACGTCGGATCGGCAGCGTCCGGAGACGACGGCGGCAAGACGAGGCAGCCGGCGAGCGCCAGCACCAGAATCGTGAACGGCAGGGCCATGGCGTGCGCGTGCAGGTCGCCATACAGGTACGTGAAGAACGGAAACTCGGTGATGGGCGCCGCCTCGTTCGCCGGATGAGGAATGGCCCTGGTCGCCGTCCAGAACCAGTCCGAGAGCGGCACCTGCGACCAGCGTCCTTCCCACAGCGCCCGGGTCAGCACGCGAACCTCGACCAGATTCCCGAGCACGGTGACGAACAGCACACCGGCGACGCCGTGCAGGAAGGCGAAGCTGCCGGAGGGCGGCCGATGCCCGTCACCGCGGCGTCCGACGTCCAGCGAGGACACCAGTGCGTGGACGACACTGAACGTCGACGCGGCTGTCAGGGCGAACAGGGTCGGGATGGCCAGGTTGTACGCCACGGCGGGCACGATGCCCGTCACCTTCACCAGGGAACCGACCAGGACGAAGCCGAAGTAGTAGTAGTTGAGAGAGCCGCCCGCAAACCATGGATCGTAGGGCGGAAAGTACTCGCTCCTGACGACGGCGTTGAGATACGCGAAGTCCATCGGCTTCTCGCCGCCGAAGGTCGGGTGCCACAGGTCGGGGTTCCCCATCCGGATCAGGAGCATTCCGCCGAAGGCAATCCAGAACAGGCACTCCTCCGCCACGAGCAACGCCCATCGCTCCCGCACGAGCCGGACGAATGCGTGCCGCCGACGCCAGGCGACCACAACCGAGATGGCGGCTATCGCCAGCGCGATCGCAAGCAGGGAACCGCGGGTGAAGGGCAGCCAGCGAAGGCTGGCAGCCAGCCACGCGCTGTAGCCGAGCAGCAGCAGGGCCACGCCTTTGGCCAGGAGCCATCCGCGGTCGGGCAGACGGCCCAGCGCCAGGGCGGTGAGGGGAAACGCCACCAGCCCGAGCAGCTCGAGGGTGAGTGCCCAGACCGGCGTCGGCCAGGCGTCGGCGAGCGTCCCGGCAGGGAAGATTCCGGACCAGGTGCCGCCCCCTCGCACCTGCTCACGCTCGGCCGGCGACAGCATCAGGCCGGCGCCGAAACCGCGCGCCCGGGCCGCGGGCAGTCGGATGACGCTCTCCCAGTCCACGCTCCCCAGCAACGCCCGCGCGCGCGCGGGACTCCATTGCGACGTCTTCATGAAGATCTGGACCCGGGCGTGGTCGTAGACCGAAAAGGCTTCCTCGGCGGATTGATCGGGGACCCGCAGGGGGCCGAGCGAGGGGTAGGAGGTGACGTCCGCGACCCGCTCGAAACCCAATGCGCCCGAAAAGAGCGCGTCGTAATAGCGAATCGTCATCGGGTAGCGCATCGGCAGGCGGGGGATGCTGTCGTAGAGCCGATTGCTCGACAGGACGACGTAGTCCGCTGCGCCAAGCTGCTCGATCAGCAGGTCGAGCTTCCTGGGCGTGTCGTCGTCGTACGGCGTGAGCTGGATGGCGCCAAACAGTCGCGGCGATCGTCCCGCCAGGGGCAGGGGGAGCGCATCGTCCCAATGCTCGGTGGCCAGGGTCGCGCCGGTCGGCACGTGGCGGTAGATCCACTCCGACGCGACGACGCGCGAGTTGGGCCGGCGGTAGATGGCCGTGAAGGCGACGGCCCACAGGGCGGTTGACAGCACGACGAGCGCGGCGAAGCCGGCGGCCATCGCCCGGCGCCACTGCGTGGATGCGATACTGTCCCGCGTCGAGGCCCGATCCCAGGCCGTGACCAGGAGCCAGGCGGCCAGCAGGGCCAGCATCGGATACACGGGGAGCAGGTAGCGCCCGGCCATGGCGAACTGGCCGCCCTGGTGGAGGAACAGGACGCCCACCCAGACGACCGGAATGAGGTGGCATCGCGTCCGGTGGGCGGCGGTCTGCCAGGCCGCGAGGCTCCAGGCCGCCCACGCCGTCAGGCCGAGCGGTGGTCCGAGTCCCCACAGCACGAGGTTCTTCCAGACGAACCAGTACGGCGTGCGATTGGCCCACTGGATCCCGGGCGGTGTGTCGATGCTGCCGTTGACCAGATCACGTGTCGTGGCCAGGTTCTCGAGCCATCGCGAGCTCGGCAGGACGTCGAGCAGTCCCGGTCCCTGGAATGCATCGGGCTGCGCGAGACGGAAGGCGACCAACGCCGCGGCCATCGCCGCCAGACCTCTGAGCGCCGCGAGGACGAGGCGTCCGGCAGCAGGACGTCGCCGATCGACGGACGCCGGATCGAACCCGTTCCACAGCGCCGCGATGCCGATGACGATCGCGAACGTCGCGACCGACAGCTTGCAGGCGAGGGCCAGGCCGAAGAACACCCCGACCAGGGGATACCGGTACGCGCGCGGCGGACCAGCGAGTGCCCACGCCGCCGCCGTGATGAAGAACACGGCGAACGGATCGACGACGAAGAAGTGCGCGTGCTGGATCGGGAGTACCGATGTGGCGAGCAGCAGCGCGCCGAGGATCGCCATCCTCGCGTCGGCGTACAGCCGCAGGCCGATCAGGAAGACGAGCAGCACCGTGCCCAGGCTGGCAGCGGCACTGGCACGTCGACCGATCAGGGTGAGCTGGTCGAGGTCGGTCTGTCCGAGGGCCACGCCGACGGCCCTGACCAGGGTCGTGGGCAGGGTGCCGTAGGCGAAGAACGGGAAGCCGACGTTGCGCGGGTTGAGCGGCGAACGCGCCTCGTCGAGATACGTGCGGCCGCGGTCGGGCCATCCCTCGGCCGTGACGACCATCGACAGGAACCGTTCGTCCGGATGGAGGTGGTGCCGGCCGTCCCAGTCCAGGCCTGAGAACCGGAGGACGGCGGCCACGAGCAGCACGAACAACAAGGCGAGCGTGCGCCGGTGGCGAACGAACCGCATCGGGGCTGCCATGATACAGAAGGCACGAATGACCGCCAAACCGTCGAGGCCCCTGTACTACGCCGCGTCGCTGCTGACGTTGCTGGTCCACATCCGCCCGCGCTCCCTCGTCTCGGCCGCGGCGACAGTCCTGGGTCAGCGGCACGCTCGACTGCTCGAGCTTCGGCGCCCGAATGCCCGGTTCATGGTCCGCGGCCCGATGGACATCTGGACGGTCAAGGAGGTCTGCCTCGACCGGGACTACGAGAGAGTGGGCACGCCGATTCAGAACGGCTGGAGGATCATCGACGTCGGGGCAGGGATCGGTGAGTTCGCCGTCGACGTCGCCGTGCGCCACCCCGCCTGCGTGGTGCACGCCTTCGAGCCGATGCCGGAGGCGTTCGACCTGCTGTGCCAGAACCTGCGGCTGAACCACGTGCGCAACGTGCGGGCGCAGCGCGTGGCCGTGACGGGTGCCTCCGGCGGGAGCGTGGTGGACGTCGCGCCGGCCGACACCGGCTTCGGCCCGGCCGTTCGCGCCGAACCGGCCGGGGCCGGTTCGGACGGGGCACGGACGACGACCCTGACGGGCGCGCTGAACGCGCTGGACACCGGCACATGCGACTTCCTGAAGATCGATTGCGAGGGGTGCGAGTACGACCTGCTGCTCAATGTGGACGCCGATACGCTGGCGCGGATTGCCCGCATCTGTCTCGAGTACCACGACGGTCCCCTGGGCACCCACGACCAGCTCGTGACGCACCTGACCGCGGCGGGCTTCCGAACCCGGCTGACCGGGAACAAGGCCTGGCACGAACTCGGATTCCTGTACGCGTGGCGCGGCTGAGACTGTCGCGAGCCTCGGCCCGGCTGGCGTGCGGGGCGGAACCGCGTTCACGGGCGGACCGGGAGGGAGGTCGTGGTACCATCCGCCACCGCTCATGCGCGTCCTCGTGGCCCTGACGTACTATCGGCCGCACGTCAGCGGCCTCACCCTCTACGCGGAACGGCAGGCGCGAGCGCTCCACGCGCGCGGCCACGCGGTCACGGTCATGACATCGCAGTTCGATCGCCGGCTGCCGCGCCAGGAGGTCCTGGATGGCGTGCGCGTCGAACGCGTGCCGGTCCTGGCGCGGATCGGGAAGGGCGTGGTGATGCCGTCGCTGGGATGGCGGGCCACGCGGGAGGTCCTCCGCCACGATGCCGTGCTCCTGCACCTGCCCCAGCTCGACGCCGCGGGCATTGCGCTCCGCGCGCGGGCGCTCGGCAAGTCGACCGTGCTCATCTACCACTGCGACCTGCAGCTTCCCGATGGCCTCCACAACCGGATTGCCGAGCACGTCGTCGATCTTGCCAACCACGTGGCGGCGCTGGCCGCGCACCACGTCGTGGCCTACACCGAGGATTTCGCCTCGCACTCGCCGTTCCTGCGGCGGCATGCCCGCAAGGTGGTGACCGCGTTGCCGCCCATCGCCGGCGCGTCGCCACCGGCCGTGCGCCCGGCGCCTCGACCGCCGGTGATCGGCATGGCAACGCGCTTTGCCTCCGAGAAGGGCGTTACCGTCCTGCTCGACGCGCTGCCGCGGGTGTTCGACCGGGTGCCGGACGCCACGGTGCTCTTTGCCGGCCAGGTGGACGACGTGTGGGGCGAGGAGACGCTGCGGTCGCACCTGCTGCCGCGCATCGCGGCACTGGAGGCGGCGGGCCGCTGGCGCTTCCTCGGCCCGCTGCCGCCCGACGCCATGCCGGCGTTCTACCGCCAGCTGTCCGTGCTCGTGGTCCCGAGCCTCAACTCGACCGAGAGCTTCGGCCTGGTGCAGATTGAGGCGATGCTCCAGGGCGTCCCGGTCGTGGCTTCCGACCTGCCGGGGGTGCGGCAGCCCGTGTACATGACCGGGTTCGGTGACGTGGTACCGGTGGGCGCCGCGGCAGCGCTGGCGGACGCCGTCGTCGCACAGATCGAGCGGCCCGCGCGCCCGCGGCAACCGCTGGCGGCGCTGGCGCGGCAGTTCTCGCCGGAGGAAAACGCCCGATTCTTCGAACACCTGATGGAAGAGCACTGAGGTGACGCGGACGCTCATCACGGGAGGGGCCGGTTTCATCGGCTCGCACTGCGTCCGGCGTGCCGTCGGCCGCGGCGACCGGGTGACGGTGCTCGACGATCTGTCGCGCGGGGGCAGCGCCGGCCGGTTGCAGGGGCTCCGTACCGAGCTCGGTGACGACGCCTTCACGTTCACCCAGGTGAGCGTGACCGATGCTGCCGCGGTCGCCGATTGCTGCCGCGACTGCGACGTCGTGTTCCACATGGCCGGACAGGTGGCCGTCACCGACTCGATCCGCGATCCGCGTCACGACTTCGCGGTCAACGCCCTGGGCACGCTGAACGTGCTCGAGGGCCTTCGCGTGCACTCGCCCGCGGCCACCCTCATCCACGCGAGCACGAACAAGGTGTACGGCGCCCTGTCGCGCTATCGGTGCGAGGAGATGGCGACCCGATACGTCATGGCGGCGCGCCCACGGGGCATCGACGAGCGCGAGCCCATCGATCCGCACACGCCGTACGCGTGCTCGAATGCCGCGGCCGATCAGTACGTCCGCGACTACGCAAGGCTGTACGGCCTCCGGACCATCGTGTTCCGCCAGAGCTGCATCTACGGCCCCGGGCAACTCGGATCCGAGGACCAGGGCTGGGTGGCGTGGCTCATGCGGGCGGCCCTGCGTGGCGACGATGTCTGCATCTTCGGCGACGGGAAGCAGGTGCGGGACCTGTTGTTCGTCGACGACCTGCTCGACGCCTTCGACCTCGCCGTCGCGCACGGCGAACGGGTGACGGGCCGTGCCTACAACGTCGGCGGCGGCCCGGAGATGACCCTGAGCATCTGGCACGAGTTCAGTGGCGTGCTCGCCGACCTCGTGGGACCGCTGCCGCGGGTACAGCTGGCGCCATGGCGTCCGTCGGACCAGCGGGTCTACGTATCGGACATCAGCCGGGCCGCCGAGGAGCTGGGCTGGCGCCCGCGAACGTCGCTGCGCGAGGGCCTGACCCGGTTGCGCGACTGGCTCGGGCCCCGGCTCCGTCCCTGACGGCTCCGTCGTGACGGCGTTTCCGTCGCCAGCCAGCGGTCACCAGGCCGGCGGGTCAGACCCGCCGTGCGAGGAGGAAGATGCAGGCGCCGTTGTCGGCGGCCGGCTGGCGCGCGAGACGCAGCAAGGCGTTCGTCCACGCGCCGGCGAAGAGGGGTGCGCCGAACCAGTGCCACCGGCCGAGCGCTTTGCGCGCCAGCAGGCTCGGGACGCTGACGTAGTGCAGCAGATCGAACCAGAACATCGCCGAGGGCGACAGGTAGTACTCATGCTGGACGACGACGAAGCCCGCCGCCGAGAGCCGTGCCGCCCAGTCCGCCGCGCTCAGCAGATGGTGGTGCTGTGCCAGGCGATTGAACCAAGCGCGATAGCGCCGCGCGATGGCCTTCAGGCCGACCCGTTCCAGCATGACCACCACGCCGAAGCCGTCACCGAACCGGTGATTGGGCGCGGTGATCACCAGCCAGCCTTCGGGGCGAAGGACCCGATGCGCCTCCTGGAGCACCGGGTCCAGGTCCGGGATGTGCTCCAGCACGCTGTTGGCCAGGACGAGGCCACAGGCATGGTCGGGGAGGGGGATGCGGTGCGCGGGTGCCTCGTGCACATGTGTGTACACGCCGCTCCGGCGCGCGCGGGCCAGGTCCGCACCGTTCGGGTCGAGGCCATACGCGAGGGGGGTGGCCAGGGTGACCGCGGCGAACGTGCCGTCGCCGCAGCCCAGGTCGAGCACGGGTTCGACGCGCGGCGCGTGACGACGGATGAGGGTGGACTCGACGGCGCGGATGAGCGCGCGGAACGGCGGAATCCTTCGCACGTGCAGACCCATCATCTGCGCCAGATCGTCGTCGGGTCGGTTCGGACCCGTCGTGGACGGATCGCCGAGGCAATCGTTGGCGGTGCGAGGAGCCAACCGCGTTCGTGGACGCGCGCGTGAGCGCTCTCGGTCGCCCTCCGTCAGGGGACGATGAGCTGGACCTCTGCGCTTGCCGGCCCGGTGCCGACGGCATTCACGGCGCGCACGCGGAGATAATAGGTGCCGGGGGGGACGCCTGACGTCGAGTACAGCGTCGTGAGTACCGGCAGCACCGCAAGGTTGGCCAGGCCGGGCGCCGATCCAGCCTCGAGAACGTAACTATCCGCGGTGCCGCCCGCCACTGGCGGATCCCACGTAATCGTCAGGTTCCCGCCGAATGCCGTGGCGGCCAGGTTCAGCGGTGCGCCCGGCAGGGCCGGCCCCGGCGCCACCGGCGGCGTCGTCGAGAACGTCAGCGGAATGGCCCCCTGGTCCTCGCGCGGATTGACGACGCCGGTCCCTGGATTGAAGAGGGTGTAGCCCTCGACCCTGACACCCCGCGCCAGCGACAGGCTGGCGAAGTAGGTGAAGTCGGTGAAGTTGGTGATGATCGGCGCGGGGGTGGCCCAGCTGGGAGGCGGCGCCGCCGCGATCGAATCGCTGGCCAGTCGGACGAAGCTCTCGGCCCCCACATTGATGTTCAGCGAGTACACGAGTACACCGTTGTAACTGAATCCCCGCAGCGGGACGATGTGGGCGACCGAATCAGTGTTGTACAGGTACAGCACCG
>JBFWQE010000148.1:0-13198 GCA_050249615.1 Vicinamibacterales bacterium
AACACGGCGACGGCCCGCGACCTGAAAGCCCGTGAGCCAGACGCCCGAATCGACGCGTCTGTTCCGCGCTCCGCGGCCGAGGCGCTTGTCTCCAATCTCGTGGCCCGTGGGTTCACGCTGCAGCTGGTGCTGGAACAACGAGCGGTCGGACGGCTGGCCGCGGTCAGGGTACTGCCACCCGGTGAACCTGAAGAGGGCGTAGTCGTGGACCTGCTGTTCTCGTCATCCGGAATCGAACCTGAGATCTGCGGCGAGGCCGAGGCGATCGAGATCGCCCCCGGCCTCACGGTGCCGGTGGCCCGGACGGGTCACCTCGCCGCAATGAAGCTCCTCGCCCTCGCGCCGGATCGACCGCAGGACGCAGTCGATTTGCGACGGCTCCTGACAGGCATGCCCGGCGATGAACGAGAGCGGCTGAGCCGGACGCTGACGCTCATCGAGGAACGCGGTACCAGTCGCGGGAAGGCGCTGCGAGGCGAACTCGCTCGTTGGCTCGGCTGAGAACGCGTGAACGCGGGAACCTCCGAACCCGGAACCCCAGAACCCGAGAACCCCAGAACCCGAGAACCTGAGAACCTGAGAACCCGAGAACCCGAGAACCCGAGAACCCGAGAACCTATCTGTCCTGGACCCCCGCCGGATCCACGTCGCCCCCGTAGTGCTTCACCACCGTCGCGGCGATCCTCCCCTCGGCCACCCGCAGATCCGCGCTCGACCCACGGTGATGCCCCGTCAGCACCACGATCACGATCGGCTGGCCCTTCACCCAGACGATGCCGGCGTCGTTGGCCACCCAGGGCTGGCCGTCACCCGTCTTGTGCGCGATGGTGACGCCGTCACCGAGGTAGCGGGGCAGGCGGTCGTTCACCTGCTGCTTCTTCAGGATGTCAATCATCAGCGCGCTCGCGTCCTTCGACACCAGCTCGCCGCGCGCCATCATCGCGAACAGGCGCCCCATGTCGCGCGCCGTGCTGCGGCCGAAGTAGAGGCCCGTGTCCTCGATGACGCGACGGAACGCCTCGCTCACCTGCGCGCCCGGGTACTTCTCGAAGGGGAAGTCGATGGTCTTGTCGCCAGACGCGTCGGCCCAGCCCGGCTCGAGGCCCGAGAGCCACAGGCGATCCCAGTCGAGATCGGAGAACCGGATGCGCGTGTTCGAGAGGCCCAGGCTGGCCATGTGCGCGGTGACGTTCTCGCGGACCACGAGATCCGCCAGCGCGTCGGTGGCCTGGTTGTCGCTGATGATGATCATCAGCGTGAGCAGGTCCCGCACCGTGGGCTGGAGGCCCGGGTCCAGCGCGTAGAGCACGCCCGAGGGGATACGGCGCTGGTCCAGCTTCATCGGCACGCGCTGATCCAGCGTCAGCTTGCCCTGCCGGACCTGCTCGAGCACCGTGGCCATGATGGGCACTTTGATCACGCTGAACGTCTCGTACTCACTGTCAGCGTCGATGGCCACCTGCTCGTGCGTGGCCAGGTTCTCGACGTAGACGCCCATGCGGCCGTCCACGCGGTCGCGGATGGCGCGCAAGCGCGACTCCAGCGTCTCGGCCGGCGGCGCTGACGCGGCGAGCCGCTCCGCGGCCGCGGCCAGCAGCGCCTCGTTCTTCGCGATGGCGGCCTCGACCAGCGCGGCCTGCTCGCGCGCCAGGGGCCAGTTGCCGGCCTCGGCTGCCTCGGTGATGCCCGGCAGTGTCATGGCCGCGTAGGTGTAGCGCGGCGCGTAGAGCAGGTGCTTGAACCAGGGGCGGCCCGGGATGCCGGCCGGATTCGCCCAGTTCCCCTCGAACGCGAGCAGGTCCTGGTTGAGGCGGTCGGCGGCCTCGGCACCGATCTGGCCCTTCGCCAGCGCCGTCTCCACCCGCAGGTGCAGCCGGCGCGCCGTCGTCCTCAGCGCGCGGGTACGCTCGACGAGCGGCTGCGTGTCGAGGTTCTGCGGCAACCCGGGAATCCGGTCCAGCTCCCGCACGAACTCGCGCAGGCTGGCCGCGTACTCGTCCATCTGGTAGGGCAGCACGTCGGCGTTCGCCAGGCGCAGCGCGAGCGTGCCCCAGTACTGCGCCATCGCGGTGTGATAGCGGAAGCCCGGATCGCCGATCTTCGAGATCCAGTAGTGGTTGTCGTACGCGGAGTGGTACACGCCGTACGGACCGTTGAACGTCATGTCCACGACCGGACGCGAGAGGTAGTTCAGGAACACCGTGTGGTCCGAGCCGCTGCCGATGCGCGTCTGCACCAGCTTCTGGTCGGGGAGCGAGCCCTCGCCCAGGCCCGGCGCGGGCGGCTCGGTCTTCTTCCACGCGTCGTAGAGCGAGACGCCGGACGGGTCCTTCACCTCGCGCGCGACGTCCACCAGCACCGGGGCCAGCGAGCCCACGGCGTTGGCCTCGAAGTTCGGCCCCGACGCAGACGAGTCCACGTTGAGGTAGGCGACGAGCTTCTTGCGCAGGTCCGCGGCGAAGTGCTCGCCCCACTCGGTGGACCCGGTAAGCGTCACCTCCTCGCCATCCCAGGCGCAGAAGATGAGCGTCCGCTTCGGGCGCTGGCCCTTCTTCAGCATCTCGCCGAGCGACCGCGTCGTCTCCATGAGGCTGGACGTGCCGCTGCTCGGGTCCACGCCGCCGAAGACCCACGCGTCGTGGTGGTTGCCGAGCGTGATCCACTCGTCCGGCCGCTCGCTGCCCCTGATGCGCGCCTCGACCACCCAGTTCGGCTGCACGTCGGTGCGCATGTCCACCTTCATGTGGACGCGCGCCTCGCCGCCGAGACGGTATTCGAAGCCCATCGCGCCCTGCCATTCCTTCGGAGCCGGCGGGCCACCCAGGCTCTCCATGATGGGCTTGGCGTCGCGCCACGACAGCGGCACGCCCATGATCGTCGGCACCGACACCGCCTCCTCCTTCGGGATGCGGTGCGCGCCGGGCGTGGACGCCCAGCCCGGAGTGAGCGGATCGCCCGGGACGATGTAGTCGTACGCAATGCCGCCGCGCTGGAAGTGGCTCTCGGGTCCGTACGGGCCCTTCGGGAAGACCTCGCCCTTCGTGAAGCCGTCCTCCATCGGGTCCGAGTAGACGATGAGGCCCGCGGCACCCTCGCGCTGGGCGGTGAGCGCCTTGAAGCCGCGATAGCTGTAGGGCACGGAGTAGCGGACGATGACGATCTTGCCCTTCGGGTCGATGCCGGCCGCGCGCAGGCGGTCGTAATCCTCGGGGTTGCCGCTGTTGGCGTAGACAACCGGCGCCGTCACCTCGCCCGAAGCAGAGAACGACAGCCACGCCGAGCTGATGTCCTTGCGCGCGGTATCCGGATCCTCCGGATAGGCGTCCTCGCGCATCGTCGGGACGTACCGGCGCGGCGCCACCATCTCCACCTTCACCTCGCGCGGGTTCGACGACAGCACGTCGTAGCGGTGGATCTTCACGTCCTCCAGGCCCTGCTCGCGCCAGGCCTGCGCGATGCGCTCGGCAATCTCCTTCGTGCGTGGCGATGTCGCGGGGTGGGGAACCTGGGTGAAATACCGGTGCCACTGTTCGATGCGGCCGGCCGATGGCAGCGCCTGGTAGGCCCGCTCCATCTCGCGCTGGGCGGCGGCCCGCGCGGGCGTGTAGCCGCGCATTGGCGCCGCGGCCGGGGTGGGCGACTGTGAGAAGAGGGTGGGGCCGAGCGAGAGCGCGACGACGGCCAGGACGAGGGCGATCCGCGTGCGGCGCGAGGTAGTCATGGGATCGACACATGGTACACGGACAGGGTTCTCGGGTTCTCGGGTTCTCAGGTTCTCGGGTTCTCGGGTTCTGGGGTTCTGGGGTTCCGAGGTTTTGGGGATCTGGGTTCCGTGCTGATCTACGATGCGGCATGGCGATCAGCGGTCCGGTTCTCGTGGCCACGAGCCTCTCGGAGGCCGATGACGAGCTGCTCCGTCAGGGGCACGGGATGGCGGCCGGCATTCGCGCTCCGCTCGTGGTCTGCCACGTCCTGCCCGAGGCGTACAGGGTGCGCGTGCTCTTCCCGCAGTTTGCGGGCATCGACGCGTCGGTCCAGGAGCCCCTCGAGCGGAAAGCTCGAGAGGTGGTCCGCGCGCGGGTTGTGGACGTCCTGGGCGCCGTGGCCGACGCCACCATCGAGCTGGAATCCGGCAGTCCCCATGCGGCCATCATCGAGGTGGCCGAGCGGACCGGCGCCGGGCTCATCGTCGTCGGGCCCGGTCACACGGCCCATCGCGTGGCAAGGGCGGCGACGTGCCCGGTCCTGATCGCGCGCCCGTCGCCCACTGGCGGTGGTGTGCTGGCCGCCACCGACTTCTCCGACCCGTCCTTGCCCGCGGTGCGCATCGCCGCCGACGAGGCCCGGCGGAGGGGCGTTGCGCTCCGGCTGGTCCACAGCACGGAGCTCGATTCCGCCATCGCGATGGCCTCCGCCGGTCTCGCCGGGGGGATCCCGCTCTCACCCATCCCCGAGGACACGGCCCGGGAGATCGCGAACGAAGCTCGCGAGCGGCTCCTCGAAATGATGACCGAGACCGGTGCCACCGGCGACGTCGTCGTGCTCAGCGAGCGGCCGGGCGCCGGCATCATCGCCGTCGCCGAGGAAATGCCGGCGGCCGTGATCGTGGTCGGCACGCGGGGACGGTCGGGCGTGCCGCGGCTCCTGATGGGGAGCGTGGCAGAGGAGGTCCTCGGCCGCGCGCCGTGCTCGGTGATGGTGGTGCCGCTTCGCCCGGAGGCGTGAACAGGTCGACGGTGGTGGCGTTGCCGGCGCGTGGCTGTGGGGGATATGGATGAAACGCCGCGCGCTCTGGATGCTCCTGACGCTCGCGGGGCTGGCCGTCGCCGGGGCGGTGGCCCTGGCGCGTGAGTACTCGCGCTTCGCGGCAGCGGTCGCGGCGAGCGTCCCGCGGGTCGCTCCTGTCGACACCTACCGGGTGTGGTTCGATCCCACGCCGGTGACCGTGACGATCGTGGCGGGTGGCTGGTACCTCCCCTGGCGCACGACCGCCGACGAGGTCCGATACGACCCGGGGCTGTGGAGACGCATGCACCTGGCCGACTGGAACAGTGTGCCCGAGCCGTTGCGCTACGAAGGCCTCGACAACCTGCTCGCGCGATACCGCCGCCTTCTCGCGAGCCCACACGCGTGGGACCGCATGCGGGCCACCGACTGGGACTGGGTGCCCCAGCCCATCCGGACCGTCGCCTACCGGCAGATGGTGGCGTACTGGTCCGGCTACTACCACGTGGGCGCGCGGCACGGCCTCGCGCCAGGCCTGGTGTCCGATACGCTCGCGGCGATCGTGATGTCCGAGTCGTGGTTCGACCACCGGGCGGTCTTCGTGAACGAGGACGGCAGCCGCGACATCGGTCTCGCGCAGGCATCCGACTACGCCCGCGAGCGCCTCCGGGAACTGCATCGCCTCGGCCGGGTGGACGTCGACCTGCCGGACGCTGCCTATTTCGATCCGTGGAAGGCCACGCGCTTCGTGACGGTCTGGATGGATCTGCTGCTGGACGAAGCGGCGGGCGACCTCGATCTGGCGGTGATCGCGTACAACCGTGGCATCGCCAGCGCTCTCGATGGCGACGGGAAAGGCTACCTCGCGGCGGTACGCCGCCGTCGCGCGCGGTTCATCCGCAACCAGTCGGCGCCGCCGGCGTGGGCCCATGTCTGGCGCAGGGCCCGGGAACTGGAGCGACAGGCCTGGCCATGGATCGCTGCGGCCGGCGTGCGGTAACCCGGCTCAGCGCGACCTGTAGACCACGCCACCCTTCATCACGAACTGGACCCGTTCGAGCTCGGTGATGTCCGCCAGGGGATTGCCGGTGACGGCGATGAGGTCCGCGAAGCGGCCCGGCTGCAGCGTGCCCACGCGGTCGTCCCAGCCCATGGCCTCGGCGGCGATACGCGTGGCGCCCTCGATGGCGGCCATGGGTGACTGTCCCAAGTCCACGCGGATCTTGAACTCGCGCGCGTTGTCCCCGTGTGGGAACACCCCGGCGTCGGTCGCAAATGCGATGGTCAAGCCGTGGGCGAGGGCGATCCTGAAGGCCCGTTCCTGCGTGCCCTGCATGGCACGCTCGCGCTCCACCTGGTGGGCGGGGATGTTCAGGGCCTGGTTGTCGTGCAGGATGGTGTGCCCGACGTAGAGGGTGGGCGCGAAGTAGGCGCCCTTCTCCTTCAGCAGGCGCGCGGCTTCCTCGTCCAGCATGCTGCCGTGATCGATGGTGCGGACGCCCGCGCGGAGCGCTGCCTTGATGCCCTCGGTGCCGTGCGCGTGCGCGGCGACGAAGCGGCCCCACCTCGTGGCTTCCTCGACGGCCACGGCCAGCTCCGCGTCCGAGTACTGCTGCGCACCCGGCGGAATACCCTTCGACATCACCGCGCCCGTCGCGAGGATCTTCACGAAGTCGGCGCCGTTCTTGAGGTTCGTCCGCACGGCCCGCCGCACCTCGTCCACGCCGTCCGCGAGGTTCCGGACGATGGGGACGTCCACGTAGATGGAGAACTGGCGCGCGTCGCCGGCGCCGCCGGTGGCCGAGACGTAGTTGCCCGCCACCTGCAGCCGCGGACCGGGCACCGAGCCCTTGTCGATGGCGTAGCGCAGGTCGATGTCCACGTAGGGCCACGTGGGCCCCATGTCCCGCACCGTCGTGAAGCCGGCCATCAGCGTCGTGCGCGCGTTCACCGCGCCGTAGATGGCCGCGCGGCCGGGCGTCGTGGTGAGGAGGGCCGACTCCCAGTTCGTGCCGACCTCATCGGTGAGGTGCGTGTGCAGGTCGATGAGGCCGGGCAGCACGGTTGCGCCGCCGAGGTCGATCACCTCGGCCGCCGTCATGCCCGCGGCCGGGCCGACGCGCTCGATGCGGTCGCCGCGGATGAGCACCGCGCCGTTCGTGATGGGGGTGCCGCCGCGCCCGTCGATGATGCGCGTGGCCTTCACCAGCACGGTGCGCTCCGGCGGGGGCACCTGTGCGGGCGCCGCGCCGCCAGCGAGGATCGCGGCGGCCGCGACCAGCCACGAGGCCCACGCGCGAAGCGATCGGGATGGGGCGAGATGCGTAGCCATGACGCCGGACAGTACCACAGCGCCCATGCAGGCCGGGAACCCGAGAACCTCAGGTTCGCGCCGCCACCGCCCGCGGCCGCGGGTCGAGGCCCGCGCGCTTCAGCAGCCCCTCGAATCCGGCCTTGTCCACGGCCTTCGCGTAGGCCTCGTCCGGCGCGACGATCTTCCGCGTGACGAGGTCCATCAGCGCGTCGTTCAGCGTGACCATGCCCTGCGCCTTGCCCACCTGGATGATGGAGGGGATCTGGAACGTCTTGCCCTCGCGTATCAGGTTGCTCACGGCCGGCGTCGCAATCAGCACTTCGAGCGCGGCCACCCGGCCGCCGCCGATTCGCCGGCAGAGCGTCTGGGCAATCACGCCCTTGAGCGACTCGGACAGCATCACGCGGATCTGCGCCTGCCGGTCGGCGGGGAACTGATCGATGACGCGGTCCACGGTCGACGCGGCGGTCGTGGTGTGCAGGGTTCCGAACACCAGGTGACCCGTTTCGGCCGTCTCGATGGCGATGGCCACCGTCTCCAGGTCCCGCAGCTCGCCCACGAGGACGATGTCGGGGTCTTCGCGCAGCGCCGCCCGGAGCGCCGCCTTGAACGAGTCGGTGTGCGTGCGCACCTCGCGCTGGTTGACCAGGCACTGCCGGTTCTCGTGCACGAACTCGATCGGGTCCTCGATGGTGACGATGTGATCGTGCCGCGTCCGGTTGATGTGGTCGATGAGCGCCGAGAGCGTCGTGGACTTGCCCGATCCCGTCGGGCCGGTCACGAGTACGAGTCCCTTGTTGAGCTGACAGAGCTGCAGGATGTGCGGCGACAGCCCGAGCTGCTCCGCGGTGAGGATCTCCGTGGGGATGACACGGAACACGGCGCCGGGGCCGCGCCGATCGAAGAACGCGTTGCCGCGGAAGCGCGCGATGCCCGGCAGTTCGTACGCGAAGTCCGTGTCGTGCCGCGCGCCGAACTCTTCGCGGTTCCGCTCGGGCATGATGGGCAGGAGCAGCCCTTCCAGGTCGCCGGCGCCCATGACCCCCGCGTCCGGGGCGATGGGCTGCAGCCGTCCGTCCTTGCGCACGATGGGCGGTGACCCGACCGACAGGTGCAGGTCGGATGCGCCCATGGCGCACATGGCCGCGAACAGGTCGTGGATGGGGGCGGCGCCGCTCATCGGAGCGCCTCGCTCACGTCGATGACGTGCCGCATGTTGACCAGCAGGGTCTCGCGCCCGCACTCGAGGTATCGGAACGGTTCCGGATCGCGCGTCCAGTCGCTCAGCCGGTCGTGACCGCCGGGGCCGTACACGCGGACTTCACCCATCAGGCGGGGACCGCGCGAGAGCCCGATGGCCACCAGGTGGGGCGTGGCCACGTCATAGCCCGGTTCGTGCTTTGCCTCGTCGTCGGACAGCCGGACGGTGAGCACTTCCGCGCGGTTCAGCAGCACGGTCCGCGGAGTGTCTTCGCCGCGCAGCTCGAAGGGAAAGAAGCCGGGTTCGGCGTTCAACAGCTCGCCGACGCGCTCGGGGCCGGGGTGGTGTGCGCTGGCGTGCGCGAGGAAGAAGCTGCCGTCGACCGCCTCACCGCTCGAGAGCATAATCGTGGCAGGGCGCCGCAGCTTCTCGACGCGGTAGGCGGATATCTCGGGATGGGCCGTCACGGATGCTCCTGCGACCGGGATAATCGGCATCCCCGGCGCGGGCTTGAATCCCGAGCGCGCCCGGCCCCTTCAAGACCTCAAGCCCCAAGCCTCAAGACCTCAAGCCCCAAGCCCCAAGCCCCAAGCCCCTTACGTCTCCCCAAACGCATACAGCGCCGCCACCGTCCGGACGTAGATGCGCCCGTCGGCGAACGCCGGCGTCGCGTAGGCGTCCTCGCCGAGGTCGTTCACCACCTTCGGCGTGATGTCACCGCCGGGATCGACCACCACGACCGCGCCTGCCTCGCTGGTGAAGAAGATGTGGCCATCCGCCGCCACCGGCGACGAGAAGTGCGCGCCCGGCGCGCCGGTCAGCCGCCCCTGCTTGATCCGCTCGCCTGTCTCCGGATTCAGCGTGGTGACGATGCCGTTGTCGTTGATCATGTAGAGGACGCCGCCGTAGAGGAGCGGCGAGGGGAGCTGCGGCACCGTGCGCTGGTACTTCCAGCGGATGGCCGTGTCGCTCATGTCACCCGAGCCGCCCAGGCGGATGGCGAGCATCCCGTTCTCGGAGTCGAGCGCGGCGCGGTAGTAGGCCCACTCGTCCTTCGTGAGCGTGCCGTTGGTGTCGAGATCCGCGACCTCGAACCAGAACGCCGGCGTGAACTTCGGGAACTCCGCCTTCGAGATGAGGCCATCGCCGTCGGCGTCAGCCGTCTTCCACACCTCGTCTGCCGCCGGCACCGACACCTTGTTCCCGGGATCGTTCACGGGCGCGCCGTATCCGTTCACGTAGATGGTGTCGCCGCCCATCACGGGCGTGGACTTCATCTCGAACGACAGCCCGCCCACCCACCACAGCTTGCGGCCCGTTGCCGCGTCGTAGGCCGTGAGGAAGAACGAGCCGGGCAGCAGGACTTGATCCTTGCCATCGGGCCCCTTCCACAGGATGGGCGTGGAGTGGCCGCTCTTCGCCTCCGGCCGATCGACCTTCCAGCGCACCTTGCCGGTGCGCTTGTCGAGCGCCATCACGTACGAGCCGAGGCTCTGATCGCACGCCAGCACTAGCAGGTCCCCGACGATGATCGGCGAGGCGCCCATGCCGTAGATGTTGTTGAACGGGCCGAGCGGCATGGTCCAGAGTTGCGTGCCCGAGGCGTCGTAGGCCACCAGCCCGTAGTCCGGGAAGAACACGTAGACGCCGTTGTCCTCGACGGCGGGGCTGGGCGAGGCGGCGTTGTTGCGCTTGTCGATGACGCGCGTCTTCACGGGGGGCGCGGCACGCTCCCACAGGATCCGGCCGCGATGTCGATCGATGGCGAAGGTCACCAGCTCGTCGCCGCGGAAGGCGGTGAGGTACAGGCGATCGCCGTGGAGGATGGGCGACGAGTGCCCGGGCGGGAGCGCCAGGCGCCAGACCAGGTTCTTTGTCGGACCAAACTCCGTGGGGACCTTCGTCGCCGTGGAGATGCCCGAGCCGTTCGGGCCGCGGAAGCGGGACCAGTCGGGGGCGTCGGCGGCACGCAGGGCCGGGCCCGCCATCGTGAGCACACACAAGATGGCCAGAGAGCGGAAGCGCATGGCCGCAGTATAGGGGGAAGTCCGGGCGCCGCGCGCGTCGCGGCCGAAGTCGCTCGTGACGAGCCGGGGGACGCGCCGGACGACCGTCTCGTATCGTTCTCGGGCGGAACACGGTTGCCGGCGAAGAAGCCGTCGCCGGCCTGACCGTTGGAGGGAGGCCGACTCGAGGTCCGACAAACGCGCCGCAGGCCGCCACTGGGCCTGTTTGAGCCCTCGATTCAGGGCGAGTTGCCCGGGTGCTTGTACACGCCGGAGGCGCGTTTGACCGGCCGACCGACCGGTCAGGCCGGCGACGGCTTCTTCGTCGGCAACCCGAGCCGCGACTTCGTCGGCAACGATCGGGCGGCCTGCGGCCTACGGCGCCGGGTTCGCCAGGCGCGCTCGCACCGCGTCGCGATCGACCGCCGTCCCCGCGAGGTAGACAGCGGAGATCTTCCGCGTGTTGGTGATGTCCTCCAGCGGATTGGCGTCCAGCACCACGAAGTCGGCGCGCTTGCCGGCTTCCACGGTGCCCGCGTCGGCGAGCTGCAGCAGCGCGGCGGAGTTCTTCGTCGCGGCGACGATCACCTGGCCCGGCGTCATGCCCGACGCCACCATGTCGGCCATCTCCACGTGCTGGCTCCATGGCGAGAAGCCATCGGTGCCCATGGCGATGGTCATGCCGGCCTCGTTCAGCTTCGCGAGGTTGCGCGCCTGGATGCCGAACGTCTTCTGCGCCTCGGGCCGGTCGGTGGCGGCGGCCTGGAGCTTCTCGAGCGCGCCGGCCGGCATGCTGCCGGAGAGCCAGCCGTAGTCCTGGGCCACGCCCCGATCCGGCATGTTGGGGATGAGGACCACCTGCGGGCGCGCCTTCACCATGGCGATGAACTCGTCATCGACATCGCGATCGCGGACGCCATGTGCGAAGGCATCCACACCGGCCTTCAGGAGGCCCTTCGCGTCCTCCAGCGAGAAGATGTGGGCGGCCACGCGGAGGCCGTGCCTGTGCGCTTCGTCGATGACCGCAGTGTAGAGCTCCGGCGAGAGCTTCTTGTACTTGCCATCGCGATCGTCCACCCAGATCTTCACGATGTCCACCTTCAGCGCGGCCATCTCCTGCACGGCCTTCCGGGCATCGTCTGCCGTGGTGACCCAGAACGGCGCCTCGCTCCGGCCAGGCTCTGGCGCGGTGATGCCGCGGCCGGCCGTGCGCAGGCGCGCGGCCCCGGGGATGGCCTCGCTGCGCACGTCGAACGCAACGGCGCCGGTGTCGAGGCCCATGCTGAGGATGGCGCCGACGCCGTAGTACGCCTTCGCGCGCAGTTGCTCGACGAGTGTCTCGCGCGAGGTGGCCGGGTGGGTGTGCGTATCGACCAGCGCGGGGATGACGGTCTTGCCCGCGAGGCTCACGCGCGTGGCACCCGCGGGCGCCGTCACCTGGCCCGCAGGGCCGACGGCAGTGAAGCGGCCGCCGTCCACGACGATCGTCGCGTTCTCGACGGCCGGGCCGCCGTGGCCGTCCACGAGACGCGCGCCCTCGTAGACCGTCGCGGTGGAGGCGGGCGCCGCCGGCTCGGGAGTGGACGACTGGCAGCCGACGAAAGCAGCCGATGCGCCCAGCAGCAGGGCGAGCGCGAAGGGCGTGTGCAAGCGGGTGTGCGTTCGGAGCATGGCGTAGGGTAGCATGCGGGTCGCATGGCCGATGTGACCACCGCCGCCGTCGCCGCTCGGCTCATCGCCGACGCCGGCATCGATCGCGTCTTCGGGCTTCCCGGCGGCGAGGTGCTGGTCCTCATCGACGAGCTTCGGAAGGCCGGCGTGGACTTCGTCCTCATGCGGCACGAGTCGAACGCCGGGCTGGCGGCCGCCGTCTACGGGAAGCTCCGCGGCCAGCCGGGCGTGGTCGTGGCCACGCTCGGGCCGGGCGCGGCCAACCTGCTGCTGCCGATGAGCAACGCCTGGCTGGATCAGGAGCCGCTCGTCGCCATCACGGCACAGATTCCGGACGAGTTCCCCGCCGCGCACACGCACCAGAAGCTGCCGCTCCACGAGATCTTCCGCCCGGTCAGCCGCTACGTCGTATCCGTGACACGCGAGAACGCCGCCACGGTGGTGCCGCGTGCGCTGGCCGCGGCGGTCACACGTCCCTTCGGCGCCGTCTACCTCACGCTCTCGGCGCGCGAGGCCGTGAAGCCGGCCGCGCCTGCCGAAGACGAGCCGCGCCGCAGTATCGTGCCCACGCTGGCCGTCCCTGCCGGTGATCCGGTGGCCGCCGCGCGACAGCTCCGCGACCGGATCGGCGCCGCCGAGCGGCCGCTGGTCCTCGTCGGGCTCGGCTTCGACCCGGCCAACACGCATCGGCTGCAGCGGTGGCTCGCTGCCTGGGACCTGCCCGTGGCGGTCACGCCGAAGGTGAAGGGTGTGGTGGACGAGACAGCGGCGAACTTCGTGGGCGTGGTGGGCGGCATGGCGGCCGACGGGCTGATGTGCGACGCGATTGCCGCCGCGGACCTGCGAATCGGCTTGGGCCTGGATCCGGTGGAGATCGACAAGACCTGGCATGCGGAGCTCCCCATCCACTGGGTGCTCGAGGCGCCGAATGCCTGCGATGTGTTTCCGCCCGGCGTGGAGCTCGTGGAGCACGCATCGCTGCTGGACGCCCTGGCCTCGGAGGACGTTCCGCGATCGTGGGACGCGCCGTTCGCCTCGTTCCAGCAGCGGCGCCGCGCGCTCCTCGACGGGCACGCCTCGGCGCCCGGCACGATGTGGCCGGGCGACATCGTCCGCGCGCTCGCCGGCGTCGCGCCGCCGGAGACCATCGTCACTACCGACGTCGGGTCGCACAAGTACCTGTTCGGCCAGTTCTGGCCGAGCCGGCAGCCCGAGACGTTCTGGATGTCGAACGGGCTGTCGGGCATGGCCTACGGGTTGGGCGCGGCGATCGGCGCGAAG
>JBFWQE010000149.1:0-3359 GCA_050249615.1 Vicinamibacterales bacterium
AGGTCGACGGCGTGGACGAGGATCCCAACGCTCGGCGGTACAACCCTCTCAACTGGGTGGGCCCCCGTTACTTCGAGACCTTCGGCACGCCGCTGGTCGCCGGGCGCGAGTTCACCTTCGCCGACCAGGGTGGCCCGCCCGTCGCCATCGTGAACGAGAGCCTGGCTCGCCACTACTTCGGCGAAGCGAACGCCATCGGCCGGCGGTTCCGCCTGGTGGGGCCATCGGCCAGTGGGATCACGGGCGCGCCGCCCGACCAGTACTACGAGATCGTCGGGGTCGTCCGCGATGCGAAGTACCTCAATCTTCGCGAAGCCCCACCGCGCACGATCTACCTGAACGCGTTTCAGGAACCACGGATGTTCGCCCACCGCGTCGCGCTCAGGACCACTGGGGTGGCCACCGCAGTCGCTGGCGACGTGCAGCGGATCGTGCGTGAAGACCTCTCGACCGTGCAGATCGCCAGTGTGACGACGATGGATGACCTGGTCAACGCGTGGATTGTGCCGGAGCGTGTCGTCGCGACGCTGTCAGGCGCATTTGGAGGACTCGGAGTCGTGCTGGTGGCGCTGGGGCTCTACGGTCTGCTGGCGTACTCCGTGACACGGCGGATCAAGGAAATTGGCGTCCGCCTGGCGCTCGGGGCGACTGGGGCCGACATCGTGCGCCTGGTGCTTCGCGGAGGCCTCGGCGTGGTGTGTGTGGGGCTGGCGATTGGTCTGCCGCTTGCCGCACTTGGTCAGGAGGCGGCACGCCGGGCGGTCACCGACTTGCCGGCTGCCGGCGCCTGGCCGTTCGTCTGCGCCGCTGTCGGGATCTTCTTCGTGGCGCTGGCCGCCACGTACGTGCCTGCCCGCCGCGCCAGCAGGGTGGACGCCGCGGAGACACTGCGCGCGTAAGTCGAGGGGCACCTGCCGCGGCAGTGCGTGTGAGTGGGCAGGTGCGGTGGTTCACACCTGAGCACCCAACGAGGGGATACCGACGACCGCGCTACCGGCGGTCGAACACAATCCGCTGATCAGCCGTCGTCACCGTCAGCACGGCGTCATCGGACGAAACCTCGTATCGCCCGCGACCGACATCCTGGGCGTCTGCTGTGTCGACGACCACCAGCGTTCGGGCATCAATCCACCCCGCGACGAGCCGGTGGGCGTCCCCGCCCTCCGTCACGGCATGTAATTGACCGTCGGTCTCGATGGTGATCGTGCTGCCCGACGGCTGCCCCGACGCGCCCACGACCACCTGCGTCATCGTGACCTGGCTGCCGGTCACGCTGATGTCGAGCGTGGCGGACTGAACGGGAACGCTGGGTGCCGCGTCGACGCGTCGACATTGGCGCGCCATGCCCCACTGAGCGGGGACTCGTCACGTGGACCGGCGGAGCGAACCGGCGCCGGCGGAGCGTCAGGCGTATCGGTCACCTGCGATTCGACGTGGTGCTGAGCCTCCACGATTGCCCGGCGTCCGCCCACGGGCTCGAGGAGGTTCACGACTCGCGCGTCAGCGAGCGCTGGTGGGATGCTCCCTTCCCGCGGACGGGCGGCAGCCAGCAACTGCGCAGGCGCGGGATAGCACGGTTGACGCGGAACACCGCAGACAGACGGCGGGGCGTAGCGCCGCGGAGGATCCCATTCCGCCCCGAGGGCCGCCAACCGATACTGAAGGCGGGGCCGGCCTCACGCCTGCTGCCGCGACGCCGTTCGCTGCTCTGATCCTCGCGGTGGCCGCGGTGACTGTCCTGGCTGTGTTTGTGCCTGCACGCCGGGCGCTCCGGATCTCGCCGACCGAAGCCCTGCGCGTCGAATGACGGGATTGCGCCGTCCCTGTTTGTCCCGATACTCAGGTTTCCAGATGATCTGGCGGTTCCGACGGACTAACCCACTCGTTCCTGGGATTACCGGCTCGAGGCCGCAGCAGCTTGATGGCCGTGCTCTACCGGAGCGGAACGTACAAGACCTGCCCGTCCCATTCATCATCGAAACTGGAGGCCGCAAGCAACGACAGGTCGTCGATGGCCTGCCCGATCGCGGCAGTTGAAGGGACGGCAAACACACCCGACATCGGTCGTCCGGCGCCGACCCGATTGAGTGCTTGCATGACCAGCGTCGAGACGTCGTGGGGCATGAGGACTCTCCGCTCGCGCGCCGCCCATTCGAGCACGGCGTCGTCGTCCGCGCCCGAGAGCCCAACGTCCTGAACGCGAGCGATGTCGAGGGCCGGGCCGCGGCGCATGAGTCCCCGGACAATGCTGCCGTTGAAGTTCTCGTCCGCAGCAAGGCGGAGCATGGCCGAGCGCCTACCGGCGCCTGGCGAGGAGCCGCTCCCGCAGGCCAGCCGATGGCGAGCGACGTTCCGCCTCGGCGCGGACCTCGTCGGCGCGCTGCTGGCGCACCTCCAGATAGGCGCCGACCTCGGCCTGGTGCCGCAGGTAGTAGGTGATCACCGCGTAGACGTCGACCAGAGGGACGACCGGGTACTGCTGGGCAATCTCTTCGGGCGTTGCGCCGCTCTGGAACGCCGCGACGATGGTGTCCAGCGTGACACGCGTCCCGGCGACGCGGACGGCACCGTCCGCGTCCGTGTCGATTGGCACCGGGTCGGCCGGAGCGTGCAGGTGCATGAGGCCAGCGTAGGGGCAGGGCCGAGGGCTGTCAACCCCGGTTGGCAGATTGTGGGATGCGAGCTCGGCGGCCGGCTCGCCGGGGGCGAGTGTCGGCCCGGAGTCGACGGTGTGGCCGTGCATGAAACGACTCACGAAACGATTCGGTGGGCCGGAAATCGTCGTTCCCTGGGGGGAAATCCGCAGGTCCCGGTGCTGGTGAAACGATTCGTGAAACGATCTCCTGCTAGCCGCGGTACTTCACCTCGAAGGGCACGCGGCGGTCACCGAGGTCGGCGATGATGTCAACCTCCCGGCCACCCTTGCCGCGCCAGTACGAGAAGCCGATGCTCCGCGCGTAGTAGCGCGTGAGCACGTGCTTGAAGAACGCCGTCTCCACCGCGCGCCCCATGCCGGCGTCGTCCTCGAGCAGCGACTTGCCCTTCAGCAGCACGCTGGGCGCGATGGCTGGATCAGCCAGGTACACCTTGGGCCGGCCACGGAGCACCTGGTTGCCTAGCCGTAGGGCAGCAGGCGGTGGATGAGATGCGTGTTCTCGTATAGTCTACATTTTGTTTGGATTGGCGCCTCTCTGGCTCGATTTCCTGCACTCGGCACCCGAGTCAGGCCAAGCAGCCGCATGCCATAATCCCGCCATGTTCAGGCGCACGTTCCTCTCTTCCCTCGCCGGCGTCGGCGCGCTCTTCGGCTCCACGCAGTCCGCGACCGCCGCCTCGGCGCTGCAAACCGGTCCCGCCCG
>JBFWQE010000149.1:3459-13136 GCA_050249615.1 Vicinamibacterales bacterium
TCACGTTCGGCATCACGCCGCCCGCGTCCCAGTCCTTCAGGCTCTCCATCGCATCGATGAACCGCTCGCGCGTCAGGTCGCGGCCGGCGCGCTCCATGCCCTCGACGATCAGCCGCCCGAAGGTGTAGCCGTAGAGTGTGTAGCGATCGAGGCGCCGTCCCGGATGGAAGCGTGCGAGCGCCTCGCGATAGCGGACCACACCGGGCGCGTCGCTGCGCTCTGGGTCGGGATAGTGGCAGAAGCCCAGAGTGCCGTCCGAGCCACCGCCAGGAACGGCCAGCGACGCCTCGTCGGTGAGCGGCCCTGCCGAGACCATCAGGCCGCGCCATCCGGCGCGCGCGCGGGCCGCCATCAGCGCCTGCGCCTGCTCCGGGTAGATCGCCATGACGATGGCGTCGGGCGTGGCGGCGGCAAGCGTCGCGAACTCCGTCGAGAGGTCCTTCGGCACGCGTATCGGGACCGGCACTTCGGCGACGACCTGGTACTCGAAGCGCGGGGCGTGCTGGCGAAGCGCATCGCGAAAGGTGAGTCCGTAGGCATTGGGATCGTGCGCGATGGCAATGCGGCGCAACCCGCGGTCCTTCGCGAGGTAGCGGAACATCACCTCCGCCTCACCCTCGAAGCGCGGGAACGACGTGAAGAGGTAGCGCTCGCCCTCGGACGACACGAGCGCCGTGTGCGGGAACATCAGAGGGACGCGGCGTGCTCGCGCGTGGGCCGCGATGTCGCCGATGGCAGGCCCGCTGAAGTTCACCAGGGCGAAGACCCGGTCCTCGTCGATCATCTGCCGGGCGACGGCGAGCACGTCGGCAGGCGCGCCGCTCGAGCGCCGACGATCCCTCCACACGAAGCGGCGCCCGTGCACGCCGCCGCGCGCGTTCGCCTCTTCGAACGCCAGCTTGAACCCCAGGTTCTCGCCGTCGAGCGAGAGCGAGCCGATGGCGGATTCGACGCCGATGCGGATGGTGGTGTCCGTGACGCCGCTGCCGTCGTCCTGGCGCGCCCGGGCGGTCTCGATTGCAGCCGTGGCGACGAGAAGGGTGAGGATGACGCCGGTCGGCAACCAGGTTCGCATCTGCGCGAGAGCCTAGCACGCGGGAGAACCGCAGCGCCGAGGCTTCAGCCTCGGCGACGGCGCCAGCGGAGCGCGGGCGGGCGCCACCCCCTCATCACGAAGCCGTGTCGGATGGCCGTTCTTCAACCGCGTCCGGTCCTGGTCTGACGATGTACACCGAGCAAGAGGCTTCGGCCGCGACGGCTGCTGCAGTCGAGCCGATCAGGGCTCGGCGGGCTTTCCCGTATCCGTGGGACCCCAGCACGATGCGATCGGCGTCCCACTCGGAGGCCTCGTGAAGGATCACGTCCTTCGGCACACCTTCGACGGCCTGTGAGGTCACGTCGAGTTGCCGGCGGCCCGGTTGCAGGTGGTGGACCGCCGCTTCGAGCAGCGCCGGCGCCTGTCGCTCCTGCCGTCTCAGCAGCTCGCCATGGGTCGCGAGGATACTGAAATCCCACGGCGGAAAATTGGGAACGGCTGGCACCGCGGTGTGGAGAACGGTCAACACCTTGATGGCGCTGCCTGGCGGGAGCGGGCAGCTGCCCAGTTCGCCCACGGCGGCCAGGCTGGCGGGCGAGCCGTCAATGGCGAGGATTACCTTCAGCGGGCGATGGGGGTCGGCCTCCGCGTGTGCGAACTGCTCCTCGAACTGCTCCGGAGTAGGCAGCTCCACCACGGATGACTTGCTGAGACCGCGAATGCTCGCATAGACGAAGATCGCGAGCAGCACCGCCGTCGCCACGCCGATGAGGAAGATCGTGAACGGAGAGACGATGGTCATCGTGTCTCTCCCGTTGTCAGCTTGATGTAGACAGCCAGCCCGAGGATGGAGGGCACCCACAGTCCGACGAAGAGGCCTTCGTCTCGTTGACCGCTGAACCACAGGTAAACAGAGGTGGCGAAGGACAGGAAAGCGGCCGCGAATACGGCGTAGTCAGCGAGGCGCATATGCTGGGTTCTCCTCTCGCTGTTCGTCGAAGATTGCATCTACTGTTCCACCCGAATGGCACGGGGCCCGCTGGACACGCGGGGGCCGACTTGGAGGAAGGCGGCCGCGGTTCACGTCTCCCGGACACCGGTAATTGCCAGAAAAGCGACGCCCGCTGCCGGGTCTCCGGCAGCCCTATCCTGGGGAGCCAGCGTTTTCCGAGGGTCCATCAGGCACCATCGTGGCGGTCAACTTGCATCCCATCCCAACAAGGCGACCTGGCACGAGCATGCAAAGAACTCATCCCTCTTCTCAGGCTGGCCGCCGGCGAAACCGGGCGAGTCGCGCCGGAGCCTCGGAGGGTTTCGCGCGGCCGCGCGCAGCGGGCATGAACGTCGAGCACCATGCCAGCAACTGCCGATGGGCCGTTCCGACACTGTTCCTGCCGGCGCCGTACTGCTGGGAAGCTGAAGATCGTCCGTGGGCCTGCATTCGCACTGGTTCGCCTCGTGTGCTGGAGACGACCGAAGTATGCCGCAGCTGTCCTCATTGGAAGCTGGGCCGTGGAAGAGCCTACGCCGATGCCGCCACAATTGACTCCGTGAGCGAGGCGCTCGAAGACGCCTACCGCGCTCGCGCAAGCTGTCGAAAGGTCATCGAAGCCTTTGGTCGCGTGAGCCCCTTCATCAGCCTCCTGGCGGCTGAAGAGCGTCACGTGCGCGCGCTCGGTGCGCTGCTCGATCAGCTTGGCGCGGAAGTTCCACCGGACACCTGGCCGGCCCGCGTGTCCGCACCAGATACCCTGGTCGAGGCGTGTGCCGCAGCCAGCCGTGCGGGGCTCCAGCAGGATGCGCTGTACCAGCGGCTGATTCCGCTGGTCCGTCATCCGGCGTCCCGCCGAACCCTGCGCCGGGTCGCGAGGGCGTCGTACACGCGGTATCTGCCAGCGTTCCGACGCTGCTTCGCACGCGAGTTGAAACCGACCGGTCGCCCGCGAGGCATCCGGCTGGGGCGCGCGCTCCCGTAACCGCTGAGACACGGGCGTCGCGATTACGTCTCGGAAGGAGGGTGCCATGAAGCCGATGTGGTCGGTCGCCATCGCGTGCCTCGCGCTGTGCGTCGTTGTTGGGTGCCAGGTCCGCGAGGCGCCGCCCCCCTCCGAGGGAAAGCCTGCAGCTCCCGGTGCGGCGCAGGTGTCCGTGCCGACGCACGAGCACATGCAGGCGCACTTCGACGCCATCGTCGCGGTTCGCGATGCCTTGATTGGCGGTGATCTCGCGGAGGCGAGGTCGCGGGCGCAATGGATCGTCGACAACGACGCGGAGCCGGGCATCGCGAGCTGGCGCGAATACGCGGATGAGATTCAGCGCTGGGCTGCGGACGTCGTCAAGGCGTCGGCCATCGAACCGGCGGCCGCTGCCGGCGCGGAGCTCGCGAGGACCTGCGGCCGTTGCCACTCTGGACATGCCGTACCTCCGGACCTGGGGGCCTCCGCACTGACCCCACCAGTTGCAGGCACGGACCCTGTCGCGCACATGCGCCAGCACCAGTGGGCCGCCGAGCGGATGTGGGAAGGGCTGATCGGCCCGTCCGAGTCCAGGTGGAATGCGGGCACCGCCGAGCTGGCGAGGGCACCGCTGACGTCGAAGGAAGTCCTCTCCGAGCCGAGCGCGGTGAAACAAGTCGACGATCTGACAGCCCGGGTGCGAGCGCTCGCGGCGGAGGCGCGCGACATTCCAGCCACGGCGTGGGACACGCGTTCGGCCATCTATGGTCGGTTCCTGAGCACGTGCGCGGCCTGTCATCAGACGATTCGCCAGACCCGGTAGGGAAGCTGCCGGGCGCCGCACAACGCTGACACGGCGCGCCGCTACCGAATGCGGTGCAGCTCGAGCAGCCGGCGCCGCACCGCGGTGTCCAGCCCCTTCTCCTTCAGCCGCGCCCACAGCCGCTCGATGACGCGCGCGTCGACGTAGCCCGGCACCGTCGTGCCCCACTCCTGCGCCGCACGGAAGGCATCCAGCGCCGCGACAGCCTCCGGCGTGTACACAAGCGCATCACCGCCGGTCAGCGGGATGTCCTTCTCGTTCGGCCGGTAGTACCCGA
This sequence comes from Vicinamibacterales bacterium, assembly GCA_050249615.1. Lineage (GTDB taxonomy): Bacteria > Acidobacteriota > Vicinamibacteria > Vicinamibacterales > UBA2999 > VFZN01. The sequence goes on from JBFWQE010000149.1 coordinate 7,551, forward strand.
GCGCGTGCAGCATCAGCTTCAGCGCCAGCACGTCCCGCCCCGCGAACTGCTCGAGACGCCGGAAGCCCAGCGTCTCGCTGGCCGTGTCGTAGATCCGGCGCAATTCGGCCACCGGTTCCGGGTGCTCGCAGACGTTGATGTTCACCGTGATGCCGTCCGGCCGGCGGGACATGCCGGGACGCGGATCCGCCACCAGCACCGCCGCCGACTGCGTCTCGCCGTGGCGCCCGTCTCCGCCCATCCGGTGTCCCGCATCCAGCGCCTCGATCAGGCGATCCGCCAGCGTGCGGATGGAGCCCTCGCTCGCCTGGAACGTGTCGGCGACCACGTCCACCACCTTCGGGCTCACCAGCGAGTTGCCCTGCACCGCGAACGTGGCGCCCTTCCGCATGTGCACCCAATCGCCCTGCTTCTCCGCGCCGTACTGGCCCTTGCCGGTCCATTGCGCCGAGCGGCCCTTGATGTCGATCACCCCGACCTGCCGGCGCTCGCGGCCCTCGTCTGCCGCGACGAGGCGGTCCAGCGCCTCCTGCGGCGCGACGCCCTTCTCCAGCAGATCGAGCAGCTCGATGCCGTACTCGACGCGCGTCCCGCCCTGCGTGGCGACGGCCCCCACTCCGGCGCGCACCCACGGCACGGCGTTGCCCACGCACGGGTTGCGCGTCGTCACGACGACACCGGTCTCGCCGGTGGCCGGATCGACGGCGACGATGGAGAAGGTGTGGAAGGTGAGCTCGGCGCCCGTCGGCCAGGCAGCGGGCTCCTGCGCGGATGCGGCCGTGGCGAGAAGGATCGACGACACCAAGGCCGGGAAGATGCGTCGGCAGATCATGGCGGGACGCATCATACTCCCGGCAGATTCGCCTCGAAGCCCGATCGCGGGCACGTCAGAGGCGGTTCTTGACGCGCATGACGTCCATCACGCGCGTGGCCTCGTCTGGGCGGATCCGGAGGTCGGCCGCCAGGCGCTGCAGGAACCGCCGCTCCGTTGCCTCGATCTTTCCGTCCGCGAGCAGGAGGTCCGCCACGAGCGCGAAGGCCGACGGACGCAGCCGCGCCGGAACGGCTTTGGCGGAGGCGCGCATCAGCGCTGCCGCGTCCTCCTCCTCGAGGCGCTGCTTCATCTCCTCGATGATCCGCCCGACCGTGTCCCCGGACTTCCGCCGGAATCGCCGGGCGGACCAGATGAGGTGGTGCGCGCGCGCCAGCTCCTCGCGCGAAGCGTGGTCATTGGCGTGCATCGCCCCGATGAACAGGGCGATGAGCGCCTCGTCCAGCCCCAGTGTCTTCCCCGATGGCCCGCGTGGCCTGGATCTCGTCCGTGTCTTCGCCATATGGCCGTTGGACGCATGCTACACCACGCGCGCCGGCGGTTCAGCCTCGCGCGCCGATCTCGCCACGCGCAATCATGGCCTCCAACCGGTCGTAGGTCACCGACATCCCGTCCACCATGCCGGTCTCGAGCGCGCTCTCGCGGGCCGCCGCCGAGCCGTATCGAACGGTCATGGACATCGTGGTGCGGCCGGCCGCCTCGGTCAGCACTGTCGTGACCGTGGTCTCGCCGCCCGTCCAGTCCTCGTCGAAGAGCTCCGTGTGGACGATCCGCTCGGGCAGGACGATCTCGACGAACGTGCCCGACATCCCCATGTCGCGGCTGCCCTTGCGCCACACGTACCGGAACCGGCCGCCCGGCCTCAGGTCCACCTCGCACACCGGCATCGTCCAGCCGTCCGGACCGAGGAGCCAGCGCTGGATCAGCTCGGGGCGCGTGAGCGCCTCCCAGACGAGCGTGCGGGGCGCGTCGAAGTCGCGCGTGAACAGCAGCTCGGACTCACCAACGCTCGTCATCGTCAGGGTGTGCGTGCTCGGCATGATCAGGTGTCCTTTCGATTCCGGCGCGCGCGGCCGCCCGCCCGCCGCCGGGAAGGGGAGCGCGGTGTGATCCCGCGCTCGGTCTTGAGTGATTCGAGCAACGTGTCCAATCGCGCGAAGTTCGCCTGCAGGGCGCGGCGGTAGGCATCGATCCAGGCCGAGGCTTCCTCCAGCGGCTTCGCCTCGACACGCACGGGCCGGCGCTGGGCGTCGCGGCCGCGCGCGACCAGCCCGGCGCGCTCCAGGACCTTCAAGTGCTTCGAGACGGCGGGCTGGCTGATGGCGAACGGCGCCGCCAGCTCCATGACCGAGGCTTCGCCCTCCGCGAGGCGGGCGAGGATGGCCCGGCGCGTTGGATCGGCAAGAGCGGCGAAGGTGGTGTCGAGGCGGTGCGCCGCGGCGGAATCATAACCAGTCAGTTCCATAACTATTAGGTTATAGATAGTGCCACCGCGCGCAGCCCGTGTCAACAGGGGCAGACGCCCGGGGCGGCAGCTGCCACACCACCGACGCGGGCGAGTCCACCTCCTCCAGGACGCGGGCCACGACGTTGACGCCGGCCAACCGCAGGCGCTCGCCGTCGTGGATCACGCGATCTCGACCCATTCGTGCGGATGGCGGCGCACCGCGAGCTCCGGAGGCCCCTGACGGCGCCGTCCTGCGATACTGGCCGGGACGTCGATGGCGACACGCAGAGGCGCGTCCAACACGAAGCAGACATCGCCGGCGGCAAGGCGACAGGCCGAGCGGCTCCGTGCCGCGATTCGCGCGCACGACCACCGGTACTACGTCCTCGATCGGCCGACCATCTCGGACGCGGCCTACGACCGCCTGTTCCGCCAGCTGGTGCGCCTCGAGGCCGCACACCCGGAGATCGTCACCCCCGATTCGCCGACACAGCGCGTTGCGGGTGCGCCGTCGCCGGCCTTCCCGGCCGTCAGGCACCTCGCGCCGATGCTCAGCCTGGAATCGGTCACGGACGCCGACGAGGTGCGGCGTTTCGACGAGCGCGTTCGCACGAGCGCGGGCGGCGCGCCGGTCCGCTACGTCCTGCAGCCCAAGCTCGATGGCCTGTCCATCGAGGCCGTCTACCGCAACGGCGTTCTTCTCCGCGCCTCGACGCGGGGCGACGGTACGCGCGGTGAGGGCGTGACCGCGAACGTGAAGACCATCCGCTCGGTGCCGCTCCGGCTGGGTGGAACCTCGGTGCCGCGCCTCCTCGCCGTCAGGGGCGAGGCGATCATGCGGATTGACGACTTCCGCGCGCTCAATGCCCGCCTCGAGAAGGCGGGGCAGCCGCAATTCGCCAATCCCCGGAATGCCGCCGCGGGATCGATCCGGCAGCTCGACTCGCGCGTCACCGCCACGAGGCGCCTGGACGTGTTCTTCTACGACATCCTGCGCCATGAGGGAGGGCCGCGCCTCGCGAGCGACCGGGATGTCCTCCAGGCTCTCGCCGGCTGGGGCCTTCACGCGGTGCCACACGCGCGGGTGGCCTCGAGCACAGACGACGTGTTCCGCTACCACGAGGAGATGGCGGGCCGTCGCGACGTGCTCGCGTACGAGATCGACGGGGTTGTGGTGAAGGCGGACGACCACGCGCTGCGGGCGCGGCTGAAGGCGACGGCGCGCCACCCGCGGTGGGCCCTGGCGTTCAAGTTCCCGGCACGCTCCGACGTGACGACGATCGAAGACATCGTCGTGCAGGTGGGGCGGACCGGCGTGCTCACGCCGGTCGCGGTGCTGCGCCCCGTGCCCATCGGGGGCGTCACGGTGACGCGGGCCACGCTCCACAATCGCGAAGAGATCGCGCGCAAGGACCTCCGCGTGGGCGACGTCGTGCGGGTCATCCGGGCCGGCGACGTCATCCCCGAAATCCTCGAGCGCGTGCCCGCGCGGGGCGCGCGGCGCCGCCGGAGGTTCGTGATGCCGACGCGGTGTCCCGAGTGCGGGACACCGATCGCGCGGGCGGGCCCGTTCGATTCGTGCCCCAACGGACTGGCGTGCCCGGCGCAGCTGAAGGGCGGCCTTCAGCACTTCGCCTCGCGCGACGCGCTGGACATCCGCGGCCTTGGCCGGGAAACCATCGACGCCCTCGTCTCGGCAGGCCTCGTGCGTTCGGTCGCCGATTTGTTCACCCTGACACGACAGGACCTGCTGAAGGTCGAGCGCTTCGCCGAGCTGTCGGCCGCCAACCTGCTGCACGCGATCGACCGTGCGACGCGGCCCCGGTTGTGGCGATTCTTGTACGCGCTCGGCATCCCCGGCGTCGGCGCGCAGATCGCGCGCGACCTCGCCGATCACTTCGGGACGCTCGAACGGGTGCGGTCGGCCGGCGAGGCGGCGTTGACCGCGGTGCCCGGCGTCGGACCCGCCATCGCTCGTGACGTCGCCTGCTTCTTCCGGCGTCCGGCCACCCGCCGCGTCATCGACCTCTGCTTGCGCCGTGGCGTGCAGGTGGCGGGTACGGCGGCCCGGCGCCGAGGCCGGCTGTCAGGGAAGACCGTCGTGTTCACGGGCGGCCTGGAGTCGATGACCCGTGAGGAGGCGGAGGAGCGGGCGCGGGCGAGCGGCGCGCGAATCTCGCGGAGCGTCGGCGCCGCGACGGACCTCCTGGTGGCCGGCGCAAAACCCGGCTCCAAGCATGCGAGGGCGCGAGCACTGGGCATTCGCACCATCGACGAGCGCGCGTTCCGGAGGCTGATTGGCCAGGGACTGGCACCACGCGGATAACGAGGATGGCCGGCGCGAGCGGTGCGTCCCCGGGCGGCGTGCTGCCTGGCCCTCGGCGGGGCCCGGCGCCAGTGGGCGGGACCCGCCGTTGCCGTGTCATCATCCGACGCCGGACACCCGGCAGCGGCGTCGAGCGTCCGACGGCTCGGACCCGGCGTCAGGCCGTCCGGATCTCCACCTTCTGCGCCGTCGCCTTCACGATGGGGGCGTGCAGCCGGAGCATGCCGTCCCGGTACTCGGCCGTCGTGTGGTCCGGATCGACCCTGTCCGGGAAGTGAATCGATCGGAACAGTGGCCCGGTGTTGAACTCGCACAGCTGGATGTCGCCCTCATCCGGCGTGTGCGTGTGGTGAATGTCGGCCTTGATGAGCACGTCCTCGGGCGTGATCTGGACGTCCAGGTCCTTCGCGTCCACGCCCGGCGTCGCCACCAGCACCTCGAACTCGTTGTCCTTCCGGCGCAGTTCGATGGCCGGCTTCCAGACGAGCTGTTGCTCGGCTCTGAGCCAATCGGCCATCGGCGCTCCGAAGACATCCCCGCGCCTCTCGAACAGGTCGTACGCACGCTGGCTGATCGCCCGTCGCAGTTGTTCGAGCTCCTCGAACACCGACTCCGCCTTGTGCAGTGTGATGTTGCTTCTCGCCATGGCGGGCTCCCTTCAGAAAATCGGCAGATCCACTACACGTCAAGCACGAGCCATGCCACCCCGCTGCGAGGGGCGCTCACTCGACCCGCGTGATTCCTGGTTACCGGGAGCGTCATCTACCTTGGGCCTGGGGCGTTCGGAGCGGGGCGGTCCCGGTGGCCATGGCGGCCGCACCTGGCCATCAGGACCTCCGAATGCCTCGCGACACGATGCGAGCCGCCAGGACTCGAGCGTGCGGGGCGAACGGGATACGGGCCCGGCCTCGGCCCCTCACGTTGGCGCGACGGCCTGACTGACCAGGCGACCAGCGGCGTCCGCCTGTTCACGCCGCACGG
>JBFWQE010000150.1:0-12971 GCA_050249615.1 Vicinamibacterales bacterium
GCCGCAGATGGACGCAGCAGGCCGCAGATGAACGCGGAGGGGCCGCAGATGGACGCAGAAGGCCGCAGATGGACACGGGACGTCACAGATGAACCCGGAGGGGCCGCAGATGGACCGCAGCAGGCCGCAGATTGACACGGGACGTCACACATGAACCCGGAGGGGCCGCAGATGAACCCGGAGGCCGAGGAGCCGTAGATGAACGCCGGAGGGCGCTGCACAACGTGAGCCTCCGCACTCCGGTCCCGTGCTCTGAACTTCCGCGCTTCGCCCCCGTGCTTTGAACCCCCGTGCCCTATCTTCCGTCGATCAGGTCCCCCAGCCCGAAGGCGCGGTCGAGAACGCTGCCCTCTTCCTTCCGCCCGCGGCTCACCTGCGGTGCGGCGGAGTAGATGCGATCGGCCATGCGGCTGAGCGGCAGGGACTGCAGCCAGACGCGGCCGGGTCCGGTCAGCGTCGCGAAGAAGATTCCCTCCCCGCCGAAGAGCGCCGTCTTCACCCGGCCCACGAACTGGATGTCGTAGGTCACGCTCGGCTGCAGGGCCACCAGGCACCCCGTGTCCACCCGAAGCGTCTCGCCCGGCTGCAGGTCCACGGCGTGGATGGTGCCTCCCGCGTGCACGAAGCAGAGGCCATCCCCTTCCAGCTTCTGCATGATGAAGCCCTCGCCGCCGAAGAGGCCCGCGCCGATCTTCTTCTGGAACGCGATGCCCACGGACACGCCCCGCGCGGCGCAGAGGAACGAGTCCTTCTGGCAGACCAGGTGCCCGCCCAGCGCCTTCAGGTCCATCGCCAGGATCTTGCCGGGATACGGGGCCGCGAACGCGACGCGCTGCTTACCCTGCCCCTGGTTGTGGAACACCGTCATGAACAGGCTCTCACCCGTCAGGATGCGCTTGCCCGCCCCGATCAGCGCGTCGAGGACGCCCCTCGGCGCCTGGCTGCCGTCGCCGAAGATGGTCTCCATCTGGATGCCCGGCGTCATGTACATGAACACCCCGGCTTCGGCCACGGCTGCCTCGCCGGGATCGAGCTCGACCTCGACGAACTGCATCTCGTTGCCGTGGATGACGAAGTCGATGTCGTGCGCGCGCCGGCCGGGCGGCATCGGCGGCGGGGCCTGCCCCGCCGAAGCTCCGGGGACCACGAACGAGGCGAAGGCGGGCACGTCCTTCACCTTCTGCCACGTCGTCATTCCCGACGTGAATACCAGCGTCTCGGCGTCGATGCTGCCGTTGCGCAGGTTCGAGAGGATCTCGTCCTGGGTGACGGGGCCCACCTGGTGGCCCCCGATGGCCATGTACCACTGCGGTGCAGACATTTGGTGCCTCGGAGTCAGGGATCAGGGTCAGGAGTCAGGGATCTGGGATCAGGGGTCAGGGATCAGGGATCACGCAGTGCCGGCCGAGTCGATGCCGGCCGACGTGTCGGACTCGAGCCTCGCGGCGGTCGCGGGATCGATACCCAGCTGGTGCGCCAGCTGGGCCAGGTAGATGCGCTCGCCGCCAGTGATGGATTCGTCCGCGCGGACGATGGTGAAGGCGAGGTTGTAGAGGTCGTGACGGGCGCGCTCGTCGGTGACACCGCGCACGATGTCGGCCAGCGGATGAGGCCGATCGAGTTCCTGCGCTGCCGCGGCCTCCACGCCGGCCAAGCGCGCCTGATCGAGGATGAGCGCCCGTTCGGGCGGGGTCAGCGAGCCATCGGCGCGCGCCGCCGACACGGCCAGCCGCACGATGCGCAGCACCTCGGCGGGCAGCGGCGTCACCGCCGGTGCCGCCGTGCCCACAGGCGCGCCCGGCAACGGCGGCGGCAACGGGTGCGAAGCCACTGGCGAACCGCCCGGCACCGCACCCGTGGCACCGGCGGTACCTGGCGCACCGGCCGCACCCGCCTTGAGACTGTCGTAGATACCCCACGCCACGCCGGCCGCCGCCAGCACGGCGCTCGACGTCACCAGGCCGCGGTGGCCGGTCAGGAACTTCGCGGCCTTCCGGGCCCGTTTCCGGCCGGACCGGCCGAGCGCGCCGTTCAGGAACAGGGACAGGAGTTGGGCAGGATCGTTCAATCGCGATCTCCACTCAGGAATACGAAGCGGTGCCGGCCAGGTTCCGCGGCGAGCAGTGCGCGCTCAGAGGCGCGTCGACGCGCTCGGCTTCGGCACCGCCACCTTCGGCGCCTCCGGCGTCCAGTCCTCGCCCGGATTGATGAAGCGGTTCGTCTCGAGCTTGTACTGCTTGTCGTACAGCTGCCGGTAGCGCCCGTTGGCCGCCAGCAGCTCGTCGTGGGTGCCGCGCTCGACGATCTCGCCGCCCTCCATCACCAGGATCTGGTCGGCACTCCGGATGGTGGACAGGCGGTGCGCGATGACGAACGTCGTCCGGCCGCTGCGGAGCGTCCGCAGGCCGTCCTGGATCATCTCCTCGCTCTCGCTGTCCAGGCTCGACGTGGCTTCGTCCAGGATGAGCACCTTCGGCTGCGCCAGGATGGCGCGCGCGATGGACACCCGCTGCCGCTGGCCGCCCGACAGCTTGATGCCACGCTCCCCCACGATGGTTTCGTAGCCATCCGGGAAACGCAGGATGAACTCCTCGCAGTGCGCCACCTGCGCCGCGTGCTTGATCTCCTCGAGCGTGGCCCCCGGCCTCGCGTAGCCGATGTTCGCGGCGATGGTCCCGTCGAACAGGAAGCTCTCCTGCAGCACCGACGCCAGCTGTTCACGGTAGTCGCGCAGGGGGATCTCGCCCAGATCGCGGCCGTCCACGAGGATGCGGCCGCGCAGGGGCCGGTTGAACGCCATCACCAGGCCGATGAGCGTGCTCTTGCCAGAGCCGCTGGATCCCACGAGCGCCGTCGTCGAGCCCGGCGACGCCTCGAAGCTGACGCCCTTCAGCACGGGCCGGCCCGGGTCGTACTCGAACCAGACCTCCTCGAACCGGATGTGGCCCCGGATGGGGCCGAGCGGCGCCTTGTCCACGTCGGCCTCGTCCTCGGTCTGCATGTCGAGGATCTCCCGGATGCGATCCAGCCCGGCGAACGCCTCCGTGATCTGCGTGCCGATGCTGGCAATGGAGATGAGCGGGGCGGCGAGCAGGCCGATGAAGAACACGTACATGATGAAGTCGCCGAGCGTCATGCGCCCGGCGAGGATGTCGCCGCCGCCCATCCAGATCATCACGACCCCGATGACGCCCACGATGACGGTGCTCCCGGCCGTGGTGGCCGACACGCCGGTCATCGACTGCGCGATGTTGCGGAACAGCCGGTGCGCGCCCTTCGTGAAGACGATCTCCTCGCGCTTCTCGGCCGTGTAGCTCTTGACGATGCGGATGCCCCCGAGCGCCTCGGTGAGCCGTCCCGTCACCTCCGCCTGGATCTTGCCGCGCTCGCGGAAGAGGGGACGCAGGCGTTTGAAGGCGAACGCCATCCCGCCGCCGAACATGGCCAGCACCACGGCTGTCACCAGCGTGAGGCGCCAGTTGATGTACAGCAGCACCATCAGGCTGATGGCAGCGGTCACGATCCCGCCGACCAGCGACACCAGGCCCGTGCCCACGAGGTTCCGGATCCCCTCGGCGTCGGTCATGATGCGCGACAGCAGCACGCCGGACTGCGTGGAGTCGAAGTAGCGGACCGGCAGGCGCATGACCTTCGCCTGCACCCGGATGCGCATGTCGGTGATGGCCCGCTGTGCGGCCACGCCCAGGATCTGCGACAGGCTGAAGCTCGTGACCGCCTGCACGAGGGTGGCGGCGCCCGCGGCCAGGGCGATCGGCAGCAGCAACTCGGCCCGCGACTTGCCGATCACCTCGTCGATGACCACCTTCGACAGCGCCGGCAGCACGACGCCCGCCAGGCGGGACACCAGCATCAGCGCCAGGCCCAGCAGCAGGCGCCTGCGGTGCCCGTACAGCAGCTCGCGCGCCTCCCGCCAGGCGGCGCTCTTGTTGAACGGCGTCTTCTTGTCGGACTCGGCGGGGAGCGGCAGCCCCCGGCCCGTGCCAGACCGCTCGGCTCGGGCCATCCGCGGCGCGCCGGAACGCATGAGGGCCATTTCAGTTGAGGGCGAACGGGACAGCCAGGGTGAAGGGCGCGATCCGGGCCTGGAACATCTCACCTGCGGGCGTCACCATCGTGTAGCTGCCGTGCATCGTCCCGACGTTGGTCTTCAGCGGGCAGAAGCTCGTGTACTCGAACTGCTCGCCGGGCCGGAGCACCGGCTGCTCCCCCACCACGCCGGGACCCTGCACCTCTTCGGTTTCGCCATCGGCGTTGGTGATGATCCAGTGCCGGCTGATGAGCTGCGCCACCTCCGTGCCCACGTTCGAGATGGTGATGTGGTACGCGAACACGTACTGATCCTCGCTTGGCGAGCTCCTGTCGGGCAGGAACTCGGCCGAGACCTGGACGCGGATGCCGTTGGTCGTGGTGTCGCTCACGTCACTGATTATCGCATTCGGCGGGGCCAGGGGCTTGGGGCGTAGGACTTGGGACTTGGGACGTGACGTCGGCCCTAGTCCAGGTGGCCACGCTCCGAGTCGCCCATCTCCACCTGATCGTTCGGGAAGTACTCTTTCCACCGCTCGCTCACCCGGGCCGCGATGTCGGGGCGGCACGAGAGCTCAGCCGGATACCACGGCTTCATCCGGGCATCGATGACCACCGGCGGCTCGTAGCTCACGTGATGTCTGACCACGCGCGCGGCGGCGGCGTGGATGTCGGCCGCCGGCTCGAACCGCGTGAAGGTCGTCCACAGGAAGTTCATCTCGCTCCGGGTCGCCCGCGCTGCATCGTCGGTGACCACCACGAGCGGCCAGCCGGCAAACGCCCGATGGGCCGCGAGCCGGGCGGCAGCCTCGCGGTCGTCCGCATACGACCGCGCCTGCACCGCCAGGCAGCCACCACAGAACACCCTCACCTCGGCCACATCCGATGGCGGCGGCACGGGCGGCGCAAACACTCGCGGGAGGTCACGGACCGGATCTCCCAGTCCCAGCCACACGCCCTTCGAGCCTTCGTTGACGGTCGGGCCCGTGTAGTCGAGCGTGTCCATCGAGAGGTTCGAGAAGACGTAGAGGTCCACGCGGGGGTCCGTCCGCGCCAGCACGTGTTCCAGCGTGGCACGAAAGTCCTTCAGGTTCACCCCCCGATCGGTCAGGAGCAGGAACTTCGTGAGCGACAGCTGGCCTTCGCCCAGGATCCGGAACGCGCTGGCCATGGCCTCGCGCTTGTAGCGCTGCTTGACGACGGCGGCCGCCAGCGAGTGGTAGCCCGTCTCGCCGTAGGACCAGAGCTGCTCCACGGCCGGCATGACGAGCGGGAAGAGCGGCGAGAGCAGCTCCTGCAGCAGATCGCCGATGTAGAAGTCCTCCTGTCGCGGTTTGCCCACCACCGTCGCGGGGTAGATGGCGTCGTGCCGGTACGCGATCTGCCGGACCTGGAACACCGGGTAGTCGTGCTGGAGCGAGTAGTACCCGTAATGGTCGCCGAAGGGGCCTTCCGGCCGCCGGACGTGCGGGGGCACCTCGCCCATGATCGCGAATTCCGCCGTCGCCACCAGCGAATGCGGGTGGCCGTTGGGACCCGGCACCTGTGGCAGACGCCGGCCGGCGATGAGCGAGGCCAGCATCAGCTCGGGAACGTTCTCCGGCAACGGCGCGATGGCGGCCAGGATGAGCGCGGGCGGTCCCCCGAGGAATACCGTCGCGGGCAGTGCCTGGCCCCGCGCCTCGGCGAGCTGGTAGTGGAATCCGCCCCCTTTGCCAATCTGCCAGTGCATCCCCGTCGTGCGCCGGTCGTGCACGTGCAGGCGATACATCGCCAGGTTCGAGCCCCGGCCATCCGGGTGGGTGGTGTACACGAGCGGCAGCGTCACGAATGGGCCGCCGTCCTCGGGCCACGAGGTGATCACGGGCAGCTGGTCCAGCCCGAGATCCGGCGTCACGACTTCGGTGACGGGGCCGGACCGCTGGCGCCGCAGGCCCACCTTCAGCAACTCGCCCGCCAGGCCTCGCGCTCCCCACAGCTTGCCGGGCGACGGCGGCATGATGGTCTCGGCCAGGTGGACGACCTCGCGTATGAGGCGAAGAGGGCGCTCGCCAAATGCGAGCTCCGCCCTGCGCGCGGTTCCGAACAGGTTGGTCACCAGCGGGAATGCCCTGCCCCGCACGTTGGTGAAGAGCAGAGCAGGACCGCCGGCGGCGATGACGCGACGATGGATCTCCGCGACCTCGAGATGGGCGTCCACGGGCGCCGATACCTCGACGACGTCGCGGTCACGGCGCAGCTCGTGGAGAAACAGGCGAAGGTCAGCGAACATCGTGGACCACGCGTCCCCCGATGATGGTCAGGACGCTGCGCAGGCCGCCCAGTTCCTCGTGGGCAGCTGTGAAAGGGTCGGCCGAGAGCACGGCCAGGTCCGCCAGCGCGCCGACGGTGAGATGGCCCTTCTCCCGTTCGGTGAACTCGGCGTAGGCCGAGCCTCGCGTGAAGGCCACGACGGCTTGCTCCATCGTCAGGGCTTCAACGCCGCGCTCCGGTGATGTCGCCCAGGCGAGCACGTCGAACGAACGCGTGCCCTGACCAGAGCCCAGCGCAAGGGTCACGCCCTGTTTGACCAACGAGGCAAGCGGAACGGTCCCGCCCGGCCGCTGCGCCACCACCATGCCCGAGCCCGCCAGGCGCGGCGCCAGCGTCACGGCGCCCATACCCGCCTGTTCCACGCGGGGCCGCTTGCGGGCCCAGACCTCGGGCAGGCCCTCCTGCTCGATGGCCTGCACATAGATCGACAGCGCCTGCTCGTCGGCCGGCTCAATCGCCAGGAGATCCTCGGTGCCATACGCCCAGCCGACGGCCTGCCGGATACGGGCCTCGTCTGCGGCGCCCAGCCGGAAGCCCATGCCGCGAATGTCGAGCCGGAAGCCGGGCTGCGGTGGGAGGTGTGGACGGCTGTCTATCGTCGTGCCGTCGGGACCAGGTCGCGGCATTCGCAGCATGCGGATGCGAATCGGCAGGTCGGCATCGAGCACCGCCCGGGCTGCCTCCTTCACGGTGCGCTCGCCGACGAACCAGTGCATGGAGGTCACGCCGGACGCGAGCGCCGCACCTGCGAAGGAGGCCAGTGCGGCCGCGTCGCTCCCCGGGTCGGGCACGTGCGCATCGTTGAACCCGGGGATCACCACGCGCCCCCCGAGGTCGCGCGTCAAGGTCCCGCTCGATGCCAGCGCGGACACCTCGGCGGTCGTTCCCACCGCGATGACGCGGTCGCCGCGAATGCCCACCGCTTCGGCCCACGGCTGCGCGGGATTGGCCGTGAAGACCCGGCCGTTCAACAGCACCGTGTCCGGCGCCGGCGGCGCGCACGCCCCCATCATCGCAAGGACCAGCACGGCAAGCGGCAGCCGGCAAGGCACAGCGGCCCGCCAACTCCCGGTTCCCGACTCCCGCCTCCCGTCGATGGGCGTCACCCCTGCCAGGGCTCGTCGGCGCTGCCCCCGTAGATGCTCGGCACCTTGGCGCCCATCGGTCTCAGGTACGTCGACAGCTGCCCGCGATGATGGGCGTTGTGCACCGCCTGGAACACGAGGTACTGGGCGTTGGGCATCTTCATGCCGAAGAAGTCGACGACAGCGGCCAGCTTCGAGCCGTCCATGGCCAGCACCCGCTCGAGGCGGTTGGGCATCTGCGCTTTGTACCAATCCACCAGCTGCGCGACGGTGGACGCGCCGCTCGGGGTCGGCTCGCCGAACTGCTGGTTGATGATCCCCTCGAGGAACCACACGTCGCTCTCGGCGATGTGAGTGGCAAGCTCCCAGGCGGACCGCGAGCTGTCTGCGGGCTTCCAGTCCTTCTTGTCCTCGGGCACCGCCTGGAGCACCTTGACGGTGGTCATCCACTCGAACTGGATCTGCTGTCCGAGCACTTCGGCGACGGCCCTGGCCTGATCTGCGGTCATTGGTGCCTCCTCGGTGGGTCGTGGGGCTTGGGGCTTGGGGCTTGGGGCTTGGGACTTGGGACTTGGGACTTGGATCAGCGTGCGAACCTGAGAACCCGAGAACCTGAGAACCTGAGAACCCGAGAACCCGAGAACCCAAGAACCTGTTCAACTCCTGGTCAACTTCCTGTACTTGATCCGGTGCGGCTGGTCGGCCGCGGCGCCCAGCCGGCGCTTCCGATCCGCCTCGTAGTCCTGGTAGTTGCCTTCGAACCACACCACCTCGCTATCGCCCTCGAAGGCGAGCATGTGGGTGGCAATACGGTCCAGGAACCAGCGGTCGTGGCTGATGACCACCACGCAGCCCGCGAAGGTCAGGAGCGCTTCCTCCAGGGCGCGCAGCGTGTCGACGTCGAGGTCGTTGGTCGGCTCGTCCAGCAGGAGGAGGTTACAGCCCTTCCGGAGCAGCTTGGCCAGGTGGACGCGGTTCCGCTCGCCGCCCGACAGGGTCCCCACCTTGCGTTGCTGCTGGGCGCCCTTGAAGTTGAACCACGACACGTAGGCGCGCGAGGCCACGGTCTTCCTTCCGAGCGTGAGCTCGTCCTGGCCCCCGCTGATCTCGTCCCAGACGGTCTTGTCGGCGCTCAACGTGTCGCGACTCTGGTCCACGTAGCCGATCTGCACCGTCTCGCCCAGCTTCAGCGTCCCCGCGTCGGGCTGCTCCTGCCCGGTGATGAGCCGGAACAGCGTCGTCTTGCCGGCGCCGTTCGGGCCAATCACGCCGACGATGCCGGCCCGGGGGAGCGTGAAGGACAGGCCATCGAACAGCACGTTCTCGCCATAGGCCTTCCTCAGATCGCGCGCCTCGATTACCACGTCCCCCAGGCGCGGGCCGGGCGGGATATAGATCTCGACCGACTCCACCTTCTGGGCGACGTCCTCGCTGAGGAGCTGCTCGTAGGCGTTCAGGCGGGCCTTGCCCTTGGCCTGCCGCGCCCGCGGGGACATGCGGATCCAGTCCAGCTCGCGCTGCAGCGTGCGCTGCCGGCGGCTCTCGGCCTTCTCTTCCTGGGCCAGCCGGGCCTGCTTCTGCTCCAGCCAGCCGGTATAGTTGCCTTCGTACGGGATCCCGCTGCCTCGATCCAGCTCGAGGATCCAGCCCGCGACGTTGTCGAGGAAGTAGCGGTCGTGGGTGACGGCCACGACCGTGCCGGCGTAGTCCTTGAGGAAGCGCTCCAGCCACGCCACGGATTCCGCGTCCAGGTGGTTGGTGGGCTCGTCGAGCAGCAGCAGGTCCGGCGACTGGAGCAGCAGGCGGCAGAGGGCCACGCGACGCCGCTCCCCGCCCGAGAGCGTCGTGACATCGGCGTCCGGGGGTGGGCAGCGGAGGGCCTCCATGGCCAGGTCGAGCCTCGCGTCCAGGTCCCACGCATTCGCGGCGTCGATCCGGTCCTGCAGCTTTGCCTGCTCCTCCAGCACCTTGTCCATCTCCTCGGGAGACAGGTCCTCGCCGAGCTTCATGTTCACCGCGTCGTAGCGCTCGAGGACGCCCTTCAGCTCGGCGACGCCCTCCTCGACGTTGCCCTTGACGTCCTTGGCGGGGTTGAGCTGCGGCTCCTGTGGGAGATAGCCGACGGTGATCCCCTCGCCGGCGAACGCCTCGCCGACGAAGTTCGTCTCGACGCCCGCCATGATCTTGAGGAGCGTGGACTTGCCGGCCCCGTTCAGGCCGAGCACGCCGATCTTCGCACCCGGGAGAAACGAGAGCCAGATGTCGCGGAGGACCGTGTGGTCGGGAGGATAGGTCTTCCCGAGCCCTTTCATCACATAGACGTATTGCGGGGCCATGGAAGCCTCTGACTATAGCAAACCCGTCATGGGAACACGAAAGACGAGGAGAACAGGAAGACACCCACGAGCACCTCAGAACCCGAGAACCCGAGAACCGGAGAACCGTTCTTCGAGTTCCCGGGTTCGTTCACGCTTCCGGCTTCAGCGTCACGACGGTGTAGCGGTCCATCGGGAAGTACTTCTTGAAGATCCCGTGCAGAATCTCCGGCGTCAGGCTCTCGGTGCGCCGCGGGCGGCGGAGGATGCCCGCGGGGTCCCAGCCGTACAGGTGAACGGTTTGCAGCGACCCCAGCCAGTAGTTGTTCTGTCGCGCGTTGGTCTCGAGGTCGCGCTTCTCCATCTCCTTCACCTTGTTCACATCGTCGGCGGTGGGCCCCTGCGCCTTGAGCCGTTCCACCTCCGCGAACACCGCGCTCGTCAGCTTCTCGGCGTTCTCCGGCGCGCTCCCGAACTGGATGACGATGGCGCCGTAGCCGGGCAGCGGCAGGCTGGTCTCGTAGCCAACCGAGACGCCGTAGGTGCCGCCCAGTTCCTCGCGCAGGAGTTCGCGCAGGCGGATGCCGAGGACGCTCCCCGCCGCGCGCACGCGGTGCATCTCGAACTCGTCGTTCCCGGCGTCCGCGAAGAAGGAGATGACGGTCTGGCTGGCAGGGTCTTTCCCCTTCCGCACCTCCTCACGCACGACTCTGGCGGGGAATCGCACGCCCATGTCGCGGAACGCTGCGGTCCTCCTCCCGGTGGACGGCAGGCCGCCAATCCATCGCTCCACCAGCGGCGTCAGCTCGGATACCTGGAAGGCGCCCACGAAGAAGAAGGTGTAGTCGGCTGCGTTGGCGAACCGCGCGCGATAGAACCGCTGCATGGCATCGAGGCGCAGGGCGGGTACGTCCGCGGGCGTGATCATCTTCGCGCTGTAGTGGTTGGAGGTGTTGACCAGGCTCACCTTCTCGCCGAACACCGCACGCGGGTTCTGCGCCTGGTTCTCGAGCATCGCCCCGAGGCGGCGCTTCAGCAGGTCGAGGCTGTCGGCTGTCAGGTTCGGCGCAGTGAACGCCAGGTAGTTCAGTTGCAGCGCCGTCTCGATGTCGCGGGGCGTGGCCGATCCGGCGATCTCCTGCGTGTAGGTCCCGATGCGAGGTGACGCCTGGGCGATCGTCCCCGCCAGCATCCGGCTGAGGTCCACGGGACTGAACCCGCCCATGCCGCCCACTCCGACGAGGGAGGTGGCCATCTCCGCCCCGTGGAAGTCCTCCTCGGGCGCAAGCGACGTCCCTCCGAGCGCGTAGGCGCTGAAGAGGACCTGGTCGTTCTTGAAGTCGGTGGGCTTCATCCACACCTCGACGCCATTCGAGAGCGTGAGGACGGTGACGCCGAGGTCGCCGAGCGTGCGCGTGGCCGCCACCGTGCCACCCGACGGTGGGTCCGCCACCAGAGTCCGTCCCGCCGTGGCATCGGTCCACGGCTCGACAGGAGCCGCTGACGCCCGCGCCACCGACGCCTTCAGGCTGTCCACCGTCGGCGCCGGCGCGTCCTTCTTCTCGGGCGCCACGGCCAGCACGACGCGGTTCTCGTCGGTGACCAGCCCGCGGGCCACCCGCGACACCTCTTCCACAGTCACCGTCGGCAGGTACGTGGACGCGATGCGGTACTCGAACTCGATGCCCGGGATGGCCTCGGCCTCGAGGAAGTGGCGGACGTACTCCGCCGCATAGCGCGGGCTCTCGGTGGTCGCCCGCTCGTTGTAGGCACGCTCGTAGAACGCGAGCAGCGAGCGCCGGGCGCGATCCAGCTCGGCGTCGCTGAAGCCGAACTGCTGGACGCGACGGGCTTCGAGCACCAGGGCCTCGAGGCCGGTGGCCAGACCGGTCTCCGGCACGGCGGCGCCGATCTCGAAGATCTGCAGCGTTCGCCCGAAGGTGTCGATCCCCGCCTCCGCGCTGAGAAACGGTGTGTCCGGCCGCCGTGCGATCTCGCGCAGGCGCGGGTTGATCATCTCGCCGATCAACTGGCGCACGAGCGATGCACGGTAATCGCCCACCGTCCGCTGGTCGCGGGCCTCGCTCTTGAAGCTGAGGGTGACGGTCGAGCCCTGCGCCTCCGGGTCCGTGGCCACGCTGTAGAGCGTCTCCGCGTGTGGAGGAACCTGGCGATCCACCGCGGGCACCGGCGTCGAGCGGCGCGGGATGTCGTCGAAGCGCGATCGCACCAGCTTCTCGGCGGCGGCGGGATCGATGTCGCCCACGACGATCACGGCCATCTGATCCGGCCGGTACCACGTGTCGTAGAACGCGGCCAGCCGTTCGCGTGGCGCGCCCTTGATGACCTCCGGCGTGCCGATCGGCAGCCGATCCGCGTACCGCGAGCCCTGCAGCAGCACCGGCAGCTGCTTGTCCATCAGCCTCGAGCCGGCGCCGAGGCGGCCGCGCCATTCCTCGAGGACCACGCCGCGCTCCTTTTCCACCTCCTCGGGCAGCAGCAGGACGCCAGCGGCGAAGTCGTGGAGCGCCAGCAGCCCCTTGTCCACGTACCCCTCGCGATCGGTGGGCACGTCGAGCATGTAGATGGTCTCGTCGAAGCTCGTGGAGGCGTTCACGTGCGGGCCGAAGCGCGCGCCGATGGACTCGAGGAACGCCACGAGCTCGCCCGGCTTGAAATTGCGCGTCCCGTTGAACGCCATGTGCTCGAGGAAGTGCGCGAGCCCACGCTGGTCGGGCTCCTCCTGCAGCGAGCCGGCATTCACCGCGAGGCGCAGAGACACCCTCTGGGCCGGGCGGCCGTTCTGCCGGATGAAATACTTCAGGCCGTTGGTGAGCTGGCCCGAGCGCACGGCGCCATCCACGGGCAGCAGCCGATCGAGCGCGAGCTCCGCCGGTACCTGAAGCGCCTCCGGCAGCGCCGGAGCCGCCGCCTGCGCCCACACCGCCGCCGACGCGCTCACCACAACCGCCGCCAGCACCATCGCTCTCAGCATCCGCATGTTGGCTCCTGCTCCGGTCTCCGCACTCGCATGCTGCACGCGCACGCTGCACCGTGCACCGTGCACCCCTGCACCGTGCACCCCTGCACCCCTGCACGGTGCACCCTGCACCCTGCCCTGTGTACTATCTTCCCATGCTCCTCCGCATCCAACGCCTGGACCCGTCGATTGGCCTGCCCGCACCGGCCACTGGCGGCGCTGCGGGATTCG
>JBFWQE010000151.1:0-12924 GCA_050249615.1 Vicinamibacterales bacterium
TTCAACACCGTGGATGACATCGATCGGTTCCTGGCGCTGAGCCGGGACCTCGTTCGCGGCTGAGGGGCTGCGCAGTGCGAAGCGAGCGGAGGCGACCCTTCCGGGTCGCCTCCGTTCGCCTTATCTCAACCACAACGGCGCCACGTGGACCGTCGGATCGACGCCCGCGCGGAACCTGAGCTGGTACTGACCCGGCTGCAGGGCCCAGGTGACCAGCGGGAACACGTAGCTGCCTCGTCCTGGCCACGGCACGTAATGGAACGCGTCGTAGGGTGGCAGCGGGCTCACCGGCCTCGTCACCTCGCCGGTCGCCACGTTGACCAGCTCGATCGCCCGCAGCGCCACGCTCGACGACGACACGTTGCGTCCGTTCGCATCGCAGAGGCTGAGCCAGATCGGCGCGAGCGGGCCAATTCGAAGCGGGGCGGACGGGTCGTAGTTCAGGCACACGGCATACGACACGCTGTAGGTGACGCTGGCCGACGAGCGGTTGCCCACGCGATCCGCGGCGTTCACTTCGAAGCGGTGCGTGCCGACCCCCGGGATCATCAGCGAGCCGTGTGCCTCCGTTCCCACGCACGACCCGACGAGAGAGCCACCGTCCGCGCAGTAGTACTGTGAGTACAGCGCTTCCCTCAGGACGTAGTTCCTGGGCTCCGGCGAGACGATGGAGATGGTCGGAGCCTTCTTGTCGACCCTGATTGGCGCGACAGGGCCTGCCTGAGTTGCGTTGCCGGCGAGGTCGACCACCGTCATGGTGCCTGTGGCCGCGGCGCTGGTTTCGGTGCCCGCCGGGACGCTCGTCGAAAGCGCGAAGCTCGGCCCGGGGACGGCGATGCCGGACGCCGAATCCGTGGCCGTGCACGCGATGCTGACGTCCGTGGCGTGCCAGAGGCCGTCCGGTATCCCGCACGACACGGCCGGCGGTGTCCGATCGATCCGGACCGTCGCGGTGACCGCAGCGCTCAACCCCTCGCCGTTGGTCACCGTGCACGTGAACGTGAGGCCGGTGGGATCCGCCGCGAGCTGCCGCGTCTCGCACCCCGACGTCGAGGCGATGCCGGATTCCGGGTCCGATACGGCCCACGTGAGCTGTACGGGCGTGTTGTTCCACCCCGCGGCGTTCGGCGGCGGATCGATCGAATACGTCACCAGCGGCGGCGTCCTGTCGTCTCCGCTTCCCCCGTCATCGTCGTCGTCGACGATCGTGCCGATCGCCCGGTCATCGGCAATCGTTGCGCCGTCGGGATTCGAGAGGAGGATCGTGAAGGTCTCCTCAGGCTCCTGCACCGTGTCGCCTTCCACGAGCACCGTGACCGTGGTGGTCGTCTCGCCCGGCGCGAAGGTCAGCGTGCCGCTGGCGGATCGGTAGTCGACCCCCGCCTGCGCGGTGTCCTCGACGGTGGTGAAGTCCACCGAGACGAAACTGCTGCTCGGTGCCGAGAGCGAGACCGTGAACACAGCCTCGACCACGCCGGCATCTCCCTCCAGGACCGACTGGTCCGCGATGGCGATGGTGCGATCGTCCCAGAACACCTGGATGCGGTGATTGTCGGTATCGGCGACGTACAGGCGCCCGGACGCATCGACTGCCAGACCTTGCGGACCCGCCTCGTTGCCGAACTGGCCGAGGGCCGTGCCGGGCCCGCCAAACTTCCAGAGGAAGGTTCCGCCGGGACTGAACTTCTGGATGCGGTGGTTGCTGCTGTCGGCCACGTAGATGTTTCCAAGCGCGTCCACCCCGAGCGCGCCCGCGCCGCTGGCCAGCTCACCGTCGCCAGGCGCGATGGCGCCCGCCTGGTCCGTCGAGCAGCCGAACCCGGTCTCCATGTAGCAGCCCGTGCTCGAGAATTGGCGGACGAAGCCTCCCTCGGCGTCGAACACGTCGATCGTGCCGTTGTCCCTCTCGTACATCACGATGTCGCCGTTAGCGGCGATGGCCAGCGCCTCCGGCAGGATGCCTCCGAGCGGGAAGGCCTCGATCAGCGTCCCGTTCGCGGTGAACTTCTGAAGCTGGAACACGCTCCCCACGTAGACGTTGCCGTTGCCATCGAGAGCCAGGGACGTGATGCGGTTGAAGAACTGACCGGGTTCCTGCTCCGGCGCTCCGATGCTGAGCTCATAGGTCCCCGAGGGGCTGAACTTCTGGACGCGAAGGTTGCCGCTGTCGGCCACGTAGATGCTGCCGTCGGCCGCGACGGCGATGTCGCTTGGCTGGTCGAACTGGCCCGGCAGCGAGCCGTACGAGCCGAAGACGAGAATCGGAACGCCCGAGGGGTCGAACACCTGCACCCGGGAGTTGCCGGCGTCGACCACGTAGATGTTGCCGGCGGCGTCGACGTCCACGCGGCCCGGCCACTGGAACTCGCCCCAATCGGTGCCTGGGCTGCCGAACACGAGGCCCGGGAGGGTGGCCTGGGCTGCCGGCTGAGCTCCACTCAGGAGGGCGATGGCCGCCACCGCCAAGGCGGAGACGCGCGTGAGGGGCCTGCGGAGTGTCGCGATTGCTGCGCGCATGATTCGTGTCCTCTTGAAGAAAAGCCGGCGATCCGGCGTTCACATGCCTGCTGACAGCCCTGACGCGACACCAGAAGGAAATCGGGCTCACGCCCGCATGCGTTGCCGGTTTTCGGGGCCCGGGCGGAGGGACGCGGGCGAGGGACTGGAGAGCCTCCGTTCGGCGTGTGGCGCCGGCAGCCAACTGCCGGCCGACGGCGGGGGAGCGGGCGCGCCGCCTGTCCATGTATGATCGCCGTCCCGCTTGCACATCGAAGGGAGCGATCATGCGCCGTGACTACCTGGCTACGGCACTCGCGAGTTACCTGATCCTCGCGTTCGCAGCGACCGGTGGTGCCCAGGCCGGCACAGACGACACCGCCGCACTGGTCACCCGAATGGCCAGAGTCGGACGCGCATCGTCACCCACGTTTTCGCCTGACGGCAGGAGGCTGGCGTTCGTCTCGGACATGAGCGGCGTCCCCCAGATTTGGGTGATGTCCACCGACGGCGGCTGGCCCACGCTCGTCACCAACGACAACGACCCGGTCGGCAGTGTCACCTGGTCGCCTGCCAGCGACTGGCTGGCGTACTCCCTGGCGCCCGGCGGCGGCATGAACACCCAGGTCTACGTGATCAAGGCGGACGGTTCGGGTCGGAGGCTGCTCACGAAAGGCGGCAAGGAAACCAACCGCCTCTTCCAGTGGACCCACGATGGTCGGCACCTGGCCACAGGAACGAACACGCGGAATCCGTCGGCCATCGATGCCTATCTCACCGACCCCGTGACCGGCGAGAGCCGCATGGTGGTGCAGAACGATGCGCTGGCCACGCTCGAGGACGTGTCGCGCGACGGGAAGTGGGGGTTGGTCAGCCGGCTCGTCAGCCGCGGCGACAACAATCTCTACCTGGTGCACCTGGAGTCGCGCAAGGAGACGCTGCTCACACCGCATACCGGCCCCGGAACATTCGCGGGCGAGCTGTCGCCGGATGGCCGGACGGTCTACCTCGTCTCGAACAAGGACCGCGATCTGCTGGCGTTTGCGCGGATCGAGCTCGCGGCCGACGGTTCACCTGGGCCGATCGAAGTCATCGCCGAAAGGCCCGATGCGGAAGTGGGCAACTTCCGTATCAACGATCAGGGAACACTGGCGGTGCTGGTGTGGAACGTCGGGGGACGCGACGAAATGTCCCTCGTCGAGCTGCCCTCGGGCAGGACATCTGCAGGGCCCGAGCTGCCGGCCGAACTCGTGGGCGGGCTCGGTCTCTCCCCCGACGGCACGCGGCTGGCGATGAACATCTCGGGTGCGGCGGCGCCCTCCGACATCTGGGTCATGGATGTTGCGACGAAGGGACTCCGTCAGGTCACCCACGTGCCGCACGCAGGGGTGGATCTGTCGCAGCTGGTGCGTCCGGACCTGGTGAAGTTCAAGGCGCATGACGGCCTGGAGCTGAGCGGCTGGCTCTACCGCCCGAAGGGGCAGACAGGGCCTGGCCCCTACGCGATCAGCTTTCATGGAGGCCCCGAGGGCCAGGAGCGGCCGTCGTTCCGCAGCGATTACCAGTCGCTGCTGGCAGCGGGAATTGGGGTATTCGCGCCCAACGTGCGCGGATCGTCGGGATTCGGCAAGCGTTTCGTGAACCTGGACAACGGCGAACTGCGCTTCGATGGACTGAAGGACATCGAGAGCTGCTACGAGTACCTGGTGAGCTCGGGCATCGCCGACCCGAAGCGCGTCGGCATCACCGGCGGCTCCTATGGCGGCTACATGACGCTGGCGGGCGTCACCGAGTATCCCGACATGTTTGCGGCAGGCGTGGACCTGTTCGGGATGGTGAACTTCTTCACCTTCTTCGAGCACACCGAGCCGTGGATGGCCGCGATTTCAACCACCGAATACGGCGATCCTCAAACGCAGCCCGCACTCCTCCGCAGACTGTCGCCGCTCGCCAAGCTGATCGACATCACGACACCCCTCCAGGTGCAGCACGGCGCCAACGACACCAACGTTCCCGTCGTGGAGGCCGAGCAGGTGGTGGCCAACCTGAAGAAGCGCGGGGTGCCGGTTGAGTACATCCTGTTCCCGGATGAAGGCCACGGGTGGAGGAAGACCGCGAACCGGGTGACCTCCACGGTGAAGCTGGTGGAGTTCTTCACGATGTACTTGAAGGGACCGGGGCGATGACCCGCACGCGGTGCATGACCGGACCACCACATCACCGGATCAACGGATTCGTTACTCCACGGACAGGCGCTGTGTGCGAGCGAGCATCTTTTGCAGGGCGTCTTCGTCCGGCGGCAGGCCGCCCGGGTGCCGCTCGGCGCGCCATCGGCTTCGGAGCAAGACCAGATCGTCGAGCATTCGCCTGACACGCGCGCCCACGCGCCGGCGGACCACGCCAGTCGCCGGACGCGACTCCAGGAGCGTGACCAGGGCGCCGGCCGAGTCGAACAGCGCGCCAGCGTAGTCCGACCACAGACGATCCCGCTCGGGGTGGCCCAGCGCGCGCTGGCGGTACACGGTCAACGCGCGCTCGTGTGACGCGAGGGCGGCTTCGAGGTTGCCGCCCTCTCCCTCGACCCAGGCCATGCGCTGATGGCCGTACGCGACGGCCTGGGTCGCGCGGTCGTTCTCCGGATCGGCGTCCGCGACGGCCTGGCGCAGCTCGATGGCCCGCTGGTACTGCTCCCGCGCGCCACCGATGTCGCCCGCGCTCAGCAGCGCGGCGCCGAGGGCCCCGTGGGAGAACGACAGATCGAGGCGGGCATCGGCCGAGCCCTGCAGACGTTCGGCGCGCTCGCGGTCGAGCGCAAGGGCCCGCCGGTAAGCGGCGATGGCCTCGTCGCGTCGCTCGAGCATCTCGAGCGTCGTCCCCAGCTGCTGGAGGGCGAGTGCCAGATTGCGGCTGGCGTTCGGATTCCCGGGCGCCAGGCCCAGGGCGGCTTCCGCGGCCTCCACGTCGCGAACGAACGCCTCGTGTGCCTCCGTGTACTGCCTGGCACCGATGTGCTGGCGGCCGACGTAGAACCACACGCGCACGGCCGTGGAGAGTACGTCGGGTGTCGTCTGCTCCGCCCGCGGAATCGCCTCGAGCATCACAGCGGCCTGACGGGTGCGCGCCCGACGGTCCTCGATGTTCGACTCCAGGCTGGCCAGCGTGACGTAGGCGTTGG
This sequence comes from Vicinamibacterales bacterium, assembly GCA_050249615.1. Classification (GTDB taxonomy): domain Bacteria; phylum Acidobacteriota; class Vicinamibacteria; order Vicinamibacterales; family UBA2999; genus VFZN01. The sequence continues at coordinate 5,672 of JBFWQE010000151.1, forward strand.
CGAGTGCCAGCCGGTCGCGTGTCTCTCCGAAGCGCGCGGCGAGCGGCTCCAGCAGCGCGACGGCCTTCCGGCTGCTCGCCACCGCGGCGTCCACGTCGCCCACGTTCGACGCCCCGCGCGCCCCCTGCACTTCCGCCAGCCGCCGGTAGCTGGCAGCCAGCTCGCGCTGGAGGTCCACGCTGTCGCCGGCCTCGCGCGACAGCGTGTCCAGGTACTCCGTGGCGCGCCGCAGGAGGAGCTCGCGGGCGGGCGTCGAGCCCGCCAGCACCGCCACCGCGTCGTGCAGTTCGCCCAGGACCGAGGCGGCCAGTGTCCGCACGGCGTTGAACTGGCGGCCGGCCCGATCACGCTCGCGCGCGGCCACACGCGCCTGCCAGAAGGTGGCCGCACCGCCGCCCGCGATGGCCAGCGCGACGAGCGTTGCCGCGGCCAGGCCGAGGCGATGACGGGCCGCGAACTTGCGCATCCGGTACACCCGGCTGTCGGGCGCGGCCAGCACGGGGCGGGATTCCAGGTAGCGCTGCAGATCGTCGGCCAGCTGCTCGGCGCCACTGTAGCGCCGCTCCGGGTCCTTGCGCATCGCCTTGAGGATGATGCGATCGACGTCGGAGTCGATCGTGCCGGGCGGAGCCGGTTCCTGCACGCAGACGGCCTCGATCAGCTCCGCGTCGGAGCCCGTCGCCAGGCGGTAAGGGCTTCGCCCGGTGGCCAGGCGATACAGCAGCACGCCGAGCGCGTAGACGTCCGTGGCCGTGGTGATCGGTTCGCCGCGCAGCTGCTCCGGGCTGGCGCTCTCGGGCGTGATCATCCGCACGAGGGTCGGCTCGGCCGCCGAGTCCTGCTGGAGCACCTTGGCGATGCCGAAGTCCAGCAGTTTCGGGACGCCGTCGCCGGTGACCAGGATGTTCGACGCCTTGATGTCGCGGTGCACGACCAGATGCTGGTGCGCGTAATCCACCGCCAGGCACACGAGCCGGAAGAGCTGGATGCGGCGGCGGAGATCGAGCGCGTGCTGCTCGCAGTAGAGATCGATGGGCAGCCCCTCGACGTACTCCATGACGACGTACGGCAAGCCGCGGGGCGTGGCGCCGCCGTCGATCAGCCGCGCGATGTGCGGGTGCTCCAGTGTCGCCAGGATGCGCCGCTCGTCGCGGAAGCGCCTTACGAGCAGGTCGTCGGCATTCCCGCCGCGCACGACCTTCACGGCGGCGCGCTGCGAGAACTCCGCGTCGCTCCGCTCCGCCAGGTACACCGTTCCCATGCCGCCCTGGCCGATCTCCCGAACGAGCGTCCACGATCCCAGCCGCTCGCCGATCGGGACCGATCGATGATCGTCGACCACTCGGGCCATCCGCGCGACACTCGCGGGGTCGAACACGGGCGTGTCGAGACCGTCGCCGGCGCCCTCCATCGCACCGAGCAGCGACAGCACTTCGCGCTGGAGCGCATGATCGCCCTCGCACCGCGCCGCCACATAGCCGGCCCGGTCCGCTGGCGGGCGCTCCCAGGCGTCGGCGGCAATGGCCTTGACGCGTATCCAGAGCTCGGGATCCATCGGAAGGTGTCAGGACACGGGTACGCCGGGCCGGGGATCCCGCGCGTCAGGCCTCCGGCGCCGCCTGGCCCTCGGTCAGGGCCCGGTGCAGCCAGCCCTTGGCGACGGCCCATTCCCGTTTGACCGTCGCGGGCGAGATGCGCATCACCATGGCCGTTTCCTCGACGGTCAGCCCACCGAAGAAACGCAGCTCCACGAGCCTGGCCTGATCGGGATCCAGTTGCTCCAGCCCCGTCAGCGCGCGATCGAGATCGAGCAGATCAATCGTGTCGGCCGGCGCACTGGACGCGGCCGCCGACAGCTCGTCGAGGGTCACGCGGGCACTCGCGCCGCCCCGCTTGGCCCTGCGCGCACCCTTGGCTTCGTCCAGCAGAACCCGCCGCATGATTCGCGAGGCGATGGCGAAGAAGTGCGCGCGGTTCTCCCAGCTGCTGCCGCGCTGGCCAAGGAGCTTCAAGTACGCCTCGTGGACGATCGCCGTCGTCCGCAGCGCACCCTCACGCCATTCCCGGCGGGCGTGGCCCGAGGCGATGGCACGCAGTTCCTGGTAGACGAGGGGAATGAGGCGATCGAGCGCGTCCCGATTGCCAACCTGCCAGTCGTTGAGCAGGCGAGTGATCTCGGCCGGCGAGCTGGGGCGGCACTCGGTCACGGCGAAGGGCTCCGCGTGAGGCGGCGATTCTGTCATGGCGGCGCGAGCGCGTCAACGTGCGGACTCGCGCGGGCGTCCTCGCGCCTGATGCTGCTGCCCCCGTGACGAGGTCGCGGGCCGCGGAGCCGACGCGCCTGCTGCCCTGGCCCGGCGGGGGCCGTGCGCGGCCGACGGACTACTCCGTCCGCAGCGCGCTCATCGGCGCCAGGGCGGCCGCCCGCGTCGCGGGCACGAGCGAGGCCGCGAACGCCGCTGCGGCGAGGGCTCCTGCCGCTACGCCCAGCGCGGCCGGGTCCCAGAAAGATACGCCATACAGCTGCGCCGACAGCAGGTAGCCGGCGCCGACCGCCAGGGGCAGGCCCAGTATCAGGCCGATTGCGGCACGAGTGAACGCGCCGCCGAGCACGAGGCGGACGACGCGCGCGCGATCCGCGCCGAGCGCCATGCGCACGCCGATCTCGCTCGTGCGCCGGGCCACGGAGTAGGCCGTCACGCCGTAGAGACCGATGGCTGCCAGGACGAGCGCCACCCCGCCGAAGAGTGCCGCCAGGCTCGCCACCGCCCGCTGTTGATCGAACGTGCGCTCCACCTGCTCGCCGAGCGTGCGGACGCCGATGACCGCCATGTTCGGATCCGCCTCGGCCAGGATGCGCGCGACCTGCGGCTCCAGCACGCCCGGCGGCGTGTCGGTCACCAGCAGCAGCCCGCCGACGTAGTGCGAGGACGTCTCCACGCGCCTCATCATCTGGTTCGCGTAGTCCACCGTCTGCGTGAGAGGGACGAAGAACATCGGCCGCGCGGGCCGGTCGAGCTGGAACGCCTGGAACCTGGGATCGCGCACCACGCCCACGATGCGGAACGAGTTGACGTTCTCCGGCATGTTCAGGCCGAAATGCTGATCCAGGGGATCCTCCTCCGGCTTGAAGAAGCGCTTCACGAACGCCTCGTTCACGATGGCCACGTTCTCGGACGTCTCGTTGTCGGCCTCGGTGAAGTGCCGGCCGCGCACAAGCTCGACACCGAGGTTCTGCAGGTAGTTCGCGCTCACGCGATCCCACGACGCCCCGTTCTGCTCCCCGGGCGCCGGGAGGGGCTTGCCGGCGATGAGCACGCCCTCGCCCCAGTTGTTGGTGAGCGGGTTGTAGAGCGCCAGGCCGACGCCCCGTACGCCCGGGAGGTTGGCGAGGCGCGCCTCCACGTCGCGATAGAGCGCCGTGAGCCGCGGGCCCGTGAACGACGCCGAGGGGCGGCCCACCGACACCAGCACGCGCCCGTCCTTCTCGAAACCGAAATCCTGCCCCTCGAGGTTGCCGAGGCTGCGGCCGAGCATCGCGGAGCCGGCCACGAGCACGACCGAGAGCGCGGCCTGCGCCACGAGCAGCGCCGTGCGTGCGAACGAGGCCCTGTCACCCGCGGTGCGCCCGCTGCCGCGCAGGGCCTCGATGGGATCCGTGCGCGTGGCGAACCAGGCGGGCGCGGCGCCGAAGAGGAGGCCCGTCACCAGCGCCAGCCCCGTCGCGAAGGCGAGCACCATCGGCGACGGCGTGGTGTCGATCGGCAGCATCGTCGCGGCGGCGAACGCCAGCGACAACAGGAGCCGCGCCGCGGCCATGGCCACCACGAGGCCCACGATGGCGCCGCCGATGGCGAGCACCACGCTTTCGACCAGCGCCTCGGTCACGATCTGCCGGCGGGAGGCGCCCATCGCCAGCCGGATGGCGGTCTGCCCGCGCCGCGCGACCCCGCGCGCGAGCAGCAGGTTGGCCACGTTGGCGCACGCAATGAGGAGGACCAGCGCGCACACCGCGAGCAGGATGCGGAGGCTGCGCCCGTACTGCTCCTTCATGATGCCCACGCCGGCGCCGGCGGGCACGACGGCGATGGCCTGCTGCGGCAGCGTGCGCTCGATGTTCGGCATCCAGTTGGACGGATAGCCGGCCTCGTGCAGCATCCACTGGCGAAGGATGCCCGTGAGCCGCGCGTCCATGCCGTCGGTGGTGGCGCCGGGGCGAAGCCGGCCAATCACGCGCAGCCACGACGAAATCGGCTGGCGCAGCAGGGACGTCTCGGCTCCCGTGATCAGCGGCTCCTGGTGGAGAGGCACCCACATGTCCGGCGGATCGGGCTTGACCGTCTCGCCGAAGAACCCGGGAGGCGCTACGCCGGCGACGGTGAATGGGTGTCCTTCGATGACGAGCGTGGCGCCGACCATCGCGGGGTCGGCGCCGTAGATGCCCTGCCACGCGTGGTAGGCGAGCACGACCACGGGAGCGGCGGCGGGCGTGTCGTCCTCCGGCGAGAAGACGCGCCCGGCGAACGACTGCACGCCAAGAACGTGGAAGTAGTTGCCGGTGACGTAGATGGAGCGAAGGGGGCGAGGCGCGGCGTCCACGCCCTGGCGGCGTGTGCTCAGGCGGTTGCCGCCCGCCTGGAACGCTGTGAGCGCCTCGAACTCCGGCGCCTCCGCGCGGAGGCGCTCGAACAGCGGATACGAGAACATGCCCCAGCGGTCCTGGGGCCCGCCCTGCACGCAGCAGTTGTCGCCATCGCCGACGCGGTAGAGCCGGGCCGGGTCGGCCACCGGCAGCGAGCGGAGCATCACCGCATGGATCAGCGTGAAGATGGCCGTGGTGCCGCCGATGCCGAGGGCCAGGGTGAGGACGGCCGTGGCCGTGAAGACGCGCGCGCTGGCGAGCGCACGGAGCGTGTAGGTGAGATCGCGGAGAAGGGTGCCCACGCCGGTGTTGGACGGGCTGCAGGCGGGAAACGTTGACGGCCGGACATCCTGCGCCAGCCGGGTGCGATCGCCTGAGCGGTCACGTCCCCGCGATCGGCGCGGGAACACTCGAGGCCGACTGGCAGCCCGGCGTCGCCGAGACCGGCCGGCAGGACGGGGCGTGCCTGATTCCTTGGCAAGGTGAACGAGAAGCGGGTCACGGGGGCTGGACGCTGCACCGGCCGCCCACGGGCGCTCGCTACCAGCTGCCTGTTGCGGACCAGGCCGACCTGGCGATCCATCCGGTCTGGAGCACGCGCCTCCCCGAGATCGTCTATTCCGTCGGTCCTGGCCTGCTTGCCACCACCAGGGTGAGCGCCGGCGACACGGTCGAGTTCGGGCCTCCGTCCGTCGTGCAGATTCCGGGCGCCGGCGCCCCTCGCATCTGCAGCTGGGACCTGACCCCCGACGGCGCGGGCATCGTCCGCTTCGTCGAGACGGGCGGCGAGACGCGCGGCGGAGTCACCTTGCAGCCGCCCATTCACGTCGTCGTGAACTGGTTCACGGAGCTCGAGTCGCGCGTGGCTTCCCCACGGCCGTAGCGCGTCCCTCCCACTGGCGCGGTGGTGGCAGGCGGCGCCATGCTCCCGGTATCACTGTGATACCATCGGCCAGAGGAACCCGACGATGGCCGACGTGCTCGTGCGTGACCTGGACGACGAAGTGCTGAAGCAGTTGAAGGCGGCGGCGGCGGTACATGGCCGATCGCTGCAGGCCGAGATCCACGCCATCCTGCACGCGGCCAGCACGCGCCACCTGGCGGAGACCCGTCGCCTGTCGGCGCGGTGGCTCAAGAGGCTGGCGGGGACGACGCAATCCGATAGTACGGCGCTGGTTCGCGAGGATCGCGAGTCGCGGTGAGCGTCCTCGTTGTCGATGCCAGCGTCGTCATCAAGTGGTTCCTGCCCGAGGTCCACGGCGAGGCGGCGCGCCGGCTGCTCGCGGCGCCGCACCAGTATCTGGCGCCGGACCTGCTCTTCCCCGAAGTGGGGAACGTCATCTGGAAGAAGATCCGCAGGGGCGAACTGACACCGCGGGATGGGCAGCGGCTTGCAGCCGATCTCGCGACCGTCGCCGTAGAGGCCGTCGCCTCGAGAGTGCTGCTGAGCGACGCGGTGGCCCTGGCCGTGGCGACGGGACTGACCGTCTACGATGCGACGTATCTGGCACTCGCCGTGCGGCTGGACACGGTGCTGGTGACCGCCGATGAGCGGTTCGGTCGCGCCGTGGCCGCGGCTCCGACCGCGGCAGCGCACGTCAGGATGGTGCAGACGTTCGAATCGTGATGCCTGGGCAGCCGAGGTTCAGCGCATAGAGTCGCGCCCGCGTGCGCCTCGCCCCGAATCGCGCGGCAGGTCGCCGAGGCACTCGAGGCTGCGCATCGCGCGCAGGAGAACGCGTCGCCCGTCTGGTCGCCCGATGGCGATCGACTCGTGTTCCGCTCCCGTCGCAGGACGAAATGGGCGCTCGTCGAGTGCTTCCAGCCGGTCCCGGAGCGCTGCGGCGTCGCCAGCGTCGTCATCGGTCATGACAAATGACGTTTGCGCCGTCGAACGCGCGCACGATGCCCGGCTCGGTCGTGACGTCGCGCTGAAGGTGCGCGACCGGTCGACAGCGCCCCTCGGCGTGGGTCATACTGCCGGTATGACTCCATCCGAGAAGATCGCCATCAGCCTCCCGTCGGCGCTGGCCGAGCGGGCGCGACGCGCCGTGCGCCGGGGCCGTGCCGCCAGTGTCAGCGCCTACATCGCCGAGGCCCTGGATGAGAGGGCCAAGCTCGACGACCTGGCGGCGCTCCTCGATGAGATGCTCGAGGAGTCCGGGGGGCCACTGACCGACGCGGAACGGCGCGCCGCGGACCGTGCCCTGGGTCATCCGGCGAAGCGGCGGGGACGCTGACGTGCCCGGGCTGACGCTCGACGCCGGCGCCCTGATCGCCTTCGAACGCAACGACCGTCGGTTGGTGACGCTGCTTGCCCGCGCGCTCGAACACGGCGAGCGCTTCGCCGTTCCGGCGGGTGTCGTCGGCCAGGTCTGGCGCGACGGGCGGCGCCAGGCCCGGCTCGCCCGGCTGCTGGCCGCGCCGCACGTCGAGGTCGAATCGCTCGACGATCACCGCGCCCGTGCCTGCGGCCAGCTGTGCGGCGTGCGCGGAGGTGACGATGTCATCGACGCCTCGGTGGTGCTGTGCGCCCGCGCTCGCGACCATCGGATCGTGACCGCGGACGTCGACGACATCAGGCGGCTGGCCCCGACGGCGACGGTGATCC
>JBFWQE010000152.1:0-12772 GCA_050249615.1 Vicinamibacterales bacterium
CCGCACCCCGCCCCCCGCCCCCGAGAACTCGAGAACTCGAGAACCTGAGAACCCGAGAACCCGAGAACCCCAGTCCCGAGATGGTTCAGGAGATTTCCGCCCTCGAAAAGCACGCCTGCCCGGCCTGTGGTGCACAGGCCGAGTGGCACCCCGGTACGCAGAAACTCGTGTGCCCGTACTGCGGCACCGAGGCGCCCTACCTCATCGATCGCGAAACCGGGAAGGTCGCGGAGATAGACCTGGTCAAGGCACTCCGCGAGCTGCCCGAGGAGGAGCGCGGCTGGCTGACCGCGACGCGCAGCGTGCAGTGCCAGAGTTGCCGCGCGGTGATGGTCTTCGATCCCACTCGCGTGGGCCAGAACTGTGAGTTCTGCGGCTCGCCCGCGCTGGTGGACTACCAGGAGATCAACTCGCCCATCCGCCCACACGGCGTCCTGCCGTTCAAGGTGGACCGCAACAAGGTGCGCGACGACATCCGCCACTGGTGGCGTAGCAAGTGGTTCGCGCCCGGCCGCCTCGCGCGCGCCGCGCTCGTGGACACGGTCCACAGCCTCTACATCCCTTACTGGACCTTCGACGCGAAGGCGCACTGCCCGTGGGAGGCGGAGGCCGGCTACTACTACTACGTGGATGTCGAGGGGCGCGACAGCCAGGGCAAGCGCGTCGTCCGCAAGGAACGGCGCACGCGGTGGGAGCCGGCGTCGGGCACCGTGAATCACGCCTTCGACGATGAGCCGGTGCCGGGGACTCAGGGGCTGCCGCTGGACCTGCTGCGGCAGGTAGAGCCATTTCCGACGCAGGAGGTCGTGCCCTACGACACGGCGTTTCTCTCCGGGCACGTCGTGGAGCACTACAAGGTCGTGCTCCTGGACGCCGCCGAGCGGTCGCAGCAGCAGATGCACCAGGCGCTGGAGCGGCTGTGCGCGCAGCAGGTGCCGGGCGACACGCACCGGAACCTCCGGATCTTCCCGACCTTCTCCGGCCGCACGTTCAAGCACGTGCTGGTGCCGATTTGGCTGCTCACCTACAACTATGGGGCGAAGGCCTTCCAGGTGATCGTGAACGGCTACACCGGCAAGATCGCCGGCCGCTACCCGATCAGCTGGTGGAAGGTCCTGCTCGTCATCCTGCTCGCGCTCATCGTCGTGGCCATCGTGGTTGCGGTTAACAACTAGGTTCTGAGGTTCTCGAGTTCTCGGGTTCTCAGGTTCTCGGGTTCTGGGGTTCTCGGGTTCTCAGGTTCTCGAGGTTCTCGGGTTCGGAGTGCTATCCTCCGAGTCGCAGACGTGACTGACGCACGCGAGCTGGATCCCCGCTTCATCCCTCAGCAGCGGCTGGTGGGCCGGCTCACCGCGGTGGCCTTCACCGGCCCGTCGCTCATCGTGCTGCTCATCGTCCTGGCCGCCGCAGACGATCTGCCCACGTGGGGCCGCGTCGCTCTTGGCGTGCTGTGGCTGGCCCTGATCGCCGGCCTCGTCTGGCACGCGGAGCGCTGGCCCGCGAGGGTCTACGCCTGCACGCGTTATGCCCTGGACGCCGACGGGCTCGTCATCCAGCGCGGCGTCTACTGGCGGTCGGTCACCTACGTGCCCCGCTCGCGCGTGCAGCACACCGACGTGTCGCAGGGGCCGCTCGAGCGGCACTACGGCCTGGGGACGCTGGTCGTCTACACGGCCGGCACCAACCATGCGCGCGTCAGCCTGCCGGGGCTGGCGCACGAGGTCGCGATGGCGCTGCGGGACGACCTCCGCCTGGGTGGGCACGATGACGTCGTCTGAGCAGCGGTTGCACCCGGCGTCGATCCTGTTCGACTCGGCCCGCTACGCGCGCCTCTTCCTGTGGCCGGCGCTGCTGGCGTTCTTCGGTGGCGGGCGCCGCCGCGACCCGGAGTTCGGCCCGTTCGACTACGGCGACGTCGACGTCTGGCTCTGGATCCTGGTGCTGCCGAGCGTCGCGCTCTCCCTCGCACGGTATCTCTCGTTTCGCCTGCGCTACGAGCCCAACGAGCTCATCATCCGGTCCGGCCTCCTCTTCAGGAACGAGCGGCACCTGCCGTACGCGCGCATCCAGAATCTGGACGCGGTGCAGAACGTGTTCCATCGCGCGCTCGGCGTCGTCGAAGTGCGCGTGGAGACTGGCGGAGGCGCCGAGCCCGAGGCGCGGATGAGCGTGCTGCCCATCGCCGCGCTGGAGGACATGCGCGCGCGCGTGTTCGCGGGCCGTGCCGTCCCGCCGGAGCGCGGCGACTCCGAGACGGCCGAGATGGAGAGGTGGGACACCGGTTCCGGCGAAGCCCTCGAGGTGCCCCAGCCCACGCGGCCAGAGGCCGCGCCCACGCCGACAGGCGCCCACGGGCCTGAGACCTCGCCCACGCCTCCAGACGCCCACGGGCCGAAGGCCCGCACGGACGAGCTCCTCCACCTCCCCCTCCGCGAGCTGCTCCTGTGCGGCTTCCTCGAGAACAAGGGCGTTGTGCTCGTCGGCGCGGCCTACGGCGCCTTATGGGAGTCCGGCGCGATGAACCGCATCTGGAGCTGGCTCTTCGCCGGCAGCATCGACGCGCGTGGCCTGATCCGTGAGGTGCTGGCGTTCGTGGTCGGGAGCGGGCCCCTGCCCACCGGGCGGCTGGTCCTCCTGCTCGGCGGCGTCGCCGGATTCCTGGTGCTCGTGCGGCTCATTTCCATGGCGTGGGCATTCGTGCGGCTCTACGACTTCAGGCTCACGCGGCGAGGCCAGGACCTGCGCATCACCTACGGACTCTTCACCAGGGTCACCGCCACGATTCCGATCGGCCGCGTCCAGACGCTCACCGTGCACCAGGGCTGGCTGCACCGCAGGTTCCGCCGCGCGTCCATCCGCGTGGAGACAGCAGGGGGAAAGGCAGGCGCGGCCGTGCGCGACCGGGAGTGGGTGGCGCCGATCATCCGCGTGGAGCAGGTGCCGGCGCTCGTGACCGCCATCGTCCCGGGCGTGGCAATGGAAGCGGTGCCGTGGCAGCCGGTGCACCCCCACGCGTTTGGTCGCGCCGTGAAACGGGCGCTGGCCGTGGTGGCGCTCGTCTCCGCGATCGTGCTGCTCGTGCTGGGGCCGCGCGCCCTCGTCCTCGTGCTGCCGCTCGTCGCCTGGACCATCGTCAGCACACGCCAGCACGTGAAGCACCTCCGGTGGTCCGCGACCGACGACGTGGTCGCGTTCCGCAGCGGGTGGCTGCGCCGAAGCGAGACGCTCGTGCGGGTGAACCGCATCCAGGCGGTCAGCGCGCACGAATCGCCGCTGGACCGCCGCGTGCACATGGCGCGCGTGCGCGTGGACACGGCCGGCGCCGGCGAGCTCTCGCACCGCGTGGACATTCCCTACCTCGCAGCCGACGTGGCCGGTGCCCTGGCCGCGCGGCTGTCGTCCCTGGCGGCGCAGACGGCGTTTCGGTGGTAACGGGTTGGGTTCTCGGGTTCTCGGGTTCTCGAGTTCTCGGGTTCTGGGGTTCTGGGGTTCTCGGGTTCTCGGGTTCTGCGAGGCCGGCGGCAAACCCGGCTCCAAGCCCGGTAAAATCACGCTCCGGCGCGTTGACTCTGCAAGGCGTGGGGACCCCCAACCCCGCGCGCGCCCCCCGCCTCCGCGTGATTCTTCGGCACACCCCCGCGGGCTTCCCGCAGGGCTTGCCGCCAGCCGTCCAAACCGTCCCACGACGGCAGCTCAGGGCCCGAAAACCCGAGAACCTGAGAACCCCAGAACCCCAGAACCCGAGAACCCCAGAACCCGAGAACCCGAGAACCCGAGAACCCGAGAACCGAGGTATCGTCCCCCCATGCCTCCCGATCGCTACCAGCGGTTCCGTCAACTGCACGAATCCGGCTGCTTCGTCATCCCGAACCCCTGGGACGTGGGCGGTGCCCGCGTGCTCGAGCAGCTCGGGTTTCCTGCGCTCGCGACGACCAGCTCCGGGTTTGCGTGGTCGCAGGGCCGGCAGGACAACCACATCTCGATCGACGACGCGCTGGCGCACTTCAGGGCGATCGCGTCGGCGGTGGCCGTGCCGGTGAACGGCGACTTCGAGGGCGCGTTCGCCATCGAGCCGGCGGAGGTGGCGGTGAACATGGCGCGCGCGGCCTCGACCGGCGTGGCGGGCCTCTCCATCGAGGATGCCACCGGCGACGCGGACGACCCGCTCTTCGAGTTCGATCTCTCGGTGGATCGCGTCCGCGCGGCACGCCAGGGCATCGATCGCAGCGGCGTGCCCGTGCTGCTCACCGCCCGCTCGGAGGGCTTCATCGTCGGGCGCCCGGACCTGGCGGAGACCATCGGCCGGCTGGAGGCGTATGCGAAGGCCGGGGCGGACTGCCTGTATGCGCCGGGCCTCCGTGCGCACGATGACATCGCGGCCGTGGTGCAGGCGGTGGCGCCGAAGCCCGTGAACGTGCTCGTTGGCGGCGCGTTCACCTCCGTGCCGCAGCTGGCCGCCATTGGCGTGCGGCGCATCAGCGTGGGCGGCGCGCTGGCGCGCGCGGCGTGGACCGGCTTCGTCGAGGCTGCCCGGGAGATTGCGGGGCAGGGAACGTTCACGCGCGTCGGGGAGGCCATCCCGTTCGCCGAGGTGAACGGCTGGTTTCGATCGGAATGACGCGCTGGCGTGTACGATCACGGGATGACCTCTTCGCACACCTTTGCCCGCCGCGCCTTCCGGTGGGCCGGCATCTACGGCCTCATTGTGCTCCTCCCGCAGTACTTCATGGAAGGGCAGATCGGCCGGGACTTCCCCCCGGCCATCACCCACCCCGAGCACTTCTACGGCTTCATCGGCGTCGCCGTCGCGTGGCAGTTCGCCTTCCTGACGATTGCGCGGGACCCGGTCCGCTTCCGCCCGCTGATGCTGCCCGCCATCCTCGAGAAACTGAGCTTTGGCATCGCCGCCATCGTGCTGTTCGCCATGGGCCGGATCCCCTTGCTCGTGCTGGCACCGGCGCTCGTCGATCTCGGGCTGGCGACGGCGTTCGCCGTCGCCTATCGTTCCACGCGGACGTGAGCCTGGCTGGGAGCCCTAGTGGCGCCTGAGGGTGATGGCGAGACGAATCTCCCGGAGATGGTCCCAGCGCGTCACCGAGACCAGCAACGCGCTGGACCTCGAGCCGGGCGTCTTCACGCTGGACGATCCGCGGGAGATCGCGCGCTCGCTGAAGCGATCCGCGGAGGCGAGCCGGCGCCGCAAGGCCGAGCCGCTCCGATCCGCGATGTCGATGCTCGTCTTCTACATCAACCGCGCCGGGCGCAGTCTCCCCGCGGCCCGGCGGAAGATCCTGGAGGACGCGAAGGATGAACTGCGGGAGATCTTCGGCCGGCCCCGCCGTCGCTCGTCCGTCTCGCCGCGCGAGCGCCGGCGAGGCAAGCCCGCCCGCACCCGCCGCACCTGATCGCACCTGCCGCACCTGATCGCACCCGCCGCACCTGATCGCACCTGCCGCACCTGCCATGCCCTACCGCCTCCTCGCCGACGCCACCGTCCTCCTCCACGTGGCCTTCGTCGCCTTCGTGGTCCTCGGCGGCCTGCTCGTCTTCAGGTGGCCGAAGCTGGCCTGGGTGCACATCCCCGCCGCGGCCTGGGGCGCGTGGGTGGAACTTGCCGGGATGGCCTGCCCGCTGACACCGCTCGAGAACTGGTTTCGCGCGAGGGGAGGGCAGGCCGCTTACACGTCCGACTTCATCGAGCATTACCTGATGCCGGTGCTCTATCCGGCCGCCCTCTCGCGCGAGATGCAGTGGGCGCTTGGTGGTATCGTCCTCATCGTCAACGCGGTGGTCTACCTGGCGCTGCTTCGCCGTCGCGCGCACGCGCGCCGCGCACAGGGGCGGCAGCCGTAGGCCGCGAGGGGAAGATGGAGCCGTCCTGGGAAGAAGCTGTCAGGCGAGGTGACATCGGGGCCGTCCGCGATCAGCTGGCGCGCGGGGCGAACGCGAACGCGCGCGACCGTCACGGCCAGACGGCCCTCATGCTCGCGGCTCACGGCGGACACCTCGCCGTGGTCCAGGCGCTCCTGGCCCATGGCGTCGATAACGACGTCACGGCCAAGCACGGCCTGAGCGCCCTGATGCTTGCCGTCGTGGCCGGCCACGCGGACATCGCCCGCCTGATTGCCCGCGCGGGGGCTGACCGGACATTGCGTGGGACGGGCACGTCCGGATTCGCCGGCAAGACTGCCTATGAGCTGGCGCTCGAGCGAGGGATGCGCGACCTCCTGCCCGACCTTGCCACTCACGCCGATGCGTGACGCGCTCGCCGAATCCACGCCCTCGACATCCTGCGCGGCATCGCGCTGGCAGGCATGTTCCTCGTCCACTTCAACCTGTACGCCGTAGACGAGGACAGCCCATCCAGGCTGTCCGCCCTGTACGAATCGAAGGTGCCGCTTCTCTTCGAGGAGCGCTTCTGGGCGATGTTCGGCATCCTCTTCGGCGTGGGCTTTGCGGTGCAGATGCGCCGCGCCGAGGCCCGCGGCGCCGCGTTCACCACGACGTATCTTCGACGCCTTGCCGCGCTCGCGGGCTTCGGCTTCATCGCGCACGCAGTCTTCGGCTTCAACGTCCTGCTCGGATACGCCGCGTGGGGCGTGCCGCTGTTGCTCGTGCGGAACTGGCCGGTCCGCCGGCTGGTGATTGCCGCCGTCATCAGCGCAGCGTCGTGGTCGGTGTTCGACATCGCGCAGGCCGGATATCGCTCCGCCGCGGTCGGCGACGAGGCGTACCGGGCCGAGCGCACGGCGGTAGCCGACGGGAATCGCGCCTTCCTCTCGGAGAATCGCGCCGCGCAGGAGGCGCCGCACTACCCCGCGGTCTTCCGCGCCCGGCTGCAGCACATGTCGTGGTTCTACGCGCAGGCCTTCTCGTTCCTGCCGGTGAACACGTTCACGCTGTTCCTGCTGGGTGTCATCGGCCTCCGGACGGGGCTCTTCGACGCCCCGGCGAGGCACCAGCGGGTGATCGCGGCGCTGATGGTGTTCGGCGCCGCGAGTTGGGCCACCAGCCACTGGCTGCTGCCGGTGGAGATCGATGGGCTCGAGGGGCCACTGGTCGCGCGCGTGGCCGCGGCCCGGCTGGCCGCCGGGTTCGGCGTGATCCGTGAGATGTGGCTGGTGTTCACCTACATCGGCGCCGTGCTGCTCGTCGCCGCGCGCAGGCCTGCGTGGATCCAGTGGCTGGCACCGTTCGGATGGACCGGCCGGATGGCGCTGACCAACTACATGGTGCAGATCGCCATCCTGGACGTGGCCTTCTCGAACTACGCGCTGCGCCTGGCGCCCACCCGCATGCAGGCGCTGGCCGCCGCCGTGGCACTCTTCGCGGCCAATGCATGGATCAGCCGCTGGTGGCTCTCTCGCTACCGCTTCGGCCCGCTCGAGTGGATCTGGCGCACCCTGACCTACGGCCGCCCGCCCCTGATCGCACCCACCCGCACCTGACCGCACCCGCCGCACCCGTTCGCACCCGCCCGCACCTGATCGCACCCGCCGCACCTGATCGCACCCGCCGCACCCGTTCGCACCCGCCGGCACCCGTTCGCACCTGCCCGCACCTGCTCGCACCCGCCGCACCCGTTCGCACCTGCCCGCACCTGCTCGCACCCGCCGCACCCGATCACACCTATCCTCTAGCGGTCGCCACGTTCGCGCCGATCTCGAACGCCAGCCCCGTCCCCTCGGCGTAGCGCGCGGCGATGCTCCGACTCTCGGTGACGATGGCATCGACCACCCGGGCGCGCTCGTCGTCGGTCATGGTTTTCGCGGCCTGGCTCATGCCCACGAGCGCCATCGTGTTCAGCCGCACGAACCGCGGGCCTTCGTTGAAGCGGATCGTGCGCGTGATGGGCTCGACGTGGACATCGCTGAGGCCAGCGTTCATCAGCAGGCCGGCCAGCGCGTCGGGATCGCCGAAGCTGTGGCGCTGGTCGGTGATGGGCCCGACGAACCGCTCCGCCACCTCCTGCAGCTCCCGGAAGATCGGCGCGTCGTCCAGCGAACGCCAGGTGGCGACGGCCACGCGTCCCCCGGGCGCCAGCGCGCGGCGCATCTCGCACGCGGCCGCGGGCCTGTCGGGGAAGAACTGCAGGCCCTGCTGGCAGGCCACCGCCGTGAAGCGCTCGCCGTCGTCGATGGGCAGCGCCGTGGCGTTGCCCTCGCGCCACTCGATATCGGGCGCGACCTGGTTGGCCACCGCCAGCATCTGGGGGCTCACGTCCACGCCGACCACGTGCCCGTTGTCGCCAAGACGCTGCTTGGCCAGCCGCGCCACGATGCCCGTGCCGCAGGCCAGGTCCAGGACCCGGTCACCCGGGGAGAGGCTGAGCCGTTCGACGAGAATCTCGGCCCAGGGCCGGAAGAGAGGGTGCACGAGGTGCTGCTCGTACATCTCCGGGAACGTGGGTTGCCGCATCGCATAGTCGGGAAGCGCCATACTGCCTCCGGGAAGGGCCGTGACCAGACGAATGGCGGAGGAGATCCTAGCACCGTGGCGCGGCGGCGGAACAGGGTGCACAATCCGGTTGGAGGGCCCAATGGCGAAGACGGGGAGACGGGCGTTTCTCGGGACGACGGCACTGGGGGTGCCGCTGGCCGCCACCCTGCGCGCGGCGCCGCCCACCAAGGTCGTGCGCGTGGCAGCTGGCGAAGACCGCTTCGGGGAGCACAAAGGTCTGGGCATCAGCACCATCGACTTCAAGGTCACCTCAGAGGACAGCGGCGGAGCCTCACTCGTCATCGAGAACACCAACCGGGCGAAGGGCGGCCCGGCGCGCCACCTGCACTTCGAACAGGAAGAGCACTTCTACGTCATCGAAGGGGAATACCTGATCGAGGTGGGGCAGGAGCGCTTCACTCTGAAGCCGGGCGACTCACTGATCGCGCCGCGGCAGGTGCCGCACGTCTGGGCGCACGTCGGCAACTCGATCGGCCGCCTGCTGATCACCTTCACGCCTCCCGGGCAGATGGAGGCCTTCTTCCGCGAGGTGTCGAAGGCCAACGCCATGCCGCCGCAGGATCCCGCGTTCTGGCGCGCGCACGGAATGGATCTGGCCGGTCCGCCCTTGCCTGTGTGCGGCGCCGAGGCCCGCTGATCCTGCACGGGTTGCCGCGCCATGAAGGCCATGCTGCTCGAAAGTCCTGGTCGCCCCCTGCGGCTGGCCGACGTCCAGCGCCCGGTGCCCGGCCCGGGCGAGCTGCTGCTGCAGGTGAAGGCGTGCGCGGTCTGCCGCACGGATCTGCACGTCGTGGACGGCGAGCTGCCCGACCCCACGCTGCCGCTCGTCCCCGGCCACGAGATCGTCGGCGTGGTCGTCGAGGCCGGCCCGGGCGCCACGCGCTTCGCGCCCGGCACGCGCGTCGGCGTGCCGTGGCTCGGGTGGACCTGCGGCACGTGCAGCTTCTGCCGGGCCGGGGCCGAGAACCTCTGCGCGGCGGCGCGCTTCACCGGCTACACGCGCAACGGCGGCTACGCCGAGTTCGCCGTCGCGGATCAGCGCTACTGCTTCGCGCTGCCTGACTCCTACGACGATGTGCACGCGGCGCCGCTGCTGTGCGCGGGACTCATTGGTCACCGCGCGTATCGAATGGCCACCGAGCGCGCCTTCGGGGGCGGCGTGACGCGGCTCGGCCTCTACGGCTTCGGCGCGGCGGCGCACCTGCTGGCGCAGGTGGCGGTGAGCGAGGGCAGGAGCGTGTATGCCTTCACACGGCCGGGAGATGCGCCGGCACAGGCCCACGCCCGCGGGCTGGGCGCGGTGTGGGCGGGTGGGTCCGATCACGCGCCGCCGGAACCGCTGGACGCGGCCATCCTCTTCGCCCCCGTCGGCGCGCTCGTCCCCGCGGCGCTGCGTGTCGTTCGGCCGGGCGGCGTTGTCGTGTGCGCGGGCATCCACATGAGCGAGATCCCTGCCTTCCCCTACTCGCTGCTCTGGCAGGAACGCGTGGTGCGATCCGTGGCAAACCTCACGCGCGAGGACGGCGAGGCGTTTCTCGCGCACGCGGCGCGCACGCCCCTGCGCGTGGACGCGGCGCCCTATCGCCTCGAGGACGCGAACTCGGCCCTGGACCACCTGCGCGAGGGACGCGTGCAGGGCGCGGCGGTACTCTTGCCAGGCCTCTGATCCCTGCTCCCTGCTCCCTGATCCCTGCTCCGCTCCCACGGCTGAGCTCATGCTACGATTCGCGGGATATGCGTGGCCCGAACGGTCCCCGGGGCCGACGCATCCCGGTTTGAGCAGTCGATGACGCGTAGCGTTCGTGCGTGTGCCCTTCTCGGGGCGTGCCTCTGCGCACTGCCCGCCGTCTCCGCTGCCCAGTCCAGCCGCGAGCGCCCGTCGATCCGCGCGGTCGCGACCAGCGACGCGCCCCGCATCGATGGCGTTCTGGACGAGGCTGCATGGCAGACCGCCGACGTGGCGGACACCTTCGTGCAGCAGGAGCCGCGCGAAGGGCAACCCGCCACGGACCGCAC
Organism: Vicinamibacterales bacterium; assembly: GCA_050249615.1. Classification (GTDB taxonomy): domain Bacteria; phylum Acidobacteriota; class Vicinamibacteria; order Vicinamibacterales; family UBA2999; genus VFZN01. The sequence goes on from JBFWQE010000152.1 coordinate 10,477, forward strand.
CGAGGTGCGCGTCCTCTACGACAAGGGACACCTCTACATCGGCGTTCGCGCCTTTGCCTCCGAGCCGGTCGTGGCCACCGAGATGCGGCGCGATGCGGACCGGCTGTTCGACGAGGACAACTTCCAGGTGGTCGTGGACACCTTCCACGACTCGCGAAACGGCTACATGTTCCTCACCACCCCGCTCGGCGCCAAGCTCGAGCAGCAGCTCTTCGACGAGGGCGAGGGCGGCGGCCGCGGCACCACCGCCAACATCAACCGCAACTGGGACGGGGTCTGGGATGCGGCGTCGCGCATCGACGACCAGGGATGGACCGCCGAGATCGCCATCCCGTTCACCACCGTGCGCTTCCGGCCGAGCGACGAGCAGATCTGGGGCGTGAACTTCCAGCGGCACACGCGCCGCAAGAACGAGATTCTCTACTGGTCGCCCATCCCGAGGGCCTACGGATTGACGCGCGTCAGCCTCGCCGGAGAGCTGCGCGGGCTGCAGGGCATCAGCCGCGGCCTGGACCTCCGCCTGAAACCGTTCCTCGTCGGCGGCGCCCGCCGCCTCGAAGCCTCGCCCGCCGACCGCAGCACGTCCGCCGTGCGGGACGTCGGCCTCGACGCGCGCTACGGTGTCACCGCCGGCCTCAACCTCGACGTCACGCTCAACACCGACTTCGCGCAGGTCGAGGTGGACGAGCAGCAGGTGAACCTCACGCGCTTCGGGTTGTTCTTTCCCGAGAAGCGCGACTTCTTCCTCGAGAACGCCAACTTCTTCACCATGGGTACGGGCAGCTCGTTCACCTCGGCCCAGGTGCAGACCGATCTCTTCTTCAGCCGCCGCATCGGCCTCTCCGAGACCGGCCAGCCCGTGCCCATCATCGGCGGCGCGCGCCTGGCGGGGAAGTCCGGGAAGAACAACGTCGGCGTCCTCGACATCCAGACCGATTCGGCCTTCGGCCGGCCGGGCGACAACTTCTTCGTCGGCCGCTACAGCCGCGACGTCCTTCGCCGCTCGCGCGTGGGCGCGCTCTTCGTCAACAAGCAGTCGATGGACGGCAGCACGCACTTCAACCGGACGATGGGCGTGGACGCCAACCTGGCGATTGGGCGGAGCCTGCAGATTACGTCCTTCCTGGCGAAGACCTCCACGCCCGGCCTCGACGGCCGGGACATGGCCTTCTACGGGCGCATTGCCTACCGGGACCCGAAGTGGAACCTGTGGGTGAACTACCTGGACGTGCAGGACAACTTCAACGCGGAGGCCGGCTTCGTTCAGCGCACCGGCGTCCGCACGACGAAGGCCTACTTCAGCCCGACACCTCGGCCCCGGCGCGGCATCGTCAAGATGTTCGAGCCGATGTACGTCCTGACCTACCAGACGGATCAGCACAACCGCATGGTCGGCCGCCAGCACCACTACATGCTGGGGACCACGCTTCGCGACGACTCGTTCATCAACGTCATCCTCAACCAGACGCTGGACGTGCTGGACGCGCCGTTCCGCATCCGGCCGACTGTCACCATCCCGGCCGGCAGCTACCGGATGAACGAGTGGATGTTCACCTACAACACCAGCCCGGGCCGGCGCGTCTACGAGCGGCTCACGGTGTCGCCGGTGGACTTCTACGGCGGCTCGCGCCTGAACCTCTCTGCCGCGGCCGGCGTGCGCGTCTCGAGCCGGCTCTCGGCCGAGGCCGGGTACAGCCGCAACGACGTGAAGATGCCGTGGGGCGACTTCCTCGTGAACCTCTCAACCCTGCGCGTGGACTACACCTTCTCGCCGCGCATGACCATCCGCAGCCTCACGCAGTACAACACCAGCACGCACGAGCTCTCCAACAACATCCGCTTCAACTTCATCTACCGTCCCGGCAGCGACATCTACATCGTCTACAACGATCTGTCGCAGACGGGCCTGCCGGCGGACATCTTCGGGCGGAAGGATCGGCAGCTGGTGGTGAAGATGACCTACCTGCTGCAGCGGTAGAGGCCGGGCGCATGAGCGACGCGTCCCGCGAACCCGAGCCGGCCGCGCCGTGGCACGTGCTGCTCGCGCCCCTGCCCGCGGACGCGGTCGTCAAGCGCCAGCCGATCGGGAGCCCGGAGATCCTGGCCTCTCCCGAGGGCGCGGCGATCGCCGGCTGGGAAAGCCTCACGGTGGAGATGTCCGCCGGCGCCCGTGGGCTGCGGCACGTGATGGTCACGCTGGACGCCTCTGGCCGTCCGATCAGCGCGGCCGATACCGTGCTCTATCGCGACGACGGTGAGATCCGCCAGGAGAGCATCGGCGGCCGCATCGAGGAGG
>JBFWQE010000153.1:0-12751 GCA_050249615.1 Vicinamibacterales bacterium
CGAGATCCCCAGCAACGTGACCCTGGCACGCGAGTTCGCCGAGGTGTTCGATGGCTTCTCCATCGGCAGCAACGACCTGACGCAGCTGGTCCTCGGCGTGGATCGCGACTCCGAGCTCGTCGCGCACCTGTTCGACGAGCGCAACGAGGCCGTCATGCGCACCATCGCCCAGGTGATTCACGCCGCGCGCGACGCCGGCCGGAAGATCGGCATCTGCGGCCAGGCGCCGAGCGACTACCCCGAGTTCGCGCGCTTCCTCGTGGCCGAAGGCATCGACAGCATCTCGCTCAACCCCGACTCGGTGCTGAAGACGATGGTCGCCATCGTCGAGATGGAAGGCGCGTAACCGCCACGGCCCGCTCAGACGGGATTGCGGCCCTGGATCACGCGGATGAGCACCACGGCGATGGCCAGCACCAGCAGCAGGTGGATGAAGCCGCCCAGCGTGTAGGAGCTCACCATCCCCAGCAACCACAGGACGAGCAGGACGACAAGGATCGTGGTCAGCATGTCGATCACCTCTTGCCGCCTGCATCAGCAAAGCCCGCGCCACCGCCGCCTGCGGCCCCGGGGAGACCCTGCCGCTCAGAACGCGGCGTGAGGGCACTGTCCCACCCACGCGGCCCGTGCGTCCTGCTCAGAAGTGGAAGCCCGCTACCCACCCGCGGCCACGGTGGTCCGGGAAACGGCCCGGACAGTCAAGGCACGTGCCACCAGGGCTGGCGAGCATCTTGCTCGACGGGAAGGCGAGGTTCCGTACATGGAAACGCCCAGGACACCGCATCCCGTGACGCCGGACGACCCCACGCCGACCCCGACACCCGAACAGCCGGTCGTTCCGCCGGATGACCCGGTGGCCCCCGACGTGGATCGCGAGCCGTCCATCGATCCGCCGCCCACCGATCCACCCCTGCGCCTGCCGTCGGAGAAACCAAACGTGTCCGAGCCGCCGGCCCCGCGGGCGCTGCCGGCCGGGTAGCGGCCGCCGCGATGAGCCGGCTCCATCCCCCGATGACGCCCAGGCCCCCACGACACGTCCACGGCTCGACCGCATGGCGCTGGCCGTTCGTCGTCGCGATCACGCTGTTGATCGTGCTTGGCGCCCTGGCCGCCCGGCAGCACATGCGGCTCACTCGGGCCACCGATGCCGCCGATCACGCCCACCGGGTCATGCAGACGATCGATCGGGTGGTGCTGGCGCTCGTTGACGCGGAGACCAGTCACCGCGGCTATCTCCTCACGGCCGACCAGGCGTTTCTCGCTCCGTACGAGGGGGGCGAGAACGCCGTGCGGGCTGCGCTGGTCGAGCTCGACTCGCTCCTGGCTGCCAACGCGGCGCAGCACCCGGCGGTCGTGCGACTCGAGGGGCTCGCGGACGAGAAGCTGCACGAGATGGCCGAGATGCGGCGCCGCTTCGAGGCTGGCGACGCCTCGGGTGCGACCGCCATGCTCATCGAGGGTGGCCGTGTCCGCCACGTGATGGACCAGGTGCGCGCGGTGGGCGAGCAGCTGCGCGCCACGGAGCGGGAGCTCCTCGCGCGACGGGCAACGGAGGCAAGCCTGGCACGTCGCGCGGCTCTCGGCTTCGGCGTCGCGACCGGGCTCGTCGCCCTCGTGGTGGGCGTGCTGGCGTTCTCCATCCACCGCGCGTTCGAGAGCCGGCGGTTGGCCTTTGCGGCCGAGGCCACGGCCCGCCTCGAGGCCGAGCGGGAGGCCGACGCGAATGCGGCCGGGCTTCAGCAGAGCGAGAGCTTCAACCGCAGCATCCTCGATCACACGGGCGACTGCGTGACCGTCCTGGACACCGACGGCCGCATCGTGATGATGAACCGGCCGGGCCTCGCCCTGATGCGCCTCCCCGCGGACGGCGCCTGGCGGGAGCAGCCGTGGTCCGCCCTGTGGGGAGACCACGCGCACGTGGCGGCCGAGGCCATGAGGGCCGCCAGAACCTCAGGGGAGGGGCGGTTCACTGCGGACCGCCGCCTGCCCTTGGCCGATGCGCAGTGGTGGGACGTCATCATCACGCCGGTGCGCGATGAGCGGGGCGCGGTGGTGCGGCTGGTCGCCATCGGCCGCGACATCACGGAGCACAAGCGCGCCGAGGAGGAGCGAGCGGCCCTGCTGGCCAGCGAGCGTGCGGCCCGCAGCGCAGCCGAGCGCGCCGCGCGGCTGAAGGACGACTTCGTCAGCACGCTGTCGCACGAGCTGCGCACGCCGCTCAATGCCATCCTCGGCTGGGTCGGCGTGCTGAAGGTCGACCAGCAGCCCGCGACGCTGGCGAAGGCCATCGACGTCATCGACCGCAACTCGCGCCGGCAGTCGCAGATGATCGACGACCTCCTGGACGTGGGGCGCATCATCTCCGGCAAGCTCCGCCTCGACGTGCAGCCCGTGAACCTGGCGTCCATCGTCGAGGAGGCCGTGACCTCCGCGCGCCCTGCGGCCGATGCCAAGGGCGTGCGCCTGCGACAGGTGCTCGGCTCGGCCGGCACCATCCAGGGCGACCCGGAACGGCTGCAGCAGGCCGTGTGGAACCTGGTGAGCAACGCCATCAAGTTCACGCCGCGCGGCGGCCTGGTGCAGGTGACGCTGAAGAAGGTCGACCGCCAGGTCACCGTCGAGGTGCGCGACACGGGGATCGGCATCCGGCCCGAGCTGCTGCCGGACGTCTTCCAGCGGTTCCGCCAGGAGGACGTGTCGTCCACGAAGCGCCAGGGCGGCCTCGGGCTCGGCCTGGCCATCGCCCGGAACCTCGTCGAGATGCATGGCGGGTCGGTCGAGGCGGCGAGCGAGGGCGAAGGCGCGGGCAGCGTCTTCACCGTGCGGCTGCCCCTGGCCTCGACTCAGAGGGCCAGCGGGGGCGTGGACACGCTCGAGCTCGTCCCCGCGCAGTTCGCGTCGCTGCTCTCAGGCGTGAGGGTCCTCGTGCTGGACGACGAGGCCGACGCGCGGGAGATCGTGCAGCGGCTGCTGGAGGACTCGGGGGCTACGGTCGTCACGGCAGGCTCGGCGCACGACGCCCTCGATCAGCTCTCGCACGGCCTGGTGCCGGATGTCATCGTGAGTGACATCGGCATGCCGGACCAGGACGGCTACGAGTTCATGCAGCGGGTGCGCCGCCTGGGTGGGGCCGTCTCGTCGGTGCCGGCCGCCGCGCTCACAGCGCTGGCCCGCCTCGAGGACCGGAAGCGCGCACTGATGGCCGGCTATCAGAGCCACCTGGCCAAGCCCGTGGATCCCACCGAACTGGTCGCCATGGTCGCCAGCATGACGGGACGCACCGGCCGCGGCTGAGCCGGAGGCGCAATCGGTCCCGTCATTCACACACGTGTGTAGCCGGCGACTCCTTGTAGGCCGCGTCGTCGCACACCGGCTCCATCGGAGACTGCCGGCAGATGGAACGGTGCTTGCTCTTCCAGGGTGCAGAGACTCCGCAACACCAACACCTCAGAGAGCCCACCATCCGGCCTCCGAGGCGCCGAACAGCAACGGCGCCACGGGGGCTCCCTCCTGTACCCAGGTCGCCGTAGTCTCGGCATCCCGTCGTGATTCCCTCCCGTCGCGATTCCCTTCCCGTCGTGGTCCCTTCCCGTCGCCGTTCTGCCGCGGACATCCGCCCATGGCACCCCGTTTGCTCCTCTCTGCGGTGCAGGAGGCACTCATGAAGTACGGAATCGCGTGGCTGCTCGGCGTGCCGTTCTCATTGATCGTAGTGTGGTTCGCTGCCAACCAGATGGGCTGCGGACTCTAGCCAGCAACACAGGAACAACGAGGGAGCATCGACATGAACTGGAGTCGATTGGTGACGGGGATGGCCCTGGTGGGCGTAATGGCGCCCGGTGTCGCGGCGGCCCAGCAGGGCGAGCAGGTGACCGTGCAGCTTCGCGACGGTACCGTGGTGCGCGGTGCGCTCGAGGATCTGGAGGACGGCACGCTCTACGTGCGCGTCAGCCTGCACGATCAGCGGCGCCTGCCGATTGGCGACGTCGTCCTGATCGACCGCACCGGCAGCGGCTCGGCGCTGCCCGAAGCCGAGGTGCGCGCCGCCGAGAGCGCGGCGATGGTCGTGCTCTCGAATGGCGGCCGGCTCGAGGGGACGCTGGTGGACGTGCACGGCGGCCCGGGGTCGGGTGATCCGGAGAAGGCCCGCACGTTCATTCTCAGGATGCCCGATGGCGCCGAGCGCCGTCTCGCGGCCGCCGAGGTGAACCGCGTGTACCTGGGCCGCGTCGCGGCCGCCGCCGAGTCACCCGTGCCCGCCGGCGCCATTCGCGTGCGCGCATCGGCGGGGTGGGTGGACACCGGGCTCGTCGTCCGTCAGGGGCAGATGGTCGGCTTCGCCACGACCGGCACGGTGCAGTTGTCGCCCGATCCGGCCGACACGGCGTCGTCGCCCGGCCGCGATCGCACGGCGGCCGGCGCGCCCATGCCCGCGCTGCGGGCGGGGGCGCTCATCGGTCGCATCGGCCCGAATGGCCAGCCGTTCGGGATTGGCAACCAGGCGTCGGTGCCCATGCCGGCGACCGGCCAGCTGTTCCTGGCAGTGAACGACGATGTGCTCACCGACAACAGCGGCGCGTTCGATGTCGTGATCACGCCGGCCGCGACCCAGCGGTAACGCGCTCTCGATGGCCCGCGCGCGGGAGCCGAGTCGCGCGCGGGCGTCACACCTGGTTTTCGAGCAGCGACGCGAGGTGCTCGCCCGCCCGGGCGACGAGCCCGCGCCGGCGCCATGCATCGAGCGCCACGCGGTCGCACCCGGCCACGTCGTCCTCGAAAGACGCCTCGAACTGCCGGGCGACCTCCGGCGCGAACACGGACACGTTGCTCTCCTCGTTGTGCGCGAACGAGCGGTTGTCGAAGTTCGTCGTGCCCACCGTCGCCCACACCCCGTCCACGACCATCACCTTGTGGTGCAGCATCGTCCGGTTGTATTCGAGGATCTCGATGCCGGCCTCGAGCAGCGGACCGTAGAGGCGCACGCTGTTCTGCCGCGCGAGCCAGTTGTCGTTGTGCACGCCCGCCACCATGATGCGCACCTTCACGCCTCGCCTCTTCGCCTCGACCAGCGTCTGGATGGCCACCGGGTCGGGCACGAAGTAGGGGTTGGCGATGAGAATCGAGCGGCGAGCGCAGACGATCGCCAGGTAGTACATGATGCGAACGCTGGAAGCGCCATTCTCGGGCGAGCTGAGGATCACCTGGAGGGTGTGCGGGCCGCGCGCGGAGAGAACGGGGTAGTACCCCTCGCCGCTCACCAGCTCCCCGGTCGCCTGCTGCCAGTTGTGGGCGAACCCGCTCTGCAGCGGCATCACGGCCGGGCCCTCGACGCGCACCTGCACGTCGCGCCACTCCTCCGGGTTGCGCGCCTGGCCACGCCAGTGGTCGGCGAAGCCCGCGCCGCCCGTGTAGCCGACCACGCCGTCGACGATGAGCGACTTGCGGTGCGTGCGGTTGTTGAAGCGCCCGAGCGTTCGCCACGTGATGGGGTTGTACCAGGCGACCTGGCACCCGCCCTGCTCGAGCGTCGCCAGCGTCTCGCGGCCGATGTCCGTCGACCCCACGGCATCGAGCAGGATCATGACGCGGACGCCCGCCCGGGCCCGTTCGGCCAGTGCCTGCGCGAATGTCATCCCGACGTCGCCCGCCCAGTAGATGTAGGCCTCGATCGTGATCGTAGTGCGGGCCGCGGCGATGTCATGCAGCATGCGCGGGTAGAACGCATCGCCGTTGTCGAGGATCTCGAAGGTGTTGCCGGGGAGGAGCGGGACGCCGGTCGCCCCGGCCATCGTCGCGACGAACTCGTCCGAGTCCGCGGTGAACTCGTGATCGAGGCCGTAGCGGGGCGGCTCCTCGCGCGGCGCGATGAGATGGCTGATGAAGGCCATCACGGCGGCCGCGACGGCCCACCAGGATCGTGGGCCGAGCGCCAGCCAGACGGCCAGCGCCGCCCAGGGCCACCACGACCACAACAGCCGCCGTGCGCGGAGGCCGATATCAAAGGCGCCCTTGGCCGGACGCCCCCGCGGATCGGCGATGCTCCAGCCGCGACGGCGGCGCCGTGCGGCGCGCCAGGCGGACGGCCGGCGTGAACGACGGGCGGCGCGGGTCATCGCTCGAACAGCCGCTCGAGCTGTGTGGGGTCGATGGGTTTCACGAGATGGGAATCGAAGCCCGCCTCTTCGCTGCGGCGACGGTCCGCGGCCTGGCCCCACCCCGTCTGCGCCACGATGCGCATCCCGCGTCCCCACGGCTGCTCGCGGATACGCCGGCACACCTCGTGGCCATTCAGCCTGGGCATGCCGATATCGAGCATCACCACGTGGGGCCGATGGCGCTCGGCCGCGGCGTAGGCCGCCTCGCCATCGTGGGCGGTCTCGACGATGTGGCCGCGGTGGCGAAGCAGCTCGGCCAGGGCTTTGGCGTTGTCGTCGTTGTCGTCGGCAATCAGCACGCGCCGCCGGGCGGCCTGGAGCGCCGACTCGGACGGCAGCGCCGCGGCTGCAGCCCCGCTGGCGCCGCGCCCCCCGAACTGCGGCACTGCAGCGTCGGTCCGGGCGACGGCGGGTGGCTCGGCCAGCGGCAGTCGAATCGTGAACTCGCTTCCCTGGCCAGGGCCGTCGCTGTGGGCGGCGACCGTGCCGTAATGCAGCTCCACGATGGCGCGCACCAGTGCCAACCCGAGGCCGAGCCCGCCCTCGGCGTCGAGCGCGGGTGTCACCTGCGCGAACTTCTCGAACATCCGCGGCAGGAACGACGCCGGGATCCCGATTCCGGTATCCCGCACTGTGATCTCGACCGTGCTGCCGCGCGCCGCGGCGGCAATCGTGATGTGGCCGCCCGGCGGCGTGTACTTGCACGCGTTCAGCAGCAGGTTCGCCACGACCTGGGTCAACCTCGTCTCGTCTCCCTGCACGACCATCGGCAGGTCCGGCATGTCGATCCAGACCACGTGTCGTCCCCGCTCCAGGGCGCTGCGCCCGGTCTCCACCGCCTGGGTGATGACGTGCCGCATGTCCACGGGCGCGCGCCGAAGCGTCAACTTGGAGCGGCTGGTCCTCCCCGCCCACCATCACGCGCTCGTCGTCGGTGAGTCGCGCGTAGAGGTAGGGTCGCGCGGTCTCCCACAAGAGGGCGCCGTCCGCCCACGCGCCGCGGTTCACCAGGGGCTCCGTGACCAGCGCCCAGGTGCTGTGAAGCTGCCCTACGCGTCGCTGGGTTTCCTCCACCGCCTCGTAGCCGGCCGCCCACACGAGCCGCCGCGCCTCGATACACGCGCCACGATTGGTCTCCGCCACCACGCCCTCGGGGCGATGGGGATCGTGTTCACTTCCGTGCGGTCGTACACGCGGGCGCCCCGCCGGCTCGCCGCGGCGAACAGCGCATGGGTGAAGCGGTACGCGTCGATCTGGGCATTCCCCACGCTGGCAATGGCGCCCGCGGGGACGGCGAGACCATATCGCGCGCGGAGCGCGTCGGGCCCCAGCCATTCGACGTCGAACCCGTGCGCGCGCCGGAGGGCGCACTCGGCCTCGAGCGTCCCGGCATCCCCGAGGGTCGACGCCAGGTAGACGCTGCGGCGCCGCGAGAACCCGCACGGGTTCCCGACCTCTTCCGTGAGCTGCTCGATGTCGTCGATGGCGCGGAGGCCCAGGCGGTAGGTGCGCACCGCGTCCAGGCCGCGCTTCCCGGCAATCTCCATCAGTGACGTGTCGGTCTCGTACTGCAGCAGCCCGGTGGTCGCCGCCGTGCTTCCGAAGCCGACGTCGCGGCGGTCCACCACCACGACATCAGCCCCGGCCGCGCTCAGCCGCTCGGCCATTAGGGCGCCGGTGATGCCGGCGCCGATCACGAGCACGTCCGCGCGCTCGTCACCGGCGAGCGCGGGATAACTGTTCAGGAAACCGTTCTTGAGCGGCCAGAAGGCCGCGCCGGTGCGGAGGTCCATGCCTGCGCCATCACACCTCGTTGATGGCGGTCACCGCCAGGTGGGTCAGCTTGTGGTTCGCCGCCTTCTCCTGGTCGAGGATCTGCGAGAGCATCTCGTGCGCCTCGGCGTGGCCGAGCGCCTTCGCCCATTCGCGCAGCGTCCCGTAGCGCGCGATCTCGTAGTGCTCGATGGCCTGGCAGCACCCGACGATGGCCGCATGCTTCGCTGCCTTGCCGGTGGCCTCTTCCATCACGCTCTCGGTCTCCTTGATCAGCCCGTCGATGGCCTCGCACTTCTCGCCCGCCGCCTCCTGATCGATCGAGCTGAACACATCGTCGAGCAGCGTGATCTGCTCCTTCGTCTCGTCGAGGTGCGCCTGCAGGGCCTTCTTCAGGTCGGGCTGCGACACGGCGCTGATGACCTTCGGGAGCGCCTTCGTCAAAGCGTGCTCCGCGTAATAGACGTCCTGCAGGGTCTGGTTGAACGCGTCGGCGAGAGTCTTCATAGCTGTCTCCTTGCGGTTGGTGTCCTGGAGGCGTCCGGAGCAAGAGGTGTGCCGCGATCCGGGCTGGGCGCCACTGCCGCGATGGCGCGCAAGAGGTGGCGAGAACCATGAAGTGAGCACCGGCGAGACACACAAGTGGAAGCGCGGGGCCTTCGCACGGCGCGAAATGGCGGGCACCGATCTTGCCCCCTTGTCACGCATGACGCAGTGCACGACATGGAGGCGGCACATGACACGAAACAGGATCGGGATGTGGATGGGCGCGGTGCTCGTCGCGGCGGTGACGTCCGCGGCGTGCAACGACCGGGCCGAGCGTGAGGCCGAGGCGGCCGCACGCGATGCGGGCAACGCGGCCGAGCGCGCCGCCGACGCCGCCCGGGAGGCCGGGCGCGACGCGACCGATGCCGCGAAGGACGCGACGCGCGCCGCGGGTGACGCGGTCCTCGAGGGTGGCCGCGCGGCGGACGCCGCGGTCGAGACCATGGATGTCAAGACGGCCCTGATGGCCGACACGCGCGTGGACGCGGGCGACATCAACGTCGACACGGACCACGTGTCGAAGACCGTCACGCTCAAGGGTCGCGTGCCCACGGCTGACCAGAAGGCCATCGCCGAGCAGGTAGCGAAGGACAAGGCCGCCGGCTACCAGGTGCGGAACGAGCTCATTGTCGGCAAGTAACTCAACCGGGGCGCAGCCTCATTTCACGGAAGGAAGGTACGACATGGCGGATCTGAAGCGGGATCATTCGGTGGGCGAGGGCGTGGGCGCGGCGGGCGGCGCCGTGACGGGCATGGCGGCGGGCGCGGCGGTCGGCGGCCCGGTGGGCGCGGTCGTCGGCGCGGCCGTCGGCGCGGTGGCGGGCGGCGCGGCCGGCCACGGCATCGCGGCCGCGCTCGACCCGGCGCTCGAGGACGCGTACTGGCGCGAGCACTACAGCACGCGGCCGTACGTCCGGACCGGCTCGAGCTACGACGACTACCGCGACGCCTACCGCTACGGGTGGGAATCCCGCGCGCGCATGAACAAGACGTGGGACGATGCGGCCTTCGAGCTCGAGAACGGCTGGGAGAAGGCCAAGGCCAACTCGCGGCTGGCGTGGGCGGAAGCCAAGGAAGCAGTCCGCGACGGCTGGCACCGCGTCGAGCGTGCCATGCCCGGCGACGCGGACGGCGACGGCCGCTAGACGACCCGCAACTCGGGAGCGCGCCGAAGCCGTACCCCACGGAGGCGCGCGGCCCTCTGTCATCCGCTCCCCACAATGTGAAGCCGGATTCCACTCCTGCACGCCACAGTACAGCTGGCAAGTCCACTCGATCCCACCGTGCTAGGCTGGATCAGGTGACTCCCACCCTGGCCCAGGTCTTGAGTACCCTCGCACACGAGATCCGTACGCCGCTCGCGGTGTCACGGGGCTATCTCAAGCTGTTGCTCGACGGCGGACTCCCGTCCGCCGCCGATCAGCGCTCGGCCCTCGAACGCACGCAGGAGGCGCTCGGCGTGATTTCGACACTGTGCCAGGAAATGGGGAAGGTGGGCGCGGCCGCAGGCATCCAGGCGCCGCGGCCCCTGGAAGGGCGGCTCACGGTGGGCGGGCTGCAGGACGCCCTGACGGCCACCCTGGGCGAGGACGCACCGGAGTGGCGCGGTCGAATCTCCCCGGGGCCGTTGGTCGCCACGAACGGAACCGACGACATCGTGCGGGCAGTCGCGGCTCTGGGCACGATGGCGTTCAAGGATGCCAGCGGCGCCCGCCACGTGGTGCAGGCCAGGATGGACGACGCATCGCTCGTCATCGTGATCGGCGGCGAGGCCGCGACCAGCAGCCTCCCGCCGGATCCGGATGCCGACGGGGCCGCGGACGTGCCCGTCGTCCGCGGAGGCTTCGGCCTGGCCCTGATGTGGGCCGCGTTCGTGCTCGAGCAGCACCGCGTCCGGACATGGCACCACGCAAGCGGGCGGGGAGCGGTGGGGTTTCTCTTTCCTCTGGTGAGCGCATGAGTGCAGCGGCCACGCTCGCGGTCGTCGACGACGACGCGCGCTTCGCGGAGTATCTGCAGATCTGGCTGCGCACGCGCGGCTACGAGGCGGCGACCTACCTGAGCGGCGACGCGCTGCTGAACGACATGCGTGAAGGCCACCTCCCCGACGTCGTCCTCCTCGACGTCTCGATGCCGGGCATGGACGGCCTCCAGACCCTGCGCGCCATCCGGCTCGCCCACCCCTCGGCCCACGTGGTCATGCTGTCGGGCGGCAAGACCCCGGCCACCATCGTCGAGGCCGTGCGCCTGGGCGCGGCCGACTACGTGGTCAAGCCCGGCGATCCCGACGGCATTGGCGAGGTTGCGCTCGAGGCCGCCATCCGCAACGCGCTCGAGCGCCTGGCCCTCACGTCGGAGGTGGCGCGCCTGCGCACGCAGTCCGAGCAGGACGCGGACGGCATGCAGGCTTGCTGGAGTTCCGGCCGGGCCATGCAGGCCGTGATGAACATGGTGGACCGCGTGGCCGACAGCGACATCAGCGTGCTGCTCCGCGGCGAGAGCGGCGTGGGCAAGGAGGTCATCGCCCGCGAGATCCACCGGCGATCGCCGCGGCGGGCGAACCAGTTCGTCAAGGTCAACTGCGCGGCCCTCCCGGCCGAGTTGCTCGAGAGCGAGCTGTTCGGCCACGAGCGCGGCGCCTTCACCGGCGCGGCCAGCACCCGCGTCGGCAAGTTCGAGTTCGCGCAGCAGGGCACCATCATGCTCGACGAAATCGGCGAGATGCCGCTGGCGCTCCAGGCCAAGATCCTGCACGTGCTGCAGGATCGCGAGTTCACGAAGCTCGGCAGCAACCGCACCGTCGAGGTGGACGTGCGCGTCATTGCCGCAACCAATCGCGACCTGGAAGCGATGATGCGGCAGGCCACCTTCCGCGAGGACCTCTACTACCGGCTCCAGGTCATCGAGATTCACATCCCGAGCCTCCGCGACCGCCGCGAGGAGATCCAGCCGCTCATCGACTTCTTCCTGCTCAAGTACGCCGACGTGTATCGGCGCCCGCCCGTGCGCCCGTCGCTCGTGCTGCAGGAGGCGCTGCTCGCCTACGACTGGCCCGGCAACATCCGGGAGCTCGAGAACATGATGAAGCGCCTCGTCGTGCTGCAGGACGAAGCGCACATCCTCGCCGAGCTGTCGAGGCCGCGCGCGTCGCGAACCACCGAGGAGCCGTCCGCGGCCGCTCCGGCCACTGTGCCGCCTGGGCGGGTCGTCGTGCCGCCGGCTCCGGTGCCGGCCGCGCCGATGGCGGCCGTGCCCATCGCGCCTCCGGTGCAGGTCTCCTCCCCAATGCCTCCCATGGCACCGCCGGTCGCGCCAGCCGCGTGGCCCGCGCCGATGCAAGCCGGTGCCGGCAGCGCGGCGGCCGCGATCGTGGCGTCGCCACCGGATGAGCCTCCGGCTGCCGCGACAGCGGAAGAGCCCACCGCCCTCAACCTGCAGGAGCTGGCGCGACAAGCGGCGATGACGGCCGAGAAGGAAGCCATCCAGCTCGCGCTCGACCGGTTCCGCTGGAACCGCCGCAAGGCCGCGGCCTTCCTCCAGGTCAGCTACAAGACCCTGCTGAACAAGATGAAGGAGTGCGGCATCAGCGAGTCGAACCCCGCCTGATCCGCCGTCGGCGACGCCGGCTGGAACGCTGCTTGCTTTGAAGCTCCGCGGGCCCGCATGTTCGGGACCGGAGGAGTGACTCATGCGGTGGCTGTTGCCCGTTGGTGTGTTCCTGATTGCCATCGGCCTCGGTGGATCCATTGGTGCCTGGTACCAGACCAGCGAGAGTCGCGTGGTCCCCGGGGTCAACGCGTCCGAATCGCTCGAGGGCGGCGTGCCCGCGCAGGCGGCCGACGAGCCGTCCCGCGCCCCACTGCTCATCGCGCCGCTGGCGGGGCTCGCCCTCGCGCTCGGCCTGGGCCTGGCGGCCGTGGGCGTCGGGCACTGGCGGCGCCCCGTGCCGTCGAACGTCCGGCCCGCCAACCCGTGGAGCGATCAACCGGCCGAGAAGGGCGACCCGCCCATTGGCCTCGTGTGAACCGATTCGAGGAGGATGATGATGAAGGCGCTTGGGATCGTGCTGGTCGTGCTGGGGATCGCAGGTCTCGCCTACGGCGGGTTCTCGTGGACGCGCAAGGACACCGTCGTGGACGCGGGCCCCATCGAGATCACGGCGGACAAGACCGAGTCGGTGCCGCTGCCGCCGATCGCCGGCGGTCTGATGCTCGTGGCCGGGCTCGCGCTGATCATGAAGAAGTAGCCGCCAGCACGCGCAGCAGTTCCTCGGGAAC
>JBFWQE010000154.1:0-6998 GCA_050249615.1 Vicinamibacterales bacterium
CGTCATCGCATCCTGCAGCTCGCTGACGGACTTCTCGAAGACCGTGAACGGCGCGGGCGCGGGGGCCGAGGGGAGCGCCCAGTTGACGATCTGCGCGCGCTGGCGGGGCGTGAGGCCGCGGAGATCCGGATTCCTGACCAGCTCCCTGGCGACGGCGGTGACCCGCGCGATCTCGGAGCCGGGCGCCGGCACGCGCGCGTCGGGCCCCGTGTACACCGGGTCGGACCAGTTCGAGACGAGCGCGTCCGCGCGCGCGATGGGATAGCCGCCGCGCGGGTCGTACACCTCGCTGAGGCCCTTCACCACGAAGGTCATCAGCGCCGCGGTCTCCCCGGGCGCCAGCCGCACCGTGAAGACGTAGCCGATGTGCGCCGGATCGTAGCCCGGATACGTGGTGGCGAACGGGTCGCCGTACATGTCGCCCACCGATGTGAACGCGCCTGCCTTGGAGCCGAGCACGTGCGCGGATGGGCCATGCCCCGAGGGCCCCTGCGCAGGGTCCGCCACGGCACGCGCGTTCTGCATGACCGTGACGAAGGTGTCCGACGGGTCGATGCGGCGATCCCCGCTCGAGGTGACGGCGACGGCCACGCGGCCGCCGTCCTCGAACGCGCCGGTGGCGCCGCCCCACGCCACGCGAACCGTGCGCGGCTCTGCGCCGCTGTTGTGGACCGTGTCGACGTAGCGGAGGTAGTTCGTGTCCTTCGGCGCGAAGATCGCCCGCGCCACGACGACCTGGTCGTGCAGCACCGGCGTGATGGAGTCGAACCGCTCGGCGCCGTCGTGGGCCAGGCCGAAGCCCTTCAGGTAGAGGTTCGTCACGGCCGGCGGCGTGCCCGGACGCCCCGCTTCGAGCTTCAGGTAGCCAAAGCCGTTGAACGGGTTCGCACGGCCGCCCGTGGCGATGCCGCCGCTGTCCTGTGCCCAGGGCGAGGTGTCCTGGATGTCCCAGAACTGGCCGTCGGCGGAGGGGAGCGGCGTGACGGCGGCACTCTGCGTCACCAGGATGCCGGCGATGGCCAGGGCGATGACGAAGGCGTGGAGGTGTGGGCGGCGCGGCATGCGGGGAGTCTACCGCGCGGCGCTAGAAGCGGAACAGCCGCGTGGCCTTCACGACGAAGGTGCGGTTGACCAGTCCCGGGAACCGCTCGCCGAGCCGCGTGTCGCGCCCGTCGCTGTAGACGAGGAAGAGGTCGCTGCCGGGCTGGTACTCCCAGCGGAACCGCGCACTCGATCCCAGGCTGTGCGAGGTCGAGTTGTACTGGGTGAGGCCGCTCACGGCCATCCGGGGCGAGAACATGAACGTGGAGCGGATGCTGACCACCGTGGTGGTGAAGTCGCCCGCCGGCCGGTCGATCCGGTTGACCGTGAAGCCGGGCTCGACGTTGAAGCGCGGCGAGATCTCGAGGATGCCCCGGTAGCCGACCTCGGTGTTCGTGCCGTCGTAGAACGTCCCGTGCGCGCCGCTCGCCGAGCCCGACAGCCGCCGCTGCGGCCCGAACACGTACGTGGCCCGGACGTCGCCGAAGTGGTAGGCCCCCGCGCCAATCTGCTGGCCCGGCACGATGGTGAACCCCTCGCGGAGGAACTCGTAGTTCCGCGAGAAGTCGATGGCCCACTGATCGTTGTTGTTGAGCTCCATCCGGTAGGCGACCTTGGCTTCGCGCGTCTCCAGCACGCCATCGGTGCCCGTGATGTGATCGAACTCGCCCTCGAAGACGTGGCGGCGGATGAGGCCGGGTCCGCGCAGGCGCGGGCTGAAGCGCGCCGAGGCGTAGTTGCGCCGGAACGCCGTCCGGCGGAGGAACCCGACCTCGGGCTGGAACGCCGACCCGACGACGAGATGCTCGTAGCGCAGGCCATACCGATCCGGCGACCATTCGAACTCCGCGCGGTAGGTGCTCCGGTCTCCCGCCGCGCGCGCGTCCGAACCGGTCTTCGATCGCGCGTAGAAACCGGTGAGGGTCACGTTCTGGAAGAACCAGAAGTTGGCGTCGACGCCGAAGACGTCGTTCACCGCCTGCCCGTCCGGTGCGCGCCTCGTGTAGACGAGGCCGACGTTGCTCCGCCGGAGGATGTCGCGCCGTACGCGCACGACGGAGAAGTTCGTCGATCGCGCGCCGAGCGCGGGCGCCTCCTCGGTCTGGATGTTCAGCACGCCGATGGCCGTGCGACCGGTCCGGCCCGCCAGGCGGCCGCCGGCCACGATGGGGACGACGCCGCTCGTCCCGAGCCCGATGCGCCGGCTGTAGAAGACGACGGGCGTCAGGCTCGGCGTCTGCGTGCGCGCCGATGACTGGCCGCCCCCGCCTCCGCCCCGCTGCTCGCCGCCGAAGCCGAACAGCCCCTGGCCCTCGAGGAAGAAGTCGCGCCGCTCGGGGAAGAACAGGCTGAAGCGCGTCAGGTTGACCTGCTGCTGGTCCTCCTCCACCTGCGCGAAGTCGGTGCGATAGGTGAAGTCGACCACCAGGCTGTTGGTGATGCCGTACTTGACGTCGAAGCCGCCGTTGGCGGTCGGATCGTTGCGAAAGGGCGGCGTGGCGCCGAGGTTGGTCGTGCTCGATGCGATGGCGTACGGCTTCACGTCCACCGGCCGCCGCGTGGTGGGCGTCTCGACGCCGACGAGCGTCGCGAAGATGTCGAAGCGGTACATGGCCCGCACCGACGCCGCCGCCGGGATGGGCGCGATGGAGACGTGCTCGTTCTTCCAGCGAATCACGCGCCGGAGGTTGAAGCCCCAGACCTGCGGCCCCTCGCCGCGGTAGCGCAGCGAGACGAAGGGGATGGCGAACTCCATGGCCCAGCCGTCCGGGAGGATGCGCGAGCGCGTGTACCAGATGGTGTTCCAGTCGTTGTTGTTGCTCCGCTCGTCCTGGATCTCCTGGTCGCGCTGGGCGCCGAGCGCGTTGGTCTGGAAGAACACGCCGCTCCGGCGCGTGTACAGCGGGTCGATGCTGATGGAGATGTTGTCGTTCTGGAAGATGTTGAAGCTGTCACGGCGCAGCTCGTTGGCCACGAGGCGCTCGGGCGCCGAGTCGAAGGCCCGCACGCTCACGTAGAAGCGCTCGTCATCGTAGAAGAGCCAGGCCAGCGTGCGCTCGGTGGCCGGCTGGCCCTCGCGCGGTTCCTGCTGGATGAAGTGATCGATGGGCTGGACGAGTTGGTAGTCGGCCTCGTCGAGGTTCCCGTCGATCGAGATGGGCGCCGTGAGCCGGGTGGCCCTCAGCGTGATGCGGCCCTGCTCGTCGCGGGCGAAGACCGAGGGGGCGACGGGCGCGGCGGGGCCGGAGAACGCCGGCGCGCCCTGCGCCGACAACGCACGAGGAACGGCCAGCGCCGCCAGTGCGGCCAGGAGAAGTACACGAACGATCAAGGTCCAACATTGTACGACGCGCATGCGGCGATATGCCGCATGGTGCCGGCCCGATGCCAACTGCTACGCTTGGGTCATGCGAGCCACGAGGGGCCTCGTCGCCCTGCTGGCGGCCATGGCCATGGCCGCGGCGTGCCAGGACAACCGGCCCCAGCAGCGCTCCGAGGAGGTCGAACGGGGCCGCCAGCTCTACGCGGCCAACGGGTGCGGCACGTGCCACGGGATGCAGGGGAAGGGGGATGGTCCGGTGGCCGTGACCCTCAACCCGCCCCCGCGCGATTTCCGCGACGCGGAGGCCTTCAAGAACGGCGCGGATCCCTCGTCCATCGCCAACACCCTCGCGACGGGCCTCACCCGCGACGGCGGGCAGATGCAGTCGTACTTCCACCTGTCCGATCGCGAGCGGTACCTGATCGCGCGCTACGTGATCTCCCTTCGAGAGTCCTCTTCCCCTGGAGCTGGCAATGTTCCGACTCATTAGTGTGGTGGCCGTGGCCGTGCTCGTCGCGGGCCTCGGCGTCGCCGAGGCGCAGGCGCCACTGACGGTCTCCGGCGCCTGGGTGCGCGAGCCCGTGCCCGGCCGCACCGTCACCGCCGGATTCGTCGTCATCGAGAATCCGGGCACTGCGGACATCCAGGTGGTCGGCGCCTCGTCCGACGTGGCGGGCACCGTGGAGCTGCACGAGATGCTCCGCAGCGGCGACATGATGAAGATGGCGCCCGTGAAGAGCATCGTCGTGCCGGCGAAGGGCAAGGTGGAATTGAGGCCGGGCGGCCTGCACCTCATGCTCTTCGAGCTGAAGAAGCCCCTGAAGGAGGGCGACACCGTGAACCTGACGCTGACGACCGAGACGGGCGCCACGGTGCAGGCGGCCGCGGCCGTCAGGAAGTTCCGGATGCAGCCATGACGCGTCAGCTCATCCTTGCAGCGTTCGTGCTGTCGCTGACGGCGGCCTGTGCGCCGGCGGGCGATCGGCCCGCCCCGACGGGAGCCGCCACGACGGCCGAGGCGGAGCTTCCCGTCCTTCCCCTCGGCGGCGACTTCACCCTGATCGACCAGGACGCCAGGCCTTTCACGCTGTCGTCGCTGAAGGGCAAGGTCGTGTTGATCTTCTTCGGCTACACGATGTGCCCCGATGCGTGCCCCACGACGCTGTCGAAGCTGAGCTCGGCCTACTCGCGGCTGACGCCCGACGAGCGCGCGCGGGTGAAGGCCGTCTACATCAGCATCGACCCCGAGCGCGACACGCCGGCAGTGATGAAGGAGCACCTGACGTACTTCGGCGTGGACGCCATCGGGCTCTCGGGCACACCCGAAGACACGGCGAAGGTGGCACGGCAGTTCGGCGCACACTTCGAGAAGACGTCGGACAAGACCGCGGCGGGCTATCTGATGTCGCACACCGTATCCGTGTTCGGGCTGGACGCGAACGGGCAGACCCGCGTGCTCATCGACTACGAAGCCAGCGTGGACACGGTCGTGAAGGAGATCCGGGCCCTCCTGGCGGCCGCGTGACAGCCCGGCGCCTGCGACGATTCACCGCACCTCCGGCCGTCCCGCGCGGGCGCACACTGGAGGCAGGTGGTGGTCCATGACGGTTCCCCGGGTTCCCGCTGCGACGCGCTGGATGGTCTGGTCGCTTGCGTTCGTCGTGCTGCTGTTCGCGGCGGGCCCGGCGGGGGCGCAGTCGCCGGCCCCGGTTGACAAGGAGGCCGCCCAGGCCGAGGCGCAGGTGCTCTTCCGCGAGGTGATGAGCCCGTTCTGCCCGGGCCTCACGCTGGCCGACTGCCCGTCGCCCAACGCCTTCGAGCTGCGCAAGGACATCCAGGCGCGGCTCGAGCGCGGCGAGAGCCGCGAGTCGATCGTGGATGCGCTGGTGGCGCAGTACGGTACCGAACTGCTGTCCGATCCGTCGGACACGCCCATCGGCCGCGTGGTCTGGGGCGTGCCCTTCCTGCTGGCGGCGCTGGCCGCCGGGGTCCTGGCGTTTCTCGTGCGGCGGATGACGCACGGGCAGCACTCGGAGATGCCCGCCGGCGCGGAAACCGCCGCCGTGCGCGACCGGCTGGACGAGGAACTGGCGGCGATGGATTAGGGGCTTGGGGCCTGGGGCTTGGGGCTTGGGAAGTGAGGCCTCGCGGCTGACAGATCCTCAGAACCGCAGTACGTCAGAACCCCACACCCCCAGCCCCCCAAGCCCCAAGCCCCAAGCCCCAAGCCCCAAGCCCCAAGACCTCAAGGCCTTATCAAATAGAACTCCGTCTGCCGCCCGTCGATCCAGTCCCACTTCCCGTCGGGCATGATGGCGGCATCCTCCTCGAGGGCGAAGCGCACGGGCTGGTTGTCCCACTCGGGCACCGCGTGCGTGGCGTTCAGCTCGATGGAGTGCCACGTGCTCGGCCGGAACACGTAGTCGCCGCGCACGGGGACGCCGGCCTGGTAGTCGGTCATGCCGATCGGCGGCCCGGCGCCGTGGCCGTGATACCCGATGGCGTGGCAGTAGATTGAAGGCACGAGCCCTTCCTTCTTCGCGTGTGCCAGCGCGTCGGCCAGCGCCTCGTTCCCCGTCCGTTCCAGCCGCGCGTACTGCATGGTGAGGTCCTGCAGGCGGTTGGCGGCCTTCAACCCGTCCTTCAACCCCTGCGGCGCGTCGGTCTCGCCCGGGCGCAGTACGTAGGCGTTGTGCTGCGTGTCCGTGGAGAAGCCCATGTAGACGATGCCGAAGTCGGTGTGGAGCATGTCGCCGGGCTGGATGACGCCCTGGACGGTGCCTTTCTCGCCCCGGCGCGCGATGTTGATGGACGGCTGGAACCACGAGCCGAGCCCGAGCTCCGCGACGCGCTGGCGCATCCACCACACGACGTCCTGCGAGGTGGTCCTGCCCGGGGTGATGACCTCGTTCGAGAACGCCTCGCGGATCACCATGTGCGCCACTTTCATGGCGTGGCGGTAGGCCTCGAGCTCCTCCGGCAGCTTCACCTCGAGCCAGCCCACGGCGAGCATCTCGGCCGATTTCACGCGCGCGGCGTAGGTGGGCCCGAGCGCTTCGAGGAGGCGCCGCTTCTCGTTGGCGGTGATGCCGTCCGCGTGGTTCCACGCATCGGACTCGTTGACGCCGATCACCTTCGGCTGCTTCTCTTCGACCAGCTTGCGCAGCCCCTCATGTTGCCCGTCGTTGCTGGTGGGGATGGGCGTGTAGATCTTGTCGTAGTCGAAGCGGCCGATGGAGTAGCGCTCGACGGGCCTGCCGCCGCCCGGGTTGTAGAACACGAGGATGGTGCGCCGCCTCGACGCGAAGTAGGTGAGGGGCGACATCGACGCGAACACGGGATCCTCGTTGTATTCACGCGTCGGGATGATCCACATGTCGATGCCCTCGCGGGTCATCAGCCCCGGGAGGACGGTATCGAAGCGCTTCCGGATCCAGGGCGTGACCAGATCGTTCTGCTCGCGATGAGTCAGGACGCGGACGGTGGGGTCCGGGAAGGAGATGGCGGATTGCGCCGACGGGCTGACACCGCCAACGAGGATGGCAGCGGCGGCAGTGGCAAGGACGAGAGGCTTCGCGGCAGTCATGAACGTCGAGTGTAACGCTGATGGCGCAGGGGACGAGGGCCGCAGATG
>JBFWQE010000154.1:7098-12652 GCA_050249615.1 Vicinamibacterales bacterium
GATGGCGCAGGGGACGAGGGCCGCAGATGACGCAGATGGCGAAGGGGGGGCCGCAGATGGCGCAGGGGACGAGGGCCGCAGATGACGCAGATGGCGAAGGGGGGCCGCAGATGGCGCAGGGGACGAGGGCCGCAGACGGCGTGGATGCCACGGAAGGCCGCAGATGACGCAGATGGCGTAGGGGGGCAGAGGAGGCGGTCAGCCCCGCGGAGCCGCCTCACGGGGAACGTGAGCGTCCTCCGACCTCCGGGCTCACGGTCCCGCAGATGTGCCCGTTAGGGTGCGTGGTCCCCTCTGGACCGTCGCCGTATGGACCCTCCCAGACGCCATCTGCGCCATCTGCGCTATCTGCGCCATCTGCGTCATCTGCGTTGCGTCATCTGCGTTGCGTCATCTGCGTTCTATCGGAGTGTGTAGCCGGCCCGGACGAAGGGCGTTCGGCGGATGCGGTCGCCGGTCAGCGCGGCCACGGCGTTGGCCACCGCCGGGGCGATGACCGGCACCGCGATCTCGCCGAACCCGGTCGGACGCATCGTCGAGGGAACCACGTGCACGTCGATGGCGGCGGGTGCCTCGCGGTTCCGGATGAGGCGGTAGCGGTCGAAGTTGCCCTCCACCGCGCGGCCGCGATCGATCGTGATCTCGCCGTAGAAGGCGTGTCCCAGTCCATCGATGATGCCACCCTGCGCCTGCGCCTCCACGCCCGAGCGGTTGACGACAATGCCGCAGTCGAGCGCACAAGTGACGCGATGGATGGTGACGCGGCGCGGCGCGCTCACGGCGCCGGACGCTGGCGGTTCCACCGACAGTTCCACCACCTGGGCGCAGTACGACCTGAACGTGTAGTGCGCGGCCAGGCCCCGGGCGCGGCCCTCGGGTGGGCGCTGGCCGAAGCCGCCGCGCTCCGCCGCCAGCCGCAGCACCGCGGCCATGCGCTCGGGGTTGTACGGTGTCGGATCGTCGCCGGTGATGCGCAGGGCGCTTGCCGGGCCCAGCAGGTCGAGGCGCAGGTCCACCGGATCGCGTCTCGCGGCCGCGGCGATCTCGTCGAGCAGGGTTTCCACCGCAAAGGCATTGGCCACGTGCGCGGGCGCGCGCCACGCGCCCGTCGCGACGCCGGATCGCGGCTCGCTGAAACGCAGGCGGACGTTGGGGATGTGCCACGGCACGAGGTCCAGCTCGAAGTCCGGGCGGAGATTCTCGGACACGCCCGTCACCATGCCGTAGGTCTCCGTGGACCAGGCCGGCGAGGTGCCGCGCCGATAGGCGTTGCGCGACAGGTTCACCAGGTGGCAATCCCACGCCACGATGCGGCCGTTCGCGTCCAGCCCCGCGCGCAGGGCCCTTGCGCCGGCCGGGCGGTAGTAGTCGTGGCGCAGGTCGTCCTCGCGCGTGCCAACCACCTGAACCGGCGCGCCAATGGCCTTCGACACCACCGCGGCCTCTGCCGCGTAGTCCGACATCAGCCGTCGCCCGAAGCCGCCGCCCAGGCGCGTCACCTGGATGTGCACGTTCTCCCTGGGGATCCCCGCAACCTCGGCGATCACGAGCGCGCCGGAGCCCTGCATCTGGAGCGGGCCAGTGATGTAGCAGTGTCCGTCGTGCACGTCGGCCGTGCAGTTGTGGGGCTCGAGCGTGGCGTGCGACAGAAAGGGGAACTCGTAGTAGGCCTCGAACACGCGTGCCGCCCCTGCGAGCGCCGTGTCCACGTCGCCGACGGCGCGGACGGTCGTGCCCTCGGTCCGCGCCAGGCGCGCGAACTGATCCGAGAGCGATGCGCTGGTCTCGTCGCGGAACGGCCCCTCGTCCCACTGGATGCGGAGGGCGTCCCGGCCCTTGACTGCCGCCCACGTGGAGTCGGCCACGACGGCGACACCCGGCTGCAGGAACGTGGGATTCTCGTGGCCGGGAATCCGCACGACCTGGCGCACGCCCGGGATCTTCAGGGCTGCGGTGTCGTCGACGACGGCTGGCCTCCCGCCGAACACCGGGCACTTCGCGACCGCAGCGTACTTCATGCCCGGCAGGCGCACGTCGATGCCGTAGAGCGGCCGGCCCGTGACGATGGCGGGATTGTCCACGCCGGCGACGCGCGTGCCGAGCAGGGTGAAGGCGGACACCGGCTTCCACGCGGCCTTCTGCGGGACGGGCCGGGCTGCCGCGCGCGCGGCCAGCGCTCCGTACTCGATGGAGCGGCCGGTGGCCGCGTGTGCGACGCGGCCGCGCCCGGTGCGGCACTCCGCGCGGGGCACGCCCCACGCCTCGGCGGCGGTATCGGCCAGCATCTCGCGGATCGCGGCCCCGGCGTTCCTGTAGAGATCCCACTCGGCGCGCATGCTGTCGCTGCCGCCGGAGCCCTGCCCGCCGAACTTCGACCGATCGAGCTCGGCATCGATGGCGCGCACGCGCGACCAGTCCGCGTCCATTTCCTCGGCGAGGATCATCGGGAGCGCGGTCTTCACGCCCTGGCCCATGTCGGGATTCTTCGACCAGATGGTGACGGCGCCGTCGGGGTCCAGGCGCACGAAGCCGCTCGGTTGCAGCGACGCGGTTGCGGGCGTGCCCGCCTGCACGGCCTCGAGCGGCGAGGGCCGCCAGCCGAACGAGAGGAGCAGCCCGCCGCCGGCTGCCGATCCCACGCGGAGGAAGGTGCGACGAGAGACGTGCGCGGTCATCGGACCTCTCCCGGGGCGCTGTTGGTCGCCATCGCCGCCGCGCGGCGGACGGCCTCGCGGATCCGCATGTAGGTGCCGCAGCGGCAGAGGTTCCCGTTCATGCCGGCGGCGATCTCCTCATCCGAAGGATTCGGCGTGCGTGCCAGGAGCGCCGCGGCCGTCATGATCTGCCCGGCCTGGCAGTAGCCGCACTGCGCGACGTCGAGCTCGACCCACGCCTGCTGGACGGGGTGAGAGCCGACTCCCGACTCCCCACTCCCGGCTCCCGACGCCGCGTGCGCCAGGCCCTCGATCGTCGTGATCCTCCGGCCCTGCACCTTGCCCACGGGCAACGTGCACGCACGCGTGGCGGCACCATCCACGTGCACCGTGCAGGCGCCGCAGAACCCGCCGCCACAGCCGAACTTCGTGCCGACGAGCCCCAGCGAGTCGCGGAGCGCCCAGAGCAGGGGCATCTCCGGGTCGACCACGAGCGCGTGCGTGCGGCCGTTCACCGTCAGCGAAATCGGCACTGTGACCTCCAGTCGCATCAGACGAGCCCGGCCGGAGGGGGGCCTGTTGCCCGTCCCAGCACTGGTCACCTCTCAGGGCCG
The DNA here is from genome assembly GCA_050249615.1 of Vicinamibacterales bacterium. Classification (GTDB taxonomy): domain Bacteria; phylum Acidobacteriota; class Vicinamibacteria; order Vicinamibacterales; family UBA2999; genus VFZN01. The sequence continues at coordinate 10,367 of JBFWQE010000154.1, forward strand.
GGAGGTGGGACGGGCTGTGGGAGGGCGCCCATTGAGCGATTGCCGATTGACGATTGAGCGATTCATTTGGCGACCGGGCGATCTCGGCATTGCGCATTGGATTGGTGATTGGGTGATCGGAGCATTGGTGATTCGTTCGTGAACCGCTGCGCGGCGAGGGGGGTGGTCGTCGCCGCCGCCCTCAGCGTGTCGACACAGCTCGACATGCGGAATCACTCAATCACCAATCACCCAATGAATCGCTCAATCATCAATCGGCAATCACCAATGGGCAGGCTTCAGATACCAGCGGCGGCGGCCGTCAACTCCCCCGCCTTCTGCTGGTAGAACTTGAACTCACTCAGCTGGTCGGCCGTCGGCCGGCCGACCCAGCGGCCGGTGTCCCCGTAGAGCCGCGTGAGGCGCGACATCAGCTCTCGTGCCTGGCGCTTGAGGTCGGTCATCTGCGCGTCGCCGGCGGGCGCCTTCTGCACCTTGTCGGCAACCGGCGCGAACTCGCGGATGGCGCCGGCCACCTGCATCTGGAAGTCCGACCACACCTTGCGATCCGGCGCCGGGGCATCGATCCGAGGGTCGTCCTTCACCTCGACCTTCTGCTCCAGTGTCCGGCCGCCGGAAACGAGACGGACCGTGTAGACCCCCGGCACCGCGTACGGGCCCGCGAGGTTCGCGCGCGGCCCGTCGTCGTCGCCGAAGCCGCCGCCGCGCACCGGCAGATCCGCGTGGCGCAGGTTCCACACCACGCGGTTCACGCCGCGCGCGCGCGCGGGCGTGAGCGTCTGCACCAGGGTCCCCGAGGCGTCGTGGACCGAGAGCGCCACCTCGCTCGTCGGGTTCGCCAGCCAGTAGTCGATGATGGCCCCGTTGGGCGGGTTCTCCCCGCGGAACAGCATGTCGCCGGTGTGCGCCTTGAGGTTCGTGTAGCGTATCTGCTCCGCGGTGTCGATGGGGAAGAGGTGCACGTCGCTGCCGATGGCCGCCGGCGTCAGGCCCTGCAGCGCCGTCAGCTGGTCCAGGATCCAGATTCCCCGCCCGTGCGAGGCGAGCACCAGGTCGTTGTCGCGCGGGTGGATGGTCAGGTCGTTGAACGGCAGCGTGGGCATGTTGTTCTTCAGCTCCACCCAGTTCTGCCCGCCGTTCACGCTGATGAAGAGCCCCAGCTCCGTGCCGAGGTAGAGCAGGTTCGGGTTCCGGTGATCCTCGCGAATGGCGCGTGCCACGCGCTCGGACGGCAGGTCGCCCACGATGGACGTGAAGGTCCTGCCGAAGTCCGTGGACTTGAAGACGTAGTTCCTGAAGTCGTTGCTCCGGTGGTTGTCCACGGTCACGTAGACGGTCCCCTCCGCGTGGCGCGATGCCTCGATCCCCGCGAACCACGACGAGGCGGGCAGGCCGGGAAACCGCGTCTCGGCGCTCTCGAACGTCTTGCCGTCATCCATCGAGATGCGGAACTTGCCGTCGTCGGTGCCCACGTAGAGCACCCCGCGCCGCCGCGGCGATTCGCCAATGGCCGTCGTGCCCGGGTAGTACGGCACGCCGTCGTCGATGGACAGGATGTTCTCGTCGGGGAGCCGGCCCATCAGCGGCAGCGTCGCTCGATCCACGCCGCTCGTCATGTCGCCCAGGTCCTGCCAGGTCAGCCCGCGATCGCGCGAGCGGAACAGGTGCTTCGCGCCCGCATAGATGGTGGCGCCGTCGTGCGGCGAGATGAGGATCGGCGCGTCCCAGTTGGCCGGGTGCATGGCGTTGCCCAGCACCTGCTCGGGCACGTTCTTTCCCCACGTGTTCCAGTTGCGGCGGTCGCCGATGGCCCCGGTCGGGTCGCCGGGCCGGATGTCCTGCACCTGCCACGTGCGCGTGTCGTTGCGCTGGAGCCCGAGGAACTGCGAGGCCGAGAAGACGATGCGCGGATCCTTCGGGTCGGGGGCCGCGAAGAACCCGTCTCCGCCGCACAGCCGCGCCCAGTGATCGTTCAGCACCCCGTTGGACGTCCAGCTCGCGTTCGGGCCCACCCAGCAGCCGTTGTCCTGCAGGCCGCCGTAGACGTTGTAGGGATGCGCGTTGTCCACGGCCACGCGGTAGTACTGCGACACCGGCAGCGACGTGACGTACAGGAACCTGTTCCCGCGGTCGTACGAGATACCGATGCCGCCGTCGTCGAGCTTCACCACGTGGCGCGAATCCCGCGGGTTCACCCACACGAAGCGGTCGTCGCCGTGGAGCGTCTGCCGCGGCGTGGTGAACGTCTCGCCCCCGTCGTCCGAGTACGAGTAGCTGTTCATCATG
>JBFWQE010000155.1:0-12643 GCA_050249615.1 Vicinamibacterales bacterium
CGTGCAGCCGGCCGCAGAGCGCTGATTTCACTGTGCCAATCCAGAGCATATGTCACGAAACGGTACATGTCGTTAGAGTCGCTTGAAGTCCTGTATTTTCCCCGTATATGGCTTTACATCTGTCCCGAAGTGGCACAGACAGAAGTCGAACAGGCGATCTAACAGATTAGTAAGTTTTTGTCTGTCAGTCATTTACAGCTGTATACAAGTCTGGCACATGGACTGCTAATGCTGACACGGCATGCCCGTGTCTCCGCCGATCGTCCGTCCCAGCGCGGACCTGCTGCCGCACCGCCTCCTGACACCCTACGTGGTGCTGGTCGTGATGTCCGGCCTCGGTTTGCTGGCCTGGGGGATCCCACGGGCGGCGTTCGAGTACCCCCTCCTGCTCGGGACGCTGCTCGTGGGCTCGATGACCACGTCCGTCCTGAAAATCCACCTGCCGCTCGCCAGGGGCCAGGCCACCCTGTCGCTCTCCTACTTCACGGACTTCCTCAGCCTCGTCCTTCTCGGGCCCCACGAGGCGATGTTGGTGGCCGGCGCCAGCGCCGCCACGCAGTGTGTCGCCCTCAGACGTGGGCGCTTCTCGCTCCGCCAGACGCTGTTCAGCACGGCGACGCTCATCATCACCGTGCAGGCCGCAGGGTTCGTGGCCGGGCTCGCGGGCGGGTTCCAGCTCACCAGCAGCTTCAGCGTGCTCGTCAAGCCGGCTGCCGCGGCCGCCGCGACGTTCTTCCTCACCAATAGCTGGCTCGTGGCCGCGGCCGTTGCCCTGTCTCACGGACGCCCCGTGGTGGCCACCTGGCGCTCGGAGTTCGCCTGGGCCGCCCCGGCGTACTTCGTCGCGGCGGGCAGCGCCACGCTGTCGGTGGCGGTGATGGCCACCCAGGACGCGTGGCTCATCCTGCTGGCGGCCTCGCTGCTCGTGCTGACGTTCAACAGCTATCGCATCTACTTCCGCCGTATCGCCGAGCAACAGGACCACTTGAAGGTCGTGTCCAACCTGCACCTGGCGACCGTTGAGGCGCTGGCGCGCGCCATCGACGCGAGGGATCAGACCATTGACCCCGACGCGGGCTCGGAGGAGAACCACATCCGGCGGGTCGAGGCGCGCGCGGCGGCGCTCGGCCAGGCGGCGGGCATGCTGCCGGGCGAGATCGAGGGGCTGAAGGTCGCGGCCCTGCTGCACGACATCGGCAAGCTGGCCGTGCCCGAGCACATCCTCACCAAGCCCGGGCGGTTGACGCCGAGCGAATTCGACTACGTCCGGCAGCATCCCACGGTGGGCGCCAACATCATCAAGGCCGTGCCGTTTCCCTATCCCGTCGCGCCGTACATCCAGAGCCACCACGAGCGCTGGGACGGCACGGGCTATCCCGAGGGCCTCCGGGGCGAGGCCATCCCGGTCGGCGCACGCGTACTGGCCATCGTGGACTACTACGACGCGCTCACCGCCCATCGGCCGTACCACCGGGCCATGACGCCGGAGGAGGCCGCGGCGACCCTGCAGGCGGAGGCCGGCAAGGCGCTCGATCCGCGCCTGGTCAGGTTGTTCCTCCAGGTGCTGCCAAAGGTCCAGGAGGCGGAGGCGAGCGCCGGCGAGCGCGCCCCGGTGAAACCGGAGCCGGGTCCGCCACGCACCGGCGCGCCCGCAACCGGGTTCTCGGTCGAGCGCCGGCCCGCCGAGGCGGCGGCCAGCGTGTTCCAGAGCATCTCGCAGGCCACCCAGGAGGTGCGCGCGCTCTACGACATCGCCCAGACGCTCGGGACACGCCTGAGCGTGGACGACACCATGGGCCTGCTCACGTCGAAGCTCAATCGCCTCGTGCCAGCCTCGTGCTGGGCCCTGTATCTCCCGGACCATCGGCGCGACCAGTTGCGATGCCGGTATGCCTCGGGGCTGTCGGCCGACGCGCTGGAGGGCCTGACCATTCCCGGGGGCGAGGGCGCGACGGGCTGGTCGGCCCGTCACCAGACCGCCGCCCTCAACGCGCGCGCCAGCTCCGACTTCGAGGCGGCCGGCGCCCCCGAAACCGGGGCGCTGTTCCAGTCCGCCCTGGCCTTCCCCCTCATGGCGGAGCAGCGCCTGATTGGCATCCTGACCGCCTACCACGTGGCCGAGCACCCCTATACCGACGCGCACCTGCGGCTCCTCCAGCGCCTGGGCGGACAGGCGGCCAGCGTGCTGGGCAACTCGATCCAGTTCGAGCGCATGCGCGCGGCATCGCTCACCGACTCGCTGACCGACCTGCCGAACTCCCGGGCCCTGATTGGCTTCGTGGACGAGCGACTCAACCCGGGCACCGAAGAGATGGTGCCGAGCGCGATCATCATGATCGACCTCGACGACTTCAAGACCATCAACGACGTGCACGGGCACCAGGCTGGCGACCTGGCGCTCCAGGCGGTGGCGACGGCTCTCCGCCGGCAGATCCGCGCGTCGGACTTCTGCGCGCGCTATGGCGGCGACGAGTTCGTGGTCGCTCTGTCGTGCCCCGATCGGTCGGAGGCCGAACGGCGGGCCTCGGACCTCCAGCGGGCCGTGGCGCGCCAGCGCGTGGAGCTGCCCGACGGCTCCAGCTTGTCGGTCGGCATCAGCGTGGGCGTGGCGATGAGCGGCGAGGACGGCGCCACCTTCGACGAGCTGCTCGAAGCCGCCGACCGTCGGATGTACGAAGACAAGCGGCAGCGCCGGGCCGCGGCGCGCATCGCCGCCGCGGCGGGCACGCCCATCCGCCTGGCTCACCCGGCGCGCTGACGGCCGCGACCTGCTCACCCGGCGCCCAGCCGGCGCGAATCGCACCGCCCGACGCGCGTATCCCTGATCATGAGCGGCGTGAATCGCATACAATTTCTGGTTGGGCATTCCTCATGCGACTTCAGCAGGCATCTGCATCATCCATTGGCTCGAAAATCCTCATCGCGCTCACCGGGCTCGCCCTCTTCGTCTTCCTCATCGGGCACCTGGCCGGCAATCTCCTGTTCCTCGCGGGACCCGAGGCGTTCAACGAGTACTCGCACAAGCTGATCAGCAACCCCCTCGTCTACGTGGCCGAGGCCGGGCTGCTGGCGGTCTTCTTCCTGCACGTGGCCAAGACGGTTGCGGGGGTGCTCACCAACCGGAGCGCCAGGCCGACGGCCTACGCGACGCGGCGCTGGGCGAAGACGAAGAACCCGCGCAGCCGCAAGAGCCTGGCCTCGACGACGATGATCCTCACGGGCACGTTCACGGCGCTCTTCCTGGCCACGCACCTGGCGACGTTCAAGTTCGGCACTTTCTACGAGACCGGGGGCATCCGGGACCTCTACCGGCTGCAGCTCGAGATCTTCAGCGCGCCGGGCTACGTGGCCTTCTATCTCGTGGCGATGGGCGTCATCTTCTTCCACCTCTGGCACGGGCTGTCGAGCGCGGCCCAGTCCCTGGGCATCGATCATCCCGACTGGACGCCCCGCCTGCTCGTGCTCGGCCGGGTGCTGTCGGTCGCCATCGCGGGCGGGTTCTTCATCCTCCCCATCTACACCTTCCTCCTCTCGCGGGGCGTGCTATGACGCTGGATTCCAGGATCCCCGGCGGCCCAATCGCCGAAAAGTGGGACCGTCGCAAGTTCGAGAACAAGCTGGTCAACCCGGCCAACCGGCGCAAGTTCGACATCATCGTGGTCGGCACGGGCCTGGCCGGCGCCTCGGCCGCCGCCTCGCTCGGGGAACTCGGCTACAAGGTCAAGCTGTTCGGCATCCACGACAGCCCGCGGCGGGCCCACAGCATCGCCGCGCAGGGCGGCATCAACGCCGCGAAGAACTACCGCAACGACGGCGACAGCATCTACCGCCTCTTCTACGACACCATCAAGGGCGGCGACTATCGCGCGCGCGAGGCCAATGTCTATCGCCTCGCCCAGGTGTCGGTGGACATCATCGACCAGTGCGTGGCGCAGGGGGTGCCGTTCGCCCGCGAATACGGCGGGCTGCTGGACAACCGGTCCTTCGGCGGCGCGCAGGTCTCGCGCACCTTCTACGCCCGCGGCCAGACGGGCCAGCAGCTGCTGCTCGGGGCGTACCAGTCGCTCATGCGCCAGGTGGACGCGGGTACCGTGGACATGTGTCCGCGCCGCGAGATGCTGGACCTGGTCGTCGTCAACGGCCAGGCCCGTGGCATCGTCTGCCGGAACCTCGTCACGGGCGAACTCGAGTCGCACGCCGGGCACGCCGTCCTGCTGTGCTCGGGCGGCTACGGCACCGTGTTCTACCTCTCCACCAACGCGGTCAACTCGAACGTGACGGCGGCGTGGCGCGCGCACAAGCGCGGCGCGTTCTTCGCGAACCCCTGCTTCACGCAGATCCACCCGACCTGCATCCCAGTGAGCGGCGATCACCAGTCGAAGCTCACGCTGATGTCGGAGAGTCTCCGGAACGACGGCCGCGTCTGGGTGCCGAAGAATCGCGGCGACAAGCGGCCGCCGGCACAGATTCCCGATGCCGACCGGGACTACTACCTGGAGCGCCGCTACCCCAGCTTCGGGAACCTCGTGCCCCGCGACGTGGCCTCGCGCGCGGCGAAGGCCGTCTGCGACGAGGGGCGCGGCGTCGGCGAGACGGGCCTGTCGGTCTACCTCGATTTCGCGGACGCCATCCGCCGCCTCGGCGCCGAGACCATCAAGGCCCGCTACGGCAACCTGTTCGACATGTACAAGCGCATCACGGACGAGGACCCCTACCAGGTCCCGATGCGCATCTTCCCGGCGGTTCACTACACGATGGGCGGGCTGTGGGTGGACTACAACCTGATGTCCACCATCCCGGGCCTGTTCGTGCTCGGGGAAGCCAACTTCTCGGACCACGGCGCGAACCGCCTGGGGGCCAGCGCGCTGATGCAGGGACTGGCCGATGGGTACTTCGTCGCGCCCTACACCGTCGCCAACTACCTGGGCGGCACGCCCACGCCGGCCGTGTCCACCGATCACGACGCCTTCAAGGAGGCCCGCGCCGCGTCGCAGGGGCGCATCGACCAGGTGCTCGCCGTCAAGGGGTCGCGGACCATCCGCCAGTTCCACCGCGCCATCGGCGCCCTCTGCTGGGACTACGTCGGGATGGCCCGCAACGAGGACGGCCTCCAGAAGGCGCTGACCGAGATTCGCCGGTTGCGCGACGAGTTCTGGCAGGACGTGGCGGTCCCGGGCGACAAGAACAACCTGAACCCGTCGCTCGACTACGCGGGCCGCGTGGCCGACTACATGGAGTTCGCGGAGCTGCTGGCCCTCGATGCGCTCGAGCGGCGCGAGTCGTGCGGCGGCCACTTCCGCGAGGAGTTCCAGACGCCCGACGGCGAGGCACTCCGGAGAGATGACCAGTTCTCGTACGTGGCGGCCTGGGAGTTCCAGGGCGTCGGTGCCCGGCCAGCGCTTCACAAGGAGCCGCTGGTCTTCGAAGAAGTTCACCCGTCGCAGCGGAGCTACAAGTAGGGACTTGGGGCTTGGGGCTTGGGGCTTGGGGATCGGGGCTTGGGGATCGGGACGAGAGGGCGCGTTCCGGGTCCAGGACGCAAGCCCAGGGAGCGAGCCCCAGCCCCTCAAGACCCAAGACTCAAGCCCCAAGACCCAAGACCCAAGACCCCAAGACCTATGGCAATGACCGTCACCCTCAAAGTCTGGCGACAGGCGGGCCCCACGGCCCCGGGTCGCCTGGAAACCTACACGGCGACGAACGTGCACCCCGACATGTCGTTCCTCGAGATGCTCGACGTCGTGAACGAGGATCTCATCAAGGCCGGGCAGGACCCGATTGCCTTCGACTCGGACTGCCGCGAGGGCATCTGCGGCAGCTGCGGGCTGGTCATCAACGGCCTCCCGCACGGCCCCGACCGAGGCGCGACCACGTGCCAGGTCCACATGCGGCGGTTCAGGAACGGCGAGACCATCACCATCGAGCCGTTCAGGGCCCGGGCCTTCCCGGTGCTGAAAGACCTGATCGTCGACCGCGGCGCCTTCGACCGCATCATCGCGGCCGGGGGCTACGTGTCGATGAACGTCGGCGGGGCGCCCGACGCCAACGCCATCCCGATTCCGAAGGACGTCGCCGACCGCGCGATGGACAACGCGCAGTGCATCGGGTGCGGCGCCTGCGTCGCGGCCTGCAAGAACGCGGCCGCGCACCTGTTCACGTCGGCCAAGATCGCGCACCTCGGCCTGCTGCCCCAGGGCGAGGCCGAGCGCGGCCGCCGCGTCGTGCAGATGGTCGAGCAGATGGATGCGGAGGGGTTCGGGAGCTGCTCGAACGAGGGCGAGTGCGAGGCCGTCTGCCCGAAGGAAATCTCCATCGCGAGCATCGCCCGCATGAACCGGGACTACCTCAAGGCCGCGCTCGCCAAGTAGGGATCTGAGGTTCTCGGGTTCTCGGGTTCTCAGGTTCTCGGGTTCGGTAGTTCTGGGGCTGGGCATTTGGAGGACAGAATCTCCGAACCCCAGAACCTGAGAACCCCAGAACTTGAGAACCCCAGAACCTCGTAGTCCTAGACCTTGATCACGTCCACCAGCTCCTTCACGGCGCCGGCGGATTTGTGCAGGGCGGCCTTCTCGTCCTCGGTCAGCGGCACTTCGACGATCTCCTCCACGCCCCGCGCGCCCACCTTCACCGGCACCCCGACGAACAGGTCGTTGATGCCGTACTCACCCTGCAGGAACACCGAGCACGGCATGATCCGCTTCTGATCCTTCAGGATCGCCTCGACCATGTCGGCAGCCGAGGCGCCGGGCGCGTACCACGCGCTCGTGCCCACCAGCTTGGTGATCTCCGCGCCGCCGTTGGCTGTCCGGGTGCAGATCTCGTCCAGCCGCGCCTGCGAGAGCTTGCCCATCTTCACGAGCTCCGTCAGCGGGATGCCCGCCACGGTCGAGAGCCGCGGCAGCGGCACCATGGTGTCGCCGTGGCCGCCCAGCACGAAGGCCGTGACGTCGGACACCGACACGTTCAGCTCCATCGCGATGAACGTGCGCATGCGGGCCGAATCGAGGACGCCCGCCATGCCGAGGACGCGCTCGCGCGGGAAGCCGCTCAGGCGGAACACCGCCTGCGACATGGCGTCGAGCGGGTTGGCCACCGGCACGATGATCGTGTTCGGGGAGTGCTTGACGACCTGTGCCGTCACGCTCTGCATGATCTGGTAGTTGACGTTCAGCAGATCGTCGCGGCTCATCCCGGGCTTTCGCGGCATGCCGGACGTGATGACGACCACGTCCGAGTTGGCCGTGTGAGCGAAGCCCTCGTCGGTCGCACCCACGCCCAGCACACGGGCAGCGGATCCCTCAATCGCGCACGACTGGTAGATGTCGAGCGCCACGCCCGCGGCCTTCGTGTCGGCGATGTCCACCACGACGACGTCGGCCAGCTCCTTCTGGGCGACCGCACGCGCCACCGTCGCGCCCACGTTCCCCGCTCCACCTACCACCGTGACCTTGCGATTCATGCCTCACTCCTGAACAAGATTGACTTTAGGTCAGTTTGCCTCGCCACCCGCGGGCCGCGTCCACAACTTCTGTGGAAAACCTTGTGGATAACACCGGGTGAACACCGTGTAACAACATCGAATCCCGAAGAAATCTACGGATTGCACCACGGATGATGCACCCGCCGCCTCCGGCGCGTCTTTCCGATCCTCCGTGAACCTGTCATTATATCTGGCTGATTCCTCTCTGCTCTTCTCTGGAGATTGCATCCCGTGCACATAGTTGTTGCTGACGATCTGCCCCTATCCGCCCTCGACCTGCTCCGCGCCGAAGGCTGGCACGTCGACGCCCGGTCCGGCCGTGCCCCCGACCAGCTGAAGGCCGACCTCGCCGAGGCCGACGCCATCGTCGTGCGGAGCGCCACCAAGGTGACCGCCGACATCATCGCCGCCGCGCCGAAGTTGCGGGCGATTGCCCGCGCGGGCACCGGCGTCGACAACGTGGACGTCGAAGCCGCCAGCGCGCGCGGCATCGTCGTGATGAACGCGCCTGGGGCGAACAGCGTCAGCGTCGCCGAGCTCGCCATGGCGCAGATCCTCGCGCTGGCCCGGAAGTTGCCGGCGGCCGATGCGTCCATGAAGCGGGGCGTCTGGGACAAGAAGAGCTTCATGGGCGAGGAAGTGCGCGGCAAGGTGCTCGGCCTGGCCGGCTTGGGCCGCATCGGCCAGGAAGTGGCGCGCCGCGCGCAGGCGTTCGAGATGACCGTCATCGCACACGACCCGTTCATCTCGGCGCAGGTGGCCGCCGATCTGGGCATCGAGCTCGTCTCGCTCGACGATCTCTGCGCCCGCGCCGACTACCTCTCGCTCCACATGCCCTCCACGCCGCAGACCCGGCGGACCTTCAATGCCGATCGTTTCGCGCGCTGCAAGAAAGGCCTGCGCATCCTCAACACCGCCCGCGGGGACCTCATCGACGAGGCGGCACTCGCCGCGGCCATCGAGAGCGGCCACCTCGGCGGCGCGGCGCTCGATGTCTTCGAGCAGGAGCCGACGAAGGACCACACGCTCCAGAAGCTGGCGAACGTGGTGGCCAGTCCGCACATCGCCGCGTCCACGCGCGAGGGGCAGGAACTGGTCGGGGTGGAGACGGCCTCGGCGCTCCGCGATTTCCTGAAGGCGGGCGTCATCCGCAACGCGGTGAACTTCCCCACCGTGCCGCCGGACGAGTTCCAGCGGCTGCAGCCCTACATGGCGCTGGGCGAGCAGCTCGGGGCCCTGGTCGGCCAGATGGGGGAGGCGCGTATCGAGAGCCTCGGCGTCCGCTACTACGGGGAGCTCACCGGGCAGCATCCGCTCATCGTCAACTCGGTGCTGGTGGGCCTGTTCAAGGCCATCCTGTCCGATCCCGTCACGGCGGTGAACGCGCGCGCCACGGCGGCCCTGCGCGGCATCGACATCGTCGAATCATCCAGCTCGCGCGCCCGGAACTTCAGGAGTCTCCTGTCGGTGAAGCTCGTGACCGATGCCGGCGACCGCTGGGTGGAGGGCACGGTCGCGGACCGCGCGCCGCGCCTGGTGCTGCTCAATGGCGTGGCGGTGGAGGCGCCTCTGGGCGGGACGCTGCTGCTCCTGAGCAACAGCGATCAGCCCGGCGTCATCGGCGAGGTCGGGACCATCCTCGGCCGGCACGGCGTGAACATCGCCAACTTCGCGCTCGGGCGCGGCGAAGGCGGGGCCGCCGGCGTGGTCAACGTGGACGATCCCGATGGAAAACTGGAGGGGCTGCTCGCGGAAATCCGCGGAGTGAAGGCCGTCAGGCACGCCTGGGCCGTCCGCGTCTAGCGAAGCCGGAGCGTGCGCTCGCCGCCGGACATGTCGCGCATCGTGACCGTCGTTTCCTGGACGTCGGTCACGGTGTAGCCGCCCGGCAGCGGATCGCCCCGCTTCACGAAGTGCAGCCCGGCGCCGTCGCTGACGATGGCGGTGTATTCGACGGTGTCGCCCTGCCGGGTGGCCGCCATCCCCGACAGCGTCAAAGTCGGACCCGGCGGCGCCGGCACGACCCTGTCCGGGGACGGCTCGTCGGGCACGGGGGGCGCTGCGGAGCGTCCCGGGCTGGCCGTGACCGGCCCTCGACCCGCCCCGAAGACAAAGGGGTTCCGCGTCGCTCGAGGAGGCACCGGCAGCTGCCCGAGCTTCAGGCGCAGGCGATCGGTGAATGCCGCGGGAGGCATCGATTGCTCGACACCGAGTGGCCGGGGGCCCGAGGGCTGGCCACCCCCGCCGGTGCGCTCCCCCGCGCCTGGGCTGAACCGCCCGCCGAGGACCCACCCCGCGCCGAGCGTCAGCGTGGCGATGAGTGCCACCATTCGCGGCTGCATGGCGTTCATTCTATCGGCCCGTCGAGGGGTCCGTGGTAGACTTCTGTGTGCCGGTCAGTCTGCCGTTCAAACTGACTGAATCCTCGGTGGTCGCGATCGTTCCCGCGCGATACCAGTCGACCCGCCTCCCCGGAAAAGCTCTCGCAGACATCGCCGGCCGCCCCATGATCGAGCACGTCTACCGCCGTGCCGCCGAAGCGCGTACGGTCGCCGGGGTCATCGTCGCAACCGATGACGAGCGCATCGCGCGCGCCGTGGAGGCCTTCGGCGGAACGGCGCTGATGACCCGCAGCGACCACGCCACCGGTACGGACCGCCTGGCCGAGATCGCCGCCATGCTCTCCTGCCGCATCGTCGTGAACGTCCAGGGCGACGAGCCGCTGCTCGCCCCAGCCGTGATCGATGCGGTGGTCCAGCCCCTGCTCGACGACGAGGGGCTCGAGATGGCCACGGCGTGCCGGCCCCTGGGCTCGGCGGAGGAGTATGCGAGTCCTGCCGTCGTGAAAGTCGTACGCGACCTGAGCGGGCGCGCGTTGTACTTCTCGCGGGCACCGATCCCGCACGCGCGGGACAGCGGGGCCTCGTTCCCGGCGATGGCCCGCGCGCACCTGGGGCTCTATGCCTACCGGCGCGACGTGCTGGCTCGGCTGGCCGGGCTTCCGGCCGTGGAGCTCGAGCGCACCGAGTCGCTGGAGCAGCTCCGCGCGCTCGCGCACGGCATCGGCATCCACGTCGTTGAAACCCGGCACCGTTCCATCGGGGTGGACACTCCCGAAGACCTGGCGCACGTGCGCCGTCTGCTGCTGACCGAATCGAAGAGCTGAGACCGACCATGGAAACTACGAAGCGACCGACCAAGTACATCTTCGTCACCGGCGGCGTGGTGTCGTCACTGGGCAAGGGCCTGGCCGCGGCCTCCATCGGCGCGCTGCTCGAAGGGCACGGCTACAAGGTGACGCTGCAGAAGTTCGACCCGTACATCAACGTCGATCCGGGCACGATGAGCCCGTATCAGCACGGCGAGGTCTACGTCACCGACGACGGGGCGGAAACCGACCTGGATCTCGGGCACTACGAGCGCTTCACCAGCATGACGACGACGCGCAACAACAACTGGACGACCGGCAAGATCTACATGTCGGTGATCCAGAAGGAGCGGCGCGGCGACTACCTGGGGCGGACGGTCCAGGTCATTCCGCACATCACCAACGAAATCAAGGACTGCATCCGCGCCGTCGGGCGCGACGTCGACGTCGTGCTGGTCGAGATCGGCGGGACGGTCGGCGACATCGAGAGCCTGCCCTTCCTCGAGGCCATCCGCCAGTTCCGGCAGGATGTCGGCCGCGAGAACACGGCCTACGTGCACCTGACGCTCGTGCCCTACATCGGCACGGCCGGCGAGCTGAAGACGAAACCCACCCAGCACAGCGTCCGGGACCTCCGGTCCATCGGCATCCAGCCCGACGTGCTGCTGTGCCGCACCGATCGCCAGCTGCCCCGCGACATCAAGCAGAAGATCGGGCTCTTCTGCGACGTGGCCGAGGAGGCGGTCATCACCGCCCGCGACGTGCAGACCATCTACGAGGTGCCGCTGGCGCTGCAGGAGGAGGGGCTGGACCGCGTCCTCCTGAAGCTGCTGGGGCTCCCGCCCACCGCGCCGCACATGGAGGCATGGGAGGAACTGGTCGATCGCATCAAGAATCCTTCGGACGAAATCACGATTCACGTCGTCGGCAAGTACACGGGATACGAGGACTCGTACAAGTCGCTGAACGAGGCGCTCTACCACGGGGGGTTCGCGAACCGCGCCCGCATCAGCATTCAATGGGTGGAGTCCGAGGCGCTCGAGCAGGAGGGTGGCTCGCGGCTGCTGGAAGGCGCCCACGCGGTGCTCGTGCCCGGCGGCTTCGGCTCGCGCGGCACGCGCGGCATGATGAAGGCGGCGGAGTACGCGCGCACGCACGGGCTCCCCTACTTCGGCATCTGCTACGGCTTCCAGTGGGCCACCGTGGAGTTCGCGCGCAACGTCTGCGGCCTGGAAGGCGCGGACTCGACGGAAGTGGACGAGTCGGCCCCGCACAAGGTCATCTACAAGCTCCGCGATCTGCTCGGCGTGGATGAACTCGGCGGCACGATGCGCCTGGGCCGATATGCGTGCGAGCTGGCCGAAGGATCCCTGGCCCGCAAGGTCTATGGCGCGTCCCTCATCCACGAGCGGCACCGCCACCGCTTCGAGTTCAACACGCTGTACGAGCCCATCCTCGCCGAGAAGGGCATGCGCATCTCGGGCCGGTCTCCCGACGGCAAGTTCGTCGAGATCGCCGAGCTCCCCGCGCACCCCTGGTTCATCGCGGTGCAGTTCCACCCCGAGTTCCAGTCGCGGCCGCTGAAGCCGCACCCGCTCTTCGCGAGCTTCGTCGAGGCCGCGCTGCGCCGAAAGCGCGGGGCCCTGGCGCCCGTGCAGTCCGTGGCCTCGCATGGCTGAGGCCGCATCGGTCGCCATCGTTCCGGCGGGCGACGTGCGGTTCGGTCCCGGTCACCCGCTGGGGTTCGTCCTGGGCCCCTGCGTCATCGAGAGCGAGGCGCACGCCATCGACATCGGGCTGGAGCTGTCGGCCATCGCGCGCCGGACCGGCTATCCGGTGGTCTACAAGGCGTCGTACGACAAGGCCAATCGGACGTCGCTCGCCTCGTACCGCGGGCCGGGGCTCGTCGAGGGCCTGCGCGTGCTGGCGGCCGTGAAGGCGCGGACAGGACTCCCGATCCTGACGGACATCCACGAGCCCGCGCACGCCGCGCCCGCCGCCGAGGTCGCCGATGT
>JBFWQE010000156.1:0-4778 GCA_050249615.1 Vicinamibacterales bacterium
GGAGGGCGGCCACCGCGCCGGGCTCGCGGCCGCGTTGGGCGCGGCGCTCGCCAACTCGACGCACGCCACGCTGGCGGGGCTCGGCCTCTGGGCGCTCGTCGGGCGATGGCCGGCGGCGCTCGACGCGATTCGCCTGGGTGGCGCCGCCTACCTGGCCTGGCTCGGCCTGAAGAGCCTCGCGCGCGTGTGGCCTCATCGCGTGACGCCGCCCGCACCGGCACGCGCGGATGGTGCGCCTGGCGCGACCGGTGTTCATCACCCGAGCTTCGTCGAGGGCCTGACGCTGAACCTGCTGAACCCCGCGGTGATCAGCTTCTACGTGGCCGTCGTGCCGACGTTCGTGCCCGCCCCTCCGCCGCGCTTCTACTTCGCGGCGCTCGCGGCCACGCACGTCTCCATGGCGCTCGCCTGCCACTCGGCCTGGGCCACGGCGTTTCACGTGCTGCGCCGCATCTTCGCGCGCCCCGTCGTGCGCGTCGGCTTCGAGTTGACGACGGCGGCCGCCCTGCTCTGGCTCGCCGCGCGAGTGGTGGGCCGCTTGTGACGCCACGCCCAAGCCCCAAGCCCCAAGTCCCAAGCCCCCACCCGCTACACTAAAAGGATGCTCTCCGACGTTCAGCAGGCCATCGAAGCTCTGCCGCTGGACGAGCCCCTCATCGTGCTCGCCGACTTCGATGGCACCCTTGCCGAGTTCCACCCCAATCCGGCCGCCCCGATGCTCACGGACGTGCGCCGGGAATGGCTGCGTGACATCGCGGCCCACCCGCTCACCGTGGTCGGCATCGTCAGCGGGCGGCGCGTGCCGGATCTGCGGCGACGGGCGCCCCTGGCTCCGGACGGTTACTACGCGGGGCTGCACGGCATGGAGATCGAACAGGGCGGCCGGCGGTGGCAGCACCCGGATCTCGATCGCGCGCGCGCGCACGTCACGGACCTGATCGCGGAGCTCGAGCGGGTGGTGGACACGTTCCCCGCCGCCATCATCGAAGACAAGGCTGCATCGGTGGCGATTCACGTACGCGGCGTGGCGTACGAGCACCGCGCGGCCGCGCTCGCGCTGGCGGACGCCTGCGCCGAGCCGTGGGTGGCGGGCGGGCAGCTGAGGCGGCTCGAGGGGTCGCTCGTCATCGAGTACCTGCCCAACATCTCCTGCCACAAGGGTGACGCCGTGGAGTGGATTGCCCGCGACGTCGAAGAGCGCCTGGGGGCCCCCGGCTGGGTGCTGTTCATGGGCGACGATGTGACCGACGAGGATGCGTTCCGGGCCATCACGCGCGGGATCTCCGTGCTCGTCGGATCCCGGCCCACGGCCGCTCAGCATAAGCTTGACGGCATCGCCGACGTCGATACCCTGTTGAGGTGGCTGACCGCCCGCCGGCTCTACTGAGGTGGTGGGCTGCGTGGAATGGCGATGAGGACACGATTCCGATGAACGCCGCTGAATTGATGGCCGTGTTGGGGCCCCGCCTCAGCAATACGAAGCTCATCGTCGTCGCGAACCGGGAGCCGTACATCCACGTGCGGCGGCCGCAGACGCCTCGCCGGGGGCTGCTCTCGTGGTTCGGCAACCGCCGCAAGGCCAGCGGCGTGGCGTGGCAGCGACCGGCCAGCGGCCTGGTCACGGCGCTGGATCCGGTCATGCGCGCGTGCGGCGGCACGTGGATCGCGCATGGCAGCGGCGATGCCGATCGCGATGTCGTGGACGACAAGGGGCGCGTGGCCGTGCCCCCGGACAAGCCCCTCTACACCCTGCGGCGCGTGTGGCTCACGCCGGAGGAAGAGGAGGGCTACTACTACGGCCTGTCGAACAACGCGCTCTGGCCGCTCTGCCACATCGCGTACGCGCGGCCGGAGTTCGACGAGCGCGACTGGACGCAGTACCAGCGCGTGAACGAGCGCTTCGCCAACACGGTCATCGACGAGATCGGGGACTCGCGCGCCATCGTCTTCGTGCAGGACTACCATTTCGCGCTGCTGCCGCGCATGGTCAAGCAGGTGCGGCCCGACGCCATCGTCTGCCAGTTCTGGCACATCCCGTGGCCGAACGCCGAGGCCTTCCGCATCTGTCCCTGGGGTGAGGAGGTCCTCGACGGCCTGCTGGGGAACGATTTGCTGGGGTTCCACATCCAGTACCACTGCAACAACTTCTTCGACACGGTGGATGCCGGGCTCGAGGCGCGCATCGACCGCGAGCACTTCGCCGTCGTCCGGCGCGGTCACCGGACGTACGTGAAGCCGTTTCCCATCAGCATCGATCCGGAGCCGTGGGGCCGGCTGCCGAAGAACACGACGCGCGAGGCCGACGTGCGACGGACGCGCCAGCGCCTGGGGCTCGGCAACGAGCGCCTCATCTTCGGCGTGGATCGCCTGGACTACACGAAGGGCATCCCCGAGCGCATCAAGGCCTTCGAGCGCATGCTCGAGCAGCATCCCGCGTGGCGCGGCCGCGTGACGTTGCTCCAGGTCGGGGCACCCAGCCGGGAACACCTGCAGCGGTACCAGTCCATCAGCGACGACGTGGACGTGGCGGTGCGGATGATCAACGAGCGGCACGGCACCGAGACGTGGAAGCCGGTGATCTACTCCCGCCAGCATCACGGTCCCGATGACGTGGCGTCGCTCTACCGCGCGGCGGATGTGTGCGTGGTGTCGTCGCTGCACGACGGGATGAACCTGGTGGCGAAGGAGTTCATCGCGTCGCGGCCGGACCTGCGCGGAGTGCTGGTGCTCTCCCGGTTCACGGGCGCCGCCCGCGACCTGCGCGAGGCGCTGGACGTGAACCCGTTCGCGGTGGACGAGTTCGCCTGCGTGCTGCACAAGGCGCTCGCCATGCCGGACGCGGAGCAGGAGCGGCGCATGCGCGCGCTCAGGGCCCGCGTGGAGGAGCACACCATCTACGACTGGGCGGCCGCGGTCATCCAGGCGGCATGGCGCATGGCGGAAGCCGCAGCCTGAGGCCCGGGGCCGGCTGCGGCTCGTCATCGTGCCAGAATGGACGGGATCATGATCCCGATTCATCCTCGTCCATCGTGCCTGGCCGTTCTCCTTGCCGCATTGCTGCCGGCCATTGCCGCCGCGCAGACCCCGGCGGAGCCTCCGCCTCCGGGCTGGACCGGCTCGTTCGGCGCCGGCCTGGCGCTGACGCAGGGCAACAGCGATACCAGCACCGTCAACGTCGCCTTCGACGTGAAGCGCGACACCGGCTCGAAGATCCTCTTCAAGAGCATCGGCCTCTTCATCCGAGCCGAGTCGGAGGGTGCGCTCACGACCAGCCGGCTGGGGTTGGAAGGGCGCGTGGACCGCGAGTTCTCGGAGCGCACCTCCCTCTTCGGCCAGACGCAGTATCTCCGCGACGAGTTCAAGGAGATCGACTACCTGATCTCGCCGACGTTGGGGCTTTCTCATTTCCTGGTGAAGGGCGATCGCACGGAGTTTGCCGTCGACAGCGGCGTGGGCATGGTGTGGGAGAAGAACCCGGGGTTCGAGGTGAAGACGGACGGGGCCGTGACCGCCGGGCAGAACTTCAAGCGCAAGCTGAGCGACACGGCCGAGATCACCCAGCGCGTGAGCGCGCTCTGGAAGATGGACGACTTCGAGGACGGGCTCTACATCTTCGGCGCGGGCCTGGCCGCCAACGTCACCGCCGCGACGCAGATCAAGGCCGAGCTGCTCAACACGTTCAAGAACAAGCCGCCCACGACCGACGTGCAGAAGAACGACGTGGCCGTGCTGCTGTCGTTCGTGTACAAGTACTGACGATTCCCGGGATCAGGGATCAGGGGGCTGCCCCACGCGTATCGGGCGGACCGCCTGATTCGGCCTACCGGCCGCTGACGATGTCGAGGTGCCCGATGTGATGGCGCCCGTGCCACGCGTACAGCTGGAGCAGCCAGTCCACCGTGATGGGACCGTGCTGCGGATGGCGTGCGGTGCGGGCGAAGTCGGCCGGGCCCAGCGACTGCAGCAGGCCATGCCACCGGCGGTGCACGCCTTCCAGGATCCCCACTGACACCGCCGGGTCCTCGGTACGCGCATCCACCAGTTCCGCCCAGCGGCTCTCCTCGTACGGCTTCACCGTCGGCTCGTCCTCGGTGAGGGCGAGTCGGAAGCGCACGTACGCGTTGATGTGGCTGTCGGCCACGTGGTGCACGACCTGGCGGGCGGTCCAGCCGCCGTCGCGGTAGGGAGTGTCGAGCCTGTCGGCCGGAAGCTTCGCGAGGGCGGCCTTCAACTCGACGGGGAAGCTGCCGATGGCGGAGATCCACAGCGCGCGCTTCTCGGGGGTGACGTCGGGATCGCAGGTGAATTTGCCGGTGGGGTAGCGGGGATCCATGGAGCGATCATAGTGCGGTGGGGAGGTCTTGAGGTCTTGAGGTCGTGAGGTCGTGAGGTCTTGAAGGCTTGGGGATGAATAGTGGGATGGACGTGCGCTGCGTCACGCCCAGAGATCGACGCCGGCCCGCGCCGCCGCCGCCCGCCAAGCCATCCCAGCGCCGTCAGCCTGTCGTTCTCGTGGAGCCTTCGCCGGCGAACCAGCACCAGGAGCGCATTGGCCACCTCCAGCGGCCACAACGCCGGCACTTCGAGCGTGGCGCCGTCGGCGATGGCCTCCAGCATGGCATCGGTCTCTCGGCTCGGCTCGCCTGGCCCGGGTGCACCCAACCGATGGCCACCGAGGCATCCGCCACAAAGGTCCGCGTCATGGCCGTCCGTGTTCGATGGCCGCCCGCACCTCCCGATCGGTGAGCCTGGCCTTCGAGCGTCGTCGAATCCGCTGC
>JBFWQE010000156.1:4878-12577 GCA_050249615.1 Vicinamibacterales bacterium
TGCCAACCAAATCCCCCGAACCTCGTCCAAGCTTCAGGGATGAACGACAGTGACCGGACGGCCGTCTCCCGGGCCCGGGACGGCGACGGCGAGGCGTTCCGCTGGCTCGTGGAGCGGCACAGCCGCTACCTCTTCGGCGTTGCCGCGCGCCTGACCGGCTCCGCCGCCGACGCCGAGGACGTCGTCCAGGAGGCGTGGCTGAAGGCCCACCGGCAGCTCGCCCGGTTCGAGGAGCGCGCCGACGTGCGCACGTGGCTGCACCGGATCACCGTGAACTGCGCGATTGATTTCATCCGGGCCCGCCGCCACCGGGAAGACTCGCACGACCCGGCGGACCTCGAGCAGGGCACGCTGGGCGAGATCGGGGCGGACTCACAGCCCACGCCGGAGCGGCTGGCCGAGGGCGGGCAGATCCAGGCGCGGGTGGGCGAGGCGATGGCCCGGCTCACCGGGCTCGAACGGGCCGCCTTCACCCTGCGCCACCTCGAAGGGATGTCCATCGAGGAGGTGGGCGCGGCGCTGGGCCTCAAGGCCAGCGCGACGAAGCACAGCATCTTCCGCGCGGTGCGGAAGATGCGGGCCGCCCTGGAGCCGTTCGCGACGGGGAAGGGCGCGGGCTGTTCATGACCAGAGACGAGCGTATGCCCCACCTGACCGACGACCAGCTGGTCCTCCATCACTACGGGGAGGATACGGACGAGGAGAAGCGCGAGACCGGGGCGCACCTGGCGCAGTGCGCGGAGTGCCGCGAGGCGCTGGACCGCCTGCGGCACGTCCTCGGGATGGTCACCGCGGATGCTGATCCGCAGGCGCCTGAGGGTTTCGAGCGCGTGATGTGGGCGCGCGTGCAGCCGCACCTCGAGAACGGCCGCTCGCGCCAGAGCGGGTGGGCCTCGTGGCTGGGCCTTCGCGGGCTGGCGCTCGCGGGCGGGGTGGCCGCGCTGGTGCTGGCTGCGTTCGTGGCTGGACGCTGGTCGGGTACACCGGTCGTCGAGCCGGCGCCGGCATCGCTCACCGCCGGATCCGCCGGGACCGCCGGCGAGGGGCGGCGCGAGGGTGTGCTGCTGGTCGCGATGGGGGATCACCTGGACCGATCGCAGATGGTGCTCGTCGAGCTCCTGAACGCGGACGACGCCGATCCGGGGAGCCTCTCTGCGGAGCGAGAGCGCGCGGCGGACCTGGTGGCGGCCAACCGCCTGATCCGCCAGTCGGCCGAACAGGCCGGCGAGGCGGCGCTGGCCGACGTGCTGGACGACCTCGAGCGCGTGCTCATCGAGATTGCCAACGGATCCGAGGACGTCTCGTCTGAAGAGTTGCAGCTGTTGAAGGCACGCATCGAGCAGCGGGGCATCCTGTTCCGCATGCGCGTCGTGGGCGCCGAAGTGCGCGAGCGCGAGCGGGCCCCCCGGCCCCTCCGCGCACCGGAGTCGTAGGAGTGATGAAGCGCCGGGTGTTGCTCCCGGCGAGGTAACCGAATCAGAGGTGGATCGATGAGCGTATCGAGGAAGTTCTCTGCGGCAATCGCGATGCTGTGTGTGGCCGCGGCCCCGGGTGTCGCGCTGGGCGCAGGCGCCAGTGAGCAATCGCAGGCCGAAGCGCGAGCCGAGGCCCGGGCCTGGAGCGAAGCCGGCCGCGCCCGCGAGCGCGAAGAGGCCCAGCAGGCGCGCGCCGAAGCCGAGCGCGCCCGCCAGGACGCACGGCGTGAGCGTGTCGAGGGCCAGTACGAGGCAGGCCAGGAGGCGCTCGAGAACGCGCAGTGGGCGCGTGCGGCGGAACGCTTCCGCCAGGTCGTGAACGCGAAGCAGTCGCGCGTGGATGCCGCGATGTACTGGCTGGCCTACGCGCAGGGCAAGCTCGCCCAGCACGCCGACGCGCTGGCCACGTTGAGCGAGCTGACGAAGACCTTCCCCTCGAGCCGCTGGCTGGGCGACGCGCGCGCGCTCGAGATCGAGCTCCGCCAGAGCGCCGGGCAGCCGGTCCGGCCCGAGGCCCAGGCCGACGAGGAGCTGAAGCTGCTGGCCATCCAGGGCCTGCAGAACTCCGATCCGGCGCAGGCCGTGCCCATGCTGCAGAAGTTCCTGCAGGGCAGCCAGTCGCCGCGGCTCAAGGAGCGCGCGCTGTTCGTGCTCGCCCAGAGCTCGTCCCCGGAGGCGCGCAAGGTGATCACCGACATCGCGCGTGGGAACGCAAACCCGGACCTGCAGCGCAAGGCCATCCAGTACATCGGCATGAGCGGCCGCGAGAGCCGGCAGGTGTTGAGCGAGATCTACCAGGCCTCCGCGGACGTGGACGTGAAGCGCCAGATTCTCCGCGCCTACATGATCTCGGGCGACCGCGAGCGCGTGCTCGCCGCCGCCACCGGCGAGAAGACGCCCGAGCTGCGCCAGGAAGCCGTGCGGCAGCTCGGCGTGATGGGCGCCCGCGATGAACTGCGGCAGCTCTATCAGAAGGAGACCACGGTGGAGGTGAAGCGCCAGATCCTCCAGGCGCTCTTCGTCGGCGGCGACGCCACCCGGCTCATCGAGCTGGCCAACTCCGAGCCGAACGCCGAGCTGCGGCGCGTCGCCGTGCGGCATCTCGGCACCATGGGCGCCTCCCGCACGGGCGAGGCGCTCGTGTCTCTCTACCAGAAGGAGAAGGATCCGGAGATCAAGCGCACCGTCGTGCAGGCGCTGTTCGTCCAGGGCAACGCCGAGTCGCTGGTGGCCATCGCGCGGAAGGAAACCGACATCGAGATGCGGAAGGACCTGGTCCAGAAGCTGTCGCTGATGAAGTCGAAGGCGGCGACGGACTACCTGATGGAGATTCTGGGGAAGTGAGTCGAATCTCGGCGGGAGCCGGGAGCCTGGAGCCGGGAGTCGGGATTCGGGAGTCGGGAACCGGAGGGACGCGATGGTGAAGATGTGTGCCTGTCTGCTCGTGATGGCCGCGGCGCTGGCCTCGTCTGCGGCCGCGCAGCCGGCGATGCTCACCAACGCGCAGGTGCGCGTCGAGGCGGCGAACGGGAACCTCGCGCGGGTGTTCGATGCACGCGTGGCGGCGGGCGCCGAACCCGCCTGGATTGGCTACGAAGTGCCGATCGTCGAGGGCGACCGGTTCCTCTGCGACTGGAACGGATCGGGATCGCGCCCGACGCCGACATCCGTCAAGCTCGAAGGGCCTGACGCGCTCTACGTGCTCTACCGCGTGGACGGCCGCGCCGTCGCCCGCATCCGGATGTTCTCCGAGGGGTGCGCCATCGACGCGGGCGGGCTCCCCGTGAGCTGGGTCACCGGCGTCGCCGCGCCCCAGAGCGTGGCGCTGCTCTCACGCTTCACGACCGCGCAGACGCCTCGCCGCGTGGCCGACGGGGCCCTCGCGGCCCTGTCCATGCACGCGGACCCCTCTGCGACGACGACGCTGCTGGGCGTGGCGAAGAGCGGCGGCAGCAGCCACGTGCGCGGTCAGGCGCTCTTCTGGGTAGCCCAGCGGGCCGGTGAGCGCGCGGCGCCCGCGATTGCCGAGGCCATCGAGCGGGATCCCGATACCGCGGTGAAGAAGAAGGCGGTGTTCGCCCTCAGCCAGCTCCCGCGAGGCGAAGGCGTGCCGCGGCTCATCGAGGTGGCCGAGCACCACTCCAACGCCGCCGTCCGCCGCCAGGCCATGTTCTGGCTGGGCCAGTCGAAGGACCCGCGGGCGCTGGCCTTCTTCGAGCGCATCCTGCTCAAGTAGCCCGCCCGGCGAGGTGCGGAGCGCCGGGACTTCAGTCCCGGCGTCGGCCCCGCCTTCGGTCCCGGCGTCACCTCCACGCTTCCAACCCAACGTCCGGTTCGTCCGTCCAACCCCGCGAGGTGCCAGTCATGCGCAGGGTTGCCGGGATTGTCGTCGTGCTGCTGTCGCTCGTCGCCACCGCCAGGGCGACCACGGTGCTCATCACCATCGAGGCGCAGGCGCCGCCCCCCACGGTGTCCGGCGACTGGTCGGCCGATCAGCGCAACGCCTGGACCGGCGCCGACGGCGAGCCGCGCATCCAGTTCAACCTGCGGACCGAGGCCGGGGACAGCCGCTGGGGCTTCGGCATCCGGGCCGAGGAACTGCAGGGGTTGCCGCCTTCCGCGTTCAGCGGCGTCGCCCGCGACGTCAGCTTCAGCTGGACGCGGGAGGCCGGCACGTTTCGCTTCACGGGCACCTTCGATGCCGGTCGGGGATCCGGCCGCTACACGTTCGAGCCGAACCCTGCGTTTCTGAGCGCGATGGGCGGGCTCGGCTACCGGTCGCTGTCCCCGGAAGACGTGCTGCGCATGGCCGTGCTGGACGTGACCACTGGTTACGTCCGCGAGCTCGGCCAGGCCGGCTACCCCAGCCTGCCGCTCGATACGCTGACGCGCATGCGCATCCACCGCGTGTCCGGCGCCGAGATCCGCGAGCTGGCTCTGCTCGGCTTCAAGGGCCTCGACGCCGATACGCTCGTGCGCATGCGGATTCACCAGGCGACGCCGGAAGTGGTGCGAGGGCTCCAGCAGCTCGGGCTCGGCGACCTCGACCCGGAAGATGTCATCCGCCTGCAGATTCACAAGGTGACGCCCGAGTTCGTGCGTGGCCTCCGGGACCGGGGCTACACCGGGCTTCGCGCGGACGACTACGTCCGGATGCGCATCCACCGCGTGTCGCTCGAGGAGATCGACCAGCTGAAGGCACTGGGCTTCGGCGGCCTGGCCGCGGATGAGCTGGTCCGCTTCCGCATCCACAGGGTGACGCCCGCCTTCATCCGCGAGATGCGGG
Source organism: Vicinamibacterales bacterium (assembly GCA_050249615.1). GTDB lineage: Bacteria > Acidobacteriota > Vicinamibacteria > Vicinamibacterales > UBA2999 > VFZN01. Next base: position 9,640 of record JBFWQE010000156.1, read on the forward strand.
ACGTTGGATTCGTCACCGTGACCGAGGACCAGCTCGTGCGCATGCGCATCCACAAGGTGGACGCGCAGTTCGTCCGCGATGCCCGCGCGGACGGGTTCGCGATGACGAGCCCGTCGGACGCCGTGGATCTGGCCATCCGCGGCCCGCGCTACACGCGCGCGCGACGCCAGCCGTAGTCCCCGACTGAGTTCCACGTGGCGCTCCTGCTAGAATCCCCTCGTTCAAGAGGGGATTCTCCATGCGCCTGCGCTCCACTCGTATCCTCGTAGCCGTCTGCGTCAGCCTGCTGATCGTCGCGCCCGCGGTCGCCCAGTCGGTCCCCACGCCCGAGCAGTACTTCGGGTTCCGGATCGGCGCCGACGGCGAGCTGGCCCGCTATCCGAAGATCCTCGAGTACTTCGCGCTGCTCGCGAAGCAGACCGACCGCGTGAAGTTCGAGGTGCTCGGCAAGACGACGATGGGGAACGACTACGCGTTGCTGCGGATCAGCTCTCCCGAGAACCTCGCGAAGTTCGATCGGCTGCTGGAGATCAACCGGCGGCTGGCGGACCCGCGCGGGCTCGCCGACGCCGAGGCGCGGACGCTGGCCGCCGAAGGCAAGCCCTTCTATCTCGTCTACGCCACCATCCACTCCACCGAGGTCTCCAACGGGCAGGCCATCCTCTACATCGTGCATCGGCTGGCGACGGAGAGCTCGCCGTTCATCCGCGAGATCCTCGACAACTCGGTCATCCTGATGATCCCGTCGGTCAACCCCGACGGCCAGCACCTGGTCATCGACCACTGGTACAAGACGAAGGGCACGAATTACGGGCGCGTCTACCCGGACCTGTACCACAAGTACGTCGGCCACGACGACAACCGCGACTGGTTCATGTTCACGCAGAAGGAGACGCGCATGAACATCGAGCTGGTGCAGAACAGGTACAAGCCGATCATCACGCACGACATGCACCAGCAGGGCCCGAACGGCTCGCGCATCTTCGTGCCGCCCTTCACGGATCCCTTCGATCCGAACATCCACCCCATCCTCTCGCTCGGGCAGGCCACGGTCGGCCAGGCCATGGCATCCGCCCTGATCGGGGAGGGGAAGGAAGGGGTCGCGTGGCTGCAGGCCTACGACATGTGGAGCCCGGCGCGGCAGTACATGGCCTACCACGGGCAGCCGCGCATCCTCACCGAGATTGCCAACAGCGGCGGCAACCTGGCGGACCCGTACGTGAACCCGCAGCGCGGCCGGCCCCTGGGCCCGCAGGAGTCGCGCTGGAACTTCCCGATCCCCTATTCGAAGGACACGTGGACGCTCGGGCAGCAGGTGGACTACGGCGTCACGGCGGCGCTGGCGGGCATGTCGCACGTGGCGAAGTACGGCCGCGAGTGGCTCTACAACTTCTATCGCGTGCACCGCGACTGGGTGAACTACGACAAGGGCCCGTACGCCTTCGTGGTGCCCGCCACGCAGCGCGATCAGTTCGCCACCTACGAGATGCTCGAGATCCTGGAGTTCGGCGACGTGGAGATTCACCGGGCCACGTCGGCGTTCTCGGCGAACGGGAAGCAGTACCCGGCCGGGTCCTACGTCATCAAGACCGCGCAGCCGTACGGCGCCTTCGCGAAGACGATGCTCGAGAAGCAGGTGTATCCGGACCTGCGGGTGTTCCCGGGAGGGCCGCCGGAGCCGCCCTACGACGTGACCGGCCACACGCTGTGGATGCTGATGGGCGTGACGGTGGACCAGGTGGACGAGCCCTTCGACGCGCCGCTGGAGCTGGTGAAGGCGGTGAAGCCCATCACCGCGCCCGTGCCGGCGCGGCCCCGGGCCGCGTACCTCGTCGGCCCCGAGTCCTACGGCGTCTTCAAGCTCGTGGCTGAACTGCAGAAGGCGAACATCCCGACGTTTCGTGCGGGTGCGGCCTTCGACAACCATCCGGCCGGGACGTTCATCGTTCCGTTCACGCCCGCGTCGCAGAAGATTGTCGAGCAGGCCGCCGTGGACCTCGGGCTCGTCGTCACCGGAGTGGATCGCATGCCGGCCGTGGACGGCTTCCGCCTGAAGTCCGGCACGAAGGTCGGCCTCTGGAAGGGCGCCAACAACATGCCGGGTGGGTGGCTCATGTGGCTGCTCGAGCAGTACGGCATCGACCACGAGATCGTGAAGTCGCAGGACTTCGCCGGCGACCTCAACGCGAAGTACGACGTCATCCTCCTCCCATCGGGCACCTCGAAGACGCGCATCGTCAACGGGCTGGATCCGAAGAGGAACGATCCGGCGGAGTGGTCGTGGGCGTTCGGCGTGGGCGAGGCGGGCTGGACGAAGCTGAAGGCGTTCGTCGAGAACGGCGGGACGCTGCTGGCCATCGGCTCGGCGGTCGAGACCGCGACCGAGCTGCTGAACCTTCCCATCGAGAAGGCGCTGCCCGAGGCGCCGCCGCGGTTTGGCCCCCAGGCGGCCCAGGCGCCGGAGTCCGTGTCGCAAACCACGGTGGACCGCGCGCTGCGCGACGCGTTCAGCAGCCCCGCGCGCCTGATGCAGACGCTGCGCGACCGCGTGGCGGACCCCTCGTCGCTCTTCTACTGCCCCGGGTCGCTCCTGCAGAACGAGTTCGACACGACGAACCCCGTGGCGTGGGGCATGCCCGAGGCATGGCCCATCTTCTTCGAGTCGGACCAGGCCTATCGCCTGCGCCCGGGCTTCGGCGTGGAGACGAAGGTCGTCTCGCGCTACCCGCGCGAGCACGTCCTGCAGAGCGGCTGGCTGCTCGGCGAGGAGTACCTTGAGGACCAGGCGAACGTCGTGTCGTTCCGCGTCGGCAGGGGTTATGTCGTCACCTACGGCTCGCAGGTGGACTTCCGCACGCAGCCGCGCGCGACGTTCCGGCTCATCTTCAACGCGATCTTCCACGGGCCGTCCACGCCGGTCAGCGCGGCGCAGATCGGG
>JBFWQE010000157.1:0-12498 GCA_050249615.1 Vicinamibacterales bacterium
CGACGCGCGCGTGCCGGCGCCCGGCTCCGAGATCGCGCGGGTCACCGCCGTCGCCAGGGAGCTGGTCAGGAATCCGGATCTCCGCGGCCTCACGCCCCGCCAGCGCGCCCAGATCGTCAACTGGGCGCTCCCCTCGGCCCCCGCGCCCGCGCCGTTCACGGTCTTCGAGAAGTCCGTCAGCGAGCTGCAGGATGCGATGACGCGGGGCGTGGTCACCAGCGAAGACATCGTCCGCGAGTACCTCGCGCGCCTCACGCTGTACGACCGGAACGGCCCGGCCTTCCGCTCGATGCTGTCGCTGAACCCGCACGTCGTCGCGGATGCGCGCGCGCGTGACGCCGAGCGTGCGGCCGGGCGCGTGCGCAGCCCGTTCCACGGCGTGCCCATCGTCCTCAAGGACAACATCGACGCCACGGAACTGCCCACCACCGGCGGCGCCCGCGCGCTCGAGGATCATCGGCCGCGGATCGACTCGCGCGTGGCCGCCGGCATGAAGGCGGGCGGCGCCATCGTGCTGGGCAAGGCCAACCTGGACGAGTTCCCCTTCGGAGACTTCGGCATCAGCACGGTGGGCGGCACCGTGGGGAACGCCTACGATCCGTCGCTCAGCACGGCCGGCTCGAGCGGCGGCAGCGCCACGGCGGTGGCCGCCAGCCTCGCGGCGCTCGGCTTCGGCACCGACACGTGCAACTCGCTCTCGAACCCGGCGTCGTTCGCCTCGCTCGCCACCATCCGCACGACGCGGGGCCTCACCAGCCGCGCGGGGGTGATGCCGCTCAACACCTACAACGACGCCGTCGGGCCGATGGCGCGCTCGGTGCGCGATGTGGCGCTCGCGCTGGATCTCGTGGCGGGCAGGGATGCCGAAGACCCGGTCACCGCCGAGGCCGACGCCCACATCGCCGGTTCCTTTGCCGCCGGCCTCGACGCCGCCACGCTGAAGGGCCGGCGGATTGGCGTGTTCCGCCAGCGCTTCGTCAGCATCACCGGCGAGCGCGAAGTGGCCGACGCGATGGAGCGCGTCGTGAAGGAGCTGCAGGCCGCCGGCGCCACGCTCGTGGACGTGGCCATCCCGGACTACGATGCGAAGTACCGCATCGCCGCGGGGGCCGCGCCGGGATCGCTGGCTGCGGGATGGGCGGCCTATCTCTCGCGCGGCGCGAAGCCGGGCGAGCGGGTGCTCACCATCCAGGACCTGATCGCGTCGGGCAAGATGGCACCGGGCGGGCAGCGCCGCCTCGAGGGCGCGCTCGCCCCAGCGCCGTCGGGCGCAGCGCTCGAGCAGGCCACGCGCGACTTCGTCGCGCGGCGCGAGGCCTTTCGCCGGCTCTTCCTGGACTTGATGGAGGGCGAGCGGCTCGACGCGTTGCTCTATCCGGCCAACCAGGCGCGCCCGCACACCCACGAGGGCGGCGCCGAGCGCTATGGCTCCGAGCCGGGCACGTGCCAGGAGAGCGCCGCCACGGGGCTGCCGCAAGTCACCGTGCCGGCCGGCTTCATCGGTGGCCGCTATCCGGTCGGCGTCTCGTTGCTTGGACGCATGTGGGACGACCGCAAGCTGCTGGAGATGGCGCACGCCTACGAGCAGGCGACGAGGCATCGGCGGCCACCCTCGACCATCGGCCGGTAGCAGAAGGGGCGAAAAGGAGCGCGGGCCTTCAGGCCCGGCGCGCTTCGCACTCTACAGGCGTGCCCGCCCGGGGCCGATACGAAGTCGAACCCCCGGAGTGGCACGATGAGATCCCTGGTTTCCTCCCTCGCCCTGGCCGTGCTCGCGGCCGCGCTGGCCGGCCCTGTAGCCAACGGGGCCCAGCCCGACCAGTCGCGGCTCACCGGTCGCGTCACGGATGGCTCGGGCGCCGCGCTGCCCGGGGCGACGGTGTCGATCACGGGGGCCGGATCGAGACCCGTGGTCGTCGTCACCGACGAGGTCGGCCAGTACCAGACACCGCCGCTCCAGCCGGGGACCTACAGCGTCACGTTCGAGATGTCTGGCTTCGAGACACGGACCAATCCCACCATCGTGCTCGGCCCAGGCGAGGTGTTCGTCCTCGATCGCCAGCTCGGCCTGGCCGCCCTGACCGAGACCGTCACCGTCACCGGCGAGGCCCCGAAGCCGCCCCCGCCGCCGGCCGCGCCGCTGCCGCCGCTCCGGACCCGTCCGCAGGCCGTGCCGGTCCCGAAGGCCATGCTCGCCTCGGTGTGCGGGCCCGACAAGCCGGTGGATGTCAGCTACACCATCGGCCACATCGCCGCGCACCGCGACGATCCGAAACGCGAGCTCTACGGCCCCGGCGACGTGCTGCTGGCGGACGTCGGCGCCGACATGGGGATGAAGGCCGGCCAGAACTTCGTCGTCCGGCGACGCTTCCGCTACGGTGACAGGAGCGTGCCGGCGAAACACGCGACCTTCGGCGGGCACACGGCCGGGCTCGTCCAGGTGGTGGAAACCACGCCCGAAACATCGGTCGTCGTCGTGGTGTACGCGTGCGGCGAGTTCATGGCGGGGGACGCGCTGGAGCCGTTCGATCCCATGCCCGTGGTCACGGCACAGGCCGAAGGCTCGCCACAGTTCGACGATCCCGCGCGCATTGTCTTCGGCGAGCTCGGGCGCGTCACCAGCGGGCCGCAGCAGCTCATGGTCATCGATCGCGGCTTCAACCAGGGCGTGGCGCGCGGCCAGCGCCTCACGATCTTCCGCCGCCTGATGGGCGACGGCGGGCCGACCACGGCTGTCGGCGATGCCATCGTCGTGGTGACGCGCCCGCAGTCGGCGACCATCCGGATCGAGCGCGTCTCCGACGTGGTCGAGGTGGGCGACCTGGTGGCGCTCCACAGGTAGCAGGCGCGGCGTCCCTTTGACGAGCGATCGCCCGGAGACGTTCGCCGATCCCTGAACGTATCCAGCCGCCAGAAGGCGTGGCGGGTTTCTCCTCCGTTTGTCGAATAGACAGATGGAGGAGAACCAGCCATGTCACAGACCGCAGTCCAGGAACCGAAGAAGGAGCGCGGGCCGCTCAACGGCGTCGACACGCCGACCCTGTTCGCCACCATCAATGCCGTAAAGGACAACCCGGGCCTGGCGAAGTTCCAGTTCCGGGCGAAGAACAAGTGGGTCTCCGGCACGCACACCCGGGGCACCATCGAGACCTTCTACGGCGCCGGCGGCGAGCACGCCCACAAGCGGACGTTCACCATGGAGGCGGATCACCCCGCGGTCCTGGTGGGCGCCGACAACGCGCCGCTGCCCGTGGAAATCGTGCTCTACGGCCTGGCCGCCTGCATCGCCGGCTCGATCGGCAACATCGCGGCCGCCCGCGGCGTGAAGCTCACCGAGGTGGAAGCGTCCGTCGAGGGCGACATGGACGTCCGCGGCATCCTCGGCCTCTCGGACGAGGTGCGCAACGGCTACCAGGCCATCCGCGCGAACTTCACCATCAAGGGCGACGCGCCCGAGGAGAAGCTCCGCCAGATCGTCGAGCAGGCGAAGGCCCGCTCCGCGGTGTTCGACATCATCACCAACCAGACGCCGGTCGAGTTCGGCATCACGGTCGGCTGAAACCCCATGAACCACACCGACTGCGTCGTCATCGGCGCCGGCCAGGCCGGCCTGGCGATGAGCCGCTGCCTCACCGATCGGGACGTGGATCACGTCGTGATCGAACGCGGTCGGGTGGCCGAGCGGTGGCGGAGCGAGCGCTGGGACTCCCTGCGCTTGCTCACCCCCAACTGGCAGAGCCGCCTCCCCGGCTTCCGCTACGACGGTCCCGACCCGGACGGCTACATGTCGATGCCCGAGGTCGTGGGCTACTTCGAGCGCTACGCCGCGTCGTTCGATGCGCCGGTCCGCTCAGGTGTCACGGTCCAGTCCGTGAGGCGTGACGGCGGACGGTTCCTCGTGGGCACGAGCGCCGGAGAGTGGCGCGCGCGCGCCGTGGTCGTGGCCACGGGTCATTCGGACACGCCCTGGGTGCCGGATGTCGCCAGGCGGTTCCCCCGTGGAATCACGCACGTCGTGCCCACCGAGTACCGGCGGCCGGAGCAGCTGCCCGACGGCGGTGTGCTCGTGGTCGGGGCCTCGTCCACGGGCATCCAGCTCGCTGACGAGCTGCAGCGCGCCGGGCGCGCGGTGACCATCGCCGTGGGGCAGCACCTGCGCATGCCGCGCGCCTACCGCGGGCGGGACATCCTGTGGTGGCTGGACCGCATGGGCCTCTTCGGCGAGACCGTGGACCAGGTGTACGACGTGGAGGTCTCCCGAGAGCAACCCTCGCTCCAGCTCGTGGGGCACCCGGACCACATCACGCTGGACCTGCTGGGCCTGCGCGCGCGCGGCGTCCGCGTCGTCGGCCGGCTCCTGGACGCCCACCAGGGCGTCGCGCGTTTCGACGATGATCTCGTCGCGACGACCGCGGCGGCCGACTTCAAGCTGGCCGCCCTGCTGAACCGCATCGATCGCTTCATCACGCGCGAGGGGATCGACGCCGCGTCCGCCGCGCCCTTCGAGCCGCACTGCCTCCGCTTCGTGGGGGCGGACACCGCCTTGCGCCTCGAGGACGCCGGCATCCGCTCGGTGATCTGGGCCACCGGCTTCAAGCGGCGCTACCCGTGGCTGCAGGTACCGGTGCTCGACGAGTGCGGCGAGATCCGGCACGCCGGCGGAGTCACACCGGAGCCCGGCCTCTATGCCCTCGGCCTGCACTTCATGCGGCGCCGCAATTCCGCCTTCATCGATGGGGTCGGAGACGACGCGCGGGCCCTGGCCGAGCACGTCACGCGTCATCTCGCGGGCCAGGCGGCGGTGGCCTGACAGGACGACACGTACATGATGACCTCGACCACACTCCAGTCCCGCTACGACGCCATCATCGTCGGCGCGCGCCCTGCAGGCGCCGGCACCGCGCTGCTGCTCGCGCGCCAGGGCCTGCGCGTGCTCATGGTGGATCGCGGCCGCTACGGCGCCGACACGCTGTCGACGCACGCGCTGATGCGCGCCGGCGTCCTGCAACTCGCCCGGTGGGGCGTGCTGCCCCGCATCCAGGCCGCCGGAACGCCGCCGGTCCGCCGGGCCACGTTCCTCTACAGCGGCGAGCCGGTCTCGGTGCCCATCAAGCCCAGGGACGGCGTGGACGCGCTCTACGCGCCCCGGCGCACCGTGCTGGACCGCGCCATCGTGGACGTGGCGCTCGAGGCCGGCGCCCACGCGGCGTACGGGACCCGGCTGGCCGGACTGCTTCGCGATGCCGGCGGGCGCGTGCGCGGGGCGGTCATGACAGGAGACGACGGGCAGGTCCTGGAGATCGCGGCGGACGTGGTCGTCGGCGCCGACGGTCTTCGGTCCACGGTGGCAGGCCTGGTGAACGCGGGGATCACTCACGCCGGGCGCTCGGCGGCCGCCAACGTGTTCGGCTACTGGTCGGGGCTGGCCGTGGACGGTTACCGATGGTACTACCACCCGGGCCTCAGCGTCGGCGCCATTCCCACGAACGATGGCCTCACCTGCGTCTTCACGTCGGCGCCCGCGCGCCGCTTCGCCGAGATCTTCCGCGACGACGTGACCGCCGGGTACCAGCGCGTCCTGGAGGAGGCCGGCGCGGACCTCGTGCCCGCGATGAAGAACGCCCTGCTGGTCGGATCGCTCCATGGCTTCCCCGGCCAGCCCGGGTTCTTCCGACGCAGCGCGGGTCCCGGCTGGGCGCTGGTGGGCGATGCGGCATACTTCAAGGACCCGATCACCGCGCACGGCATCACCGATGCGCTCATCGACGCCGAGTACCTGGCCCGGGCCATTGGCGCCGGCACGGACACGGCGCTCGAGGCGTACGAGGCGGGTCGAAACGAGAGGGCCCGGGGACTGTTCGAGGTCACGGACCGCATCGCGTCGTTCGAGTGGACCCTGGACGAGGCGCGGAAGCAGCACAAGCTCCTGTCCGAGGCGATGGCGGCCGAGGTGAAAGCGTTGAACGCCCTGGCGATGGAGGGGGCATCGGTATGAACCTGCAGGTGGGACAGACGGCGACGAGGCAGCTGACGCTGACCGCGGATCACGTGCGCAAGTACTCCGAGATCTCCGGCGACTACAACCCGCTCCACTACGACGAAGCGTTTGCCGCCGGCACGAAGTTCGGGCGCCTGGTGGTGCAGGGCGGGCTCACGACGGGATTGCTCCACGCGCTCGTGGCCACCGACATGCCCGGCCCCGGCACCGTGTTCCTGAGCCAGAACTGGAAGTTCACGGCGCCGGTCTACATCGGCGACACCATCACCGCGCACGTGGAGGTGCTGAAGGTGCACCAGACCAAGCCGGTCTCCCAGCTCGCCGTCCGCGTCACGCGTCAGACAGGCGAAACGGTCCTCGAGGGCGAAGCCTGGTGTTACCGGTTCACGCCCACCGGCGCGTGAGCGCGGCCCACGGCCCGAAAGGGCCGCCCACGCGCAGCGCCCACCGTGCGGCCCACGGCCCGGAAGGGCCGCCCACGCGCAGCGCCCACCACGCCACGCGCGGCCCATCCGGAACAACCCACTCCCCGCGCTCGTCCTAGCCCCCGTGGACGATCTCAAGGTTTCGCTCCGGCTCCTGCTGAAGTCCCCTGGCTTCTCCCTCGCCGCCATCGTCGTGCTGGCGCTCGGCATCGGTCTCAACGCCGCGATGTTCAGCGTGGTCTATGCGTTCACCATGGCCGGCCGGCCGTTTCCGGAGCCGGATCGCATCGTGCAGCTCTACTCGCGGGACGCGCGGACCACGAACGACTACCGCGCCTTCTCCTACCCCGTCTACCAGGAGCTGGCCGGGCGCGCCGACATGTTCAGCGGCCTGCTGGCGCACAACCCCACCATCGTGGGCATCGGCGAGGGCGAGCAGTCGAGGCGGGCGTTTTCGGTGCTGGCCAGCGCGAACTACTTCGACGTGCTCGGCGTGACGCTGCTCCAGGGCCGCACGTTCACGGCCGAAGAGGAGCGCCCCGGCCAGGATATTCCGGTCACCATCGCCAGCCATGCCTACTGGAAGCGTACCGGGTTCGATCCGGGGCTCGTCGGCAAGACGGTCCGGGTCAACGAGCGGCTCTTCACCATCATCGGCATCACCCCGGAGGGCTTCACGGGGACGATGAGCGTGTTCGGGCCCGAACTCTTCTTCCCGCTCGGGGTGTTCCACACGCTGGCGAACGACTTCCAGGGCGAGAGCGCGCGGTCGCTGCAGCGCACGGACGCCTACAACCTGTTCCTCGTCGGGCGCCTGAAGGACGGGGTTGCCGCTTCGGCGGCGTCGGTGGGACTGGAGCTCTTCGGCAAGAGCCTGGCCCAGGCCTTCCCTGCCGAGCACGAGCACCAGGTGCTGTCGCTGGCGCCGCTCCCGAAGTTCTCCACGGGCACGTCGCCGGCGAACGAGACCGTGCTGGGCACGCTCGGCGCCCTGATGATGGGCCTGACCGGCGCGGTGCTGCTGACGGTGTGCCTGAACCTCGCGTCGATGCTGCTGGCGCGGGGTCGGGCGCGGCGCAAGGAGTTCGCCGTGCGCCTGGCGCTCGGCGGCGGGCGCGGGCGCATCGTCCGGCAACTGCTGGTGGAGGGCCTGTTGCTCTCGATCGTGGGCGGTTCACTGGGCGTGGCGCTCGGCCTCTACGCCATCGACTTCCTGACCACCTCGCTGTCCAGCATGGTGCCCATCACGCTGACGCTCGGGAGCATGGCCTCGCCGGCGCTGGTGGGCGGGTCCATCGGCTTCTGCCTGCTCGCCACGATTGGCTTCGCGCTGGGGCCGGCGCTGAAGCACTCGCGCGCGGACATCCTCACAGACCTCAAGGTGCAGACGGGTGACGACCCGGCGCCGCGGCGGTGGCGTTTGGCGCCGCGCAACCCGCTGGTGGCCGCGCAGGTGGCGCTGTCGCTGTGCCTGCTCATCGCGGCGGGGCTCTTCCTCCGCATGGCGCTCGTCGCGGCCAGCACGGATTTTGGCTTCCGCGCGGACGACACCGTGCTGGCGGAGGTGGACAGCCGCCTCGGCGGGCTGGACGAGGCGCAGAGCCTGGACGCGTACGCGCGGATCGAGGAGCGGCTTGCCTCGCTGCCGGGCATGCAGTCGGCGAGCATCGGCGCCATCGTGCCGATGGGGATGATCAGCATGGGCAAGTCGGTGCAGCGCGCGGGCGCCAATCCGCCGCCAGGCTCGAAGCCATCCACTCCGGAAGCAGGCCAGAGCTTCGGCGCGCCGTGGAACGCGATTGGCGCCGCCTACTTCGACGCCATGGGCGTGCCGGTGCTGCAGGGCCGCACCTTCACGCAGGCGGAAGCCTTCGGCAAGGGCGCACCGCTCGTGGCCATGCTCGACGAGGCGCTCGCCCGCAAGCTGTGGCCGGACGGCTCGGCGCTGGGCCAGCGGATTCAGTGGGCGGCGGAGGAGGGCGGCACGCCCAGCGAGCCGATGGAGGTCGTGGGCATCGTCGCCTCGACGCGGCTCGGCCTGTTCGAGCGCGAGCCGCGCGGCAACGTCTACGTGCCGTTCGCCCAGGGCTTCGTGAGCAACGTCTTCTTCCACGTCCGGCCGGCGGCGCCGGCGAGCGGACTCGAGGACACCGTGCGTCGTGAGCTGAGGGCCACGGCGCCGGGGATCCCGCTCTTCGGCGTGCGCACCTTCGCGTCACACCTCGAAAACGCCGCCGAGTACTGGATGCTGCGGCTCTCGACGTCTCTCTTCGCATTCTTCGGCGTCATGGCGATGATCGTCGCGCTGGTGGGCATCTACGGCGTCACATCCTACGCGGTGGCGCGGCGCACGCGCGAGATCGGCGTGCGCATGGCCGTGGGCGCCCGACCCGCGGCCGTGCTGCGGATGATCCTGTCCGAGAGCATGCGGACCACGTCGACCGGCGTGGTCGTCGGTTGGGTGCTGGGGCTCGGCATCGGCCGCGTGCTGGCCAGCACGTTCGTGGACATGCAGGCCTTCGATCCATGGACCTTCGCGCTGGTACCTGTCGGTTTCCTCGCGGCCTCCATCGCGGCCACGTGGATGCCTGCCCGGCGCGCGACGGAGGTGAACCCCGTCACGGCGCTGCGGACCGAGTAGGGGACAGCCCCCGTGACGTCGGGGACAGTCCCTGGAAAGACATCGTCAGGGACTACCGGCGGGCAGGCAGTTCGTCAATCCGCCGCTGCAGGGCGCCCAGCTCCTGCGCCAGCGCGCGGAGCTCGTCGCGGGTGCCTCCCAGCCGCTGCTGTTCCGCCCGCACGAAGCGGGTGTAAGGCGCGATGGCGTCGCGCACCCGGCCGACGCTGCGCTCCACCTCGCGATCGAACTGCGAGGTGAGTGATCCGACCAGCTGCGCGCGCATCCCCTCGATCTTCTCGCGCATCGCCGCCTTTGCCTGCTTCCGGCGCACGGGAATCACGAAGAGCCCGATGACGGCCAGCGCGCCGGCCGCGAGGATCCCGGTGACGTCGGCGAACGTGGTCGTCGCCAGCGCCGTGACCGCGGCACCCAGCCCGATGGCCCCGACCTCCGCCAGGGCCGTACCCGCCACCGCCATCCTCACCGACTCCGCCATCGTCTCGCTCTCGCGCGCGATGTCGTAGCTCTCGACGGTCCGCTCGGCGGCCCGGCCCACGGTTTCGAGCAGCTGCGCCCGGTCGTACTCGAAGCGGCTGTCGATGGCGCCCGCCAGACGGTCGGCGTGCGTGGTGCGGCGCGCCTGGATGCGCTCCATCACGCCCTGCCATTGGCGCAGGTCGCTGGCGACCATCCAGTCGATGATGTCGCCCACCTGCCGCTCGATGAGCTGCGGCATGTCCTGGATGACGTCCCGCTCGAACTCGGCCTTCAGCCGGCTCTTGTTCATCAGGTCGAACACCCGCCCCAGGCGCAGCGTGTCGTCGAAGAAGGCCACGCCGCGCCGCTCGAACTCGTGGAGGATGTTGTCCACCGACGACAGGCGGTGGCGGAACTCACGGGCCATGTCCTCGCGGTAGACGGAGAGCTGGCCCTCGATGTCGTCCATCGCCCGCACGTCGTCCTTCAGCACGTGCAGGTCGGCCTCGACCATGCCCAGGTATCGCCCGCCGAGGCGCAGGCCCACGCCCACGGGGTTCAGCAGCTTCAGGCGGACGCGCTCGCGCTCGTCGAGCGTCGACGCAATGTGCCGCTCGAGCGCGGCGAAGGCTCCCGCGCCCGGCGCGCCCGCCTCCTCCGGAATCACCCCGGCCAGCTTGGCCCTGAGCGCGGCACGCGCCGAGACCAGGAACACCTGGGGCTCCGTGCCCAGCAGGTCCGCGGCGCTGCGCCGGACGAACTGCTCGACGCTGGCCCGGTCCTCAGGCGTCTCCAGGATGTCCGACTTGTTGACCACGACGACGATCTTCTTGCCCCACTCGCGGATGGCCTCCATGAATCCGCGCTCGGTTTCCGTGAAGGGGCGGTCCGCCGAGGTGACGAACAGGACGAAGTCGGCGCGCGGCACGAAGTCGGTGGTGATGGCCTCGTGCTCGCGGAAGATGGCGTTGGTGCCGGGCGTGTCCACGATGTGGATCTCGCGGAGCATCCCGGCTGGCGCCGTGACCACGTCCACCGCCGCCTCCGACACGCTGTGCGTGACTGCCGGGCCGTAGGTGAGGATCTGGATCCGCCGCGTGGTGGGCGTGGCGCCTTCCTCGAGCACGCGCTGCCCGACCAGCGCGTTGATGAACGTGCTCTTGCCCGAGTTGAACTCCCCCACCACGACGAGGAGGAACAGCTCGTCGAGGCGACGGATGGAGTGCGCCAGCGCCTCCTGGTCCTCCGTGCGGCCCTCGAAGCGCGCAAGCGTCCGCTGCAGCCGGCCCAGGACGGCGCGCTCGTCCGCCAGCAGCGCGTGTTCGTCGCGGGTCAGGACGTGGTCGATCATGGGTCGGCGCGTCCAATTGTATGCGCGATGCCTCCGCCCGCCGGGAGTGGCCCCCGGGGGCAGCCATGCGCCCCGCGTAGCTACATGGCATAGTCGGATATACTCATTGCATGAGTATCCGGCTGCAGGTCGTCATGGACGAGGCCGAGCTCCGTGAGATCCAGCGCAGCGCACGGCGTCAGCGGATGACGGTCTCGGAGTGGGTGCGGAACGCGCTGCGTGCGGCCCGGCGGGCGGAGCCCGGCCCGGATCGTGGCCGGAAGCTCGAGGCCATCCGTGCCGCGAGCCGTCACGCGTTTCCGACGGCGGACATCGACCAGATGCTGGCGGAGATCGCCCGTGGACGCGTCGAGGCCGACCGGTGATCTTCGTCGATTCGAACATCCCGATGTACCTGGTCGGGGCCGCGCATCCTCACAAGGCCGATGCCCAGCGGCTGCTCGAGCGCGCGGTCGCAGGCGGCGACAAGCTCGTGACGAGCGCCGAGGTCTTCCAGGAGATACTGCACCGCTACACCGCCATCGGCCGGCGCGATGCGATCCAGCCAGCCTGGGATGCCCTCGCCGCCGTGACCGACGAGGTGTTCGCCATCGAGATGGCCGACGCCGACCGGGCCCGGGCGATCGTGCTCGAGCGCCAGGCGCTCTCGGCGCGCGATGCCCTCCATGCCGCGGTGATGGAGCGGCACGGCGTGGCACGCATCCTCAGCTTCGACGCCGGGTTCGACACGCTCCCGGGCCTGACCCGCCTGTTCTGACGCACGCCTTTCGGCTCGCACGGCGGCGCCCGTCAATCGGCCGTGCGCCAGTCGAAGAAGCTCTCGACAGCAGGCGCCACGCGCGGCGCCTCCGAGCGCGTGAGGCGCGTCCCGGGCGCCGGCGGCGCCATGCGCGAGAAGAACGCGATGGCGTTGTCCACGTTCCTCTTCCGAACCTCCTCGTTCGGCTCCAAGGACCAGACACCCCGCTCCTGCGAGTTGCCGACCACGATGCCGTCGCTCCGTGGGTTGATGCTCGCGTTGCTGTCGTCCGCCAGCCGCGCGGACGCGCGATAGTTCACCTCGGGCTGCGGCACGAGGAGGGTCAGCTGCCCTTTCACGGGCACCAGTTCCTTGTCGTCGAAGAGCGAGAACGACCCCAGCCCCGTGCAGTTGACGATGACGGGCTCGGGAAGCGCGGCCAGTTCCCGGCGCGACTCGAAGCGGCGGATGACGAGACGCCCGCCGAACGCGAGGAAGTCCCGCACGAGCGCGTCCAGGTAAATGGACGGCTCGATGGCCAGGTTCGACTGTCGGATCGCGTACTGCGTGGGGAACGGGTGCTCGCCCGGACCAAGCACCTCGCGATCGCGCCCGGTCCGCAAGGGCTCCGGCAGCAGGTCGCTCTCGGCCCCGCCACGCGGGCGGGGAATTGGATCGTCGGTGGCGTTGTAGCTGTCGATCCAGTAGACGCCGTATCGGGGCCCGACCATCAGCTGCAGCTGGCGATAGGACACCTCGGCCGCGGTGCGGAACTGCGCGTCCCACGCCGGCGTGCGCCGCCCGGGCTCGATGAGGCCCGACGTGGGTGTGTAGCCCGCCCACGACATGTTGGACGTCGTGTCGGGTGGCACCGTGGCGGCGTAG
>JBFWQE010000158.1:0-12254 GCA_050249615.1 Vicinamibacterales bacterium
GGCCACGGGCTGGGTGGCGAGGCTCACGCTCGCCAGCGCAAGGTTGGCCGCGCTGCCAGGTCCCTCGACGGCGAAGCGCCACAGGAGGGCCACCACCACGGTGGGCAGCGCCCATGGCAGGAGCGCCGCTGCCCGCACGACTCCGCGCGCGCGGCGTTGATGGTTCAGCACCAGCGCGAGCGCCAGGCCGGCGACGACCTCCACCGAGACCGTCAGGAGCACGAACACGGCGGTATGGCCGGCCGCGCCGATCACGCGCGGGGTGGCCAACGCCTCCCGGTAGTTGTCCAGGCCGATGAACGGCCGGCCCAGCCACGGCATGCGGAGGTCGTGCAGGTGCACCGATTCCCATGCCGTCCACAAGATCGGGCCGGCGGCGACCAGGGCCATCGCGCCAAGCGCCGGCGCCATGAACCACCAGGCCGCGCGGGCCTCGGCGCGCCGAAGGGCTGTCGACGATCCCCCGCGCGTCATCACCGGCCCTCCGCGTCCAGCCCGGCGCGCGACAGCAGGGCGCGCATCTCCTTGGCTGCGGTCTCGAGCGCCGCTCGCGGTTCGGCCTGCCTCGTGAGCGCGCGGTGCAGGTGCACCTGCAGGATGCCCGACAGCTCGCTGTAGACCGGGGTGGCCGGGCGCGCCACCGCGCGCTCGACGATGGCGCGCGCCTCGGCCGCGGGGATCGGCAGTGCGGTGCGGACCGCCGCGTCATCATAGAGCGAGGGACGGCTGGGATACTGGCCGGCCACCTGCGCCCGCTCGATCATCTGTGCGGGCGAAAGCAGGAACTGAATCAGCGCGAACGCCAGCTCCGGCTGCTCGCTGCGCGCGTTGATGGCCAGCTGCGCGCCGCCCAGCGCCGCCGTGGAGGCGCCGCCTGGTCCGGCCGGCATCGGCGCCACGGCGAACCGGCCCGCCACCTTCGACTGCGTTGCGTCCGACAGCAGCGGCACGGCATAGGGCCAGTTGCGCATGAACCGTGCGCTGCCGTTCTGGAACGCGAACCGCGCGTGTTCCTCCTGCCACGACAGCACGTCGGGCGGCACGGCGCCGCGCACGTGGATGCAGTCGCGCATGTACTCGAGCGCGCGCACGGCCGGTTCGCGGTCCACCACCACGCGCCCGCGAACGTCGAGGATACGCCCGCCGAAGCCGCCGAGGTGCTCGAGGAACACGGTCACCAGGCCTTCGTACCGGGCCCCCTGCCAGACGAAGCCGGTGGGCGAGCCCGGCCGCGCAGCTTCGGCGGCAAGCGCCGCCAGATCGTCCGGAGGGCGATCGGCGAGGTCGGTGCGCCAGTAGAGCATCCCGACGTCCACGAACCACGGCAGCGCGAACAGCTGCCCGCGCCAGGAGTCCGCCGCGACGGCGGCCGGCAGGAACTCGCCGGCGGCAGGCTCGAAGCGATCGAGCGGAAGAATCCATCCGGCGGCCGCGAATTCCGGCGTCCAGATGACGTCGAGTTGCAGCACGTCGGGCTCCGGGGCGTGGGCGTTCAGCCAGTGCACGTACAGCTGGTGCCGCGTGTCCGCCTCGTCGGGCGTCGACCGCACCTCCACGCGCAGCCCCGGATGTGCGGCCTCGAAGCGCGCCAGCTGGGCCTGGACCAGCGCGCCCTCGCGCCCGACCGCGCTGGCGGCCAGCGTCAGCGTCGGGGATGCCGAGGGGGCGGCGCAAGCGGAGAGCCCGAGGAAAAGGCAGGGGAGGACGAGGCCACGCATGGGGTCGACGAGCGCCGACCGCGCTCGCCTGCGACAGTACCGTGTTGGGGCGTCACCTTTCAATCAGAACCGTGACGATCCGACTCGTCCGTACCCGTGAACCGGCGGCCGCTCGAAGCATCGAAGAAGTGGAGGCGGTCTCGCCTGGGCCGCAATCCCACGCGAGTGCCGGGCGCGACATCCGCATCATCGGGCACGAGCACGCGCACCAGCTGGTCCGGCAGTCCGTCCACGCGCAGGTGCGCGAGCGCGGTGCCGCCGAGCGGCTCGATCAGCTCGACGCGGCCGGCGGCGTCGCCCTCGGCCGGGCCCACCAGCGTGATGTCCTGCGGCCGGATACCCAGGGTCAGCCGGCCCGCCGCCATCCCGAAGTCCCGCGGCGCGGCCACACTCCAGGATGTGCCGGCCAGCAGCGCACCCTGCGGGTCGCGCACGCAGGGCAGCAGGTTCATCGCGGGGCTGCCCACGAACTCGGCCACGAAGCGGTTGGCGGGCCGGCGATAGACTTCGGTGGGCGGCGCCACCTGTTCGAGCGCGCCGTCGCGCATCACCGCCACACGCGTGCCGAGCGTCATGGCTTCTTCCTGGTCGTGCGTCACGTACACCATCGTGGCGCCGAGCCGCTGGTGCAGCAGGGCCAGCTCCGCCCGCGTCGAGCCGCGCAGCCGCGGGTCCAGGTTGGATAGCGGCTCATCGAGCAGGAACGCCCGCGGCTCGCGGACGACGGCGCGGCCGAACGCGACGCGCTGCCGCTCGCCGCCGGAGAGCTGGGCGGGGCGCCGATCGAGGAGCGGCGTGAGGCCGATCGACCGGGCCACCGCCTCGATGCGGCGCGCGATCTCCCGAGGAGAGACGTTTCGCATGCGGAGGCCGAACGCGAGGTTCTCGCGGACGGTCATGTGCGGGTAGAGCGCGTAGTGCTGGAACACCATCGCGAGGTCCCGCGCCTGCGGCGGGGTGTCGGTGACGTCCACGCCGCCGATGCGGATGCGCCCGGCCGTCGGCGCTTCGAGGCCGGCGATGAGCCTCAGCACGGTGCTCTTGCCGCTGCCGGAGGGCCCGACCACGACGAGCAGCTCGCCGTCGGCGATGTCGAGCGAGAGATCGCGGACCGCGACGCCGCCGCCGAAGCGCTTCTCCACGTGCTCCAGCTGGATGGACGCCATCGTGGCCCACAGGTTCTCACGGAACGGCGTGGTGGTGCATGCGTCGCGAGCGCCGGGGACCCGCTCCTGTTGTACGCTCACGCCTCATGCGCGATCGAATCCGGTTCTGGCTCGGCCGGCTGCGGGAACGGCTCTGGCTGCGCCCGCTCGGCGCCAGCCTGCTCTCGGTCGGCGCGGCCCTCCTGGCCGGGGGCGCGGATCGTTACGGCCTCGAGCAGGACGTCCTGTCCATCGCGCCCGCATCCCTCGAGTCGCTGCTCTCGATCATGGCGTCGAGCATGCTCGTCATCGCCATCTTCTCCGTGACGTCCATGGTGGCCGCCTACGCGTCGGCGAGCACGGCGGCGACGCCGAGGTCCTTCCCCCTGGTCCTCGCCGACGATGTCTCGCAGAACGCCCTCTCCACGTTCCTCGGCGCGTTCATCTTCAGCATCGTGGCGCTGGTCGGCGTGCAGAATGGGTACTTCGCCGCTCCCGGCCGGTTCGTGCTGTTCGTGCTGACCGTCGGAATCCTCGCGGCCGTCGTGCTGACCTTCGTTCGGTGGGTGGACAGCGTCGCGCGCCTGGGGCGGCTCGGCGAGACGATCGATCGCATCGAAGCCGCGACCGCCGCGGCCATCGAGCGCCGGCGCGGCCATCCGACGCTGGGCGCCGTGCCGGCCCCCGAAGCGGCCAGTGGGGGAGCGGCGGTCTTCGCAGCAGGCGTGGGGTACGTGCAGCGCGTGGACGTGGCGGCACTGCAGGCCTTCGCCGAGCAGGCCGGGATGCGGGTGCGCGTCGCGGCGCTGCCAGGCACCTTCGCGACACCCGACCGGCCGCTGGCCCATGTCGTGTCCGATTCGGGTGTGCCCGCCCGTTTCGACACCGGTCCCGTGATCCGCGCGTTTCGCATCGGGCGGGCCCGGGTCTTCGACGATGACCCCAGGTTCGGCCTGGTCGTGATGGCCGAGACCGCGGCGCGGGCGCTGTCACCCGCGGTGAACGACCCTGGCACCGCCATCGATATCACGGGCCGGCTGGTGCGCCTTCTCCTGCGCTGGGGCGAGCCGACGTCCGAACCTGCGCCGCTCCCGGAATGGGACCGCGTGGAGGTGCCGGCACTCGCCGTGCGGGACCTCTTCGACGACGCGTTCACGGCGATTGCGCGCGACGGCGCCGGCATCATCGAAGTCATGACGAGGCTGCAGAAGGCCCTGGCGTCCCTGGCGTGTGCCGGCTCGCAGGAAATGCGCCAGGCTGCCGTGGCACATGCGCGCCTCGCGGTCGCCCGCGCCGAGCGGGCCTCGATGCTGCCCGCGGATCTGGAGGTCGTGCGCGCCCTCGCGCGCTTCGCGGATGGCTGACGAGCGTCAGTCGGTGAGGTTGAACCGCACCGATACGGTCATCCGCACGTCGACGGCCTCGCCGTTCAACAGCGTCGGGCTGAAGAGCCACTGGCGGACGGCTTCCACCGCCGCGCGCGCGAAGTCGGGATGCACCTGGGCGCTCAGCAGGCGCACCGACGAGACGGTTCCGTCCTTGCCGATGAGCGCCTCCATCGGCACCACGCCCTCCAGGCCCAGCTCGCGCATGGCCTGTGGGTACTCGGGCCCCACGTGCTTCAGCTTCTTCGGAGCGCGGATGTTGCCGCCGACGCGGAGCGGCTCGACGACGCCTCCCGGCTGCAGCGTCCTCGGTGCGGCGGACCGCTTCGCCTGGACGTTGATGGTTTCCTGCAGGTCGCCCACCTGCAGCGTGATGGCGCGCCGCCAGTCCCGGCTCGCGGCCAGCGTGAACGGTGTGCGCAGGGTGCGGAACCCGATGACGGACGCCTCGAGCGTGTAGTCACCCGCGCGCACGTCCTCGAACTGGATGGTGCCCGACGCGTCGGTCACGGCCTGGGACCTGGCCCCTTCGGCATCCTCGAGCGTGAGCGCGGCACCGGGGAGCACGGCGCCGGTGGGATCGAAGATCTGCACGGTCAGCGCGGAGGGACCACCCTGCGCGAGCAGGTGGATGGCGGCGACCGGCAGCGTGATCGTGAACAGCGCCAGCGCGGCGGCGATGCGCGCGGAACGCGTGGGACGGCGGCGATCGCAAGGGTGAGTGAGCATGGCGGAGATCCTCCGTTCGAGCGTGGACGGGCGGGCCATGGACATCGCCGAACCCCAGGCCGGCGCCCGCCGGCGCGTGCGCGCGATGTCCAGCAGGTGATCGGCGTAATCCGCAGCCGGCACCCCCGTCGCCAGCACCTCGTCGTCGCATGCCAGCTCGCTCTCGCGGCGCAGCCGCGCCGACGCGATCCAGGCCAGGGGGTTGAACCAGAACAGGGCGCGCAGGACGTCCGCCGCCACTTGTGCCAGCCAGTCGCCGCGCCGCACGTGCGCGAGCTCGTGGGCGAGGACGATGCGCCTTCGCTCATCGGTCCAGGCGCGCGCGTCCCGGGGAAGCAGGATGCGCGGGCGGAAGATGCCCCAGGTGGCGAGCAGGGAGGGCGACGTCGTGATGAGGACGCTGACCGGTCGCGACCTCGGTGCCGCACTCAGCAGGTGGTCCCACCCGGCGCCGCTCGCGCCCTCGGCGCCCCGAGTGAGCTGGCGCAGGCGCGCGGCGCCGGCCAGGAGCGACGCGACGCCGATGGCCGCGCCGATGCCCCACGCGACGGCCAGCAGCGTCGAAAGCGGGAGACGGCCCGGCTCTGGCGGGAGGGGAAGGGACGGGGCAGGGGCGTCGGAACTTCGGGCACGCGTTGCCCGTTCGAGGGAGGGCACAGCCGTCTGCGTTCCCGATGTGCCGGCCTCGCCAGCCCGGAGCGCTGCCCTTGGGATCGCGGCATGTGGGACCGCGACACGCCACGCCGGCAACGCCAGCGAAAGGGGAACTGACGCCAGGGCCGTGGCGACACCGGCGGAGAGCAGCCAATGTCGCCACGCCGCGGAGCCCCGTCGCCAGGCGAGGCACGCGGCCAGCGCGAGGAGGAGCAGGGCGGACGACCGGAGCGTGGCATCGAGCAGGAGCATCACGGCGGGCCCCCTTTCCGGGCGGACTTCACGAGCGTCGCGATGCGGGCCGCCTTGACGGACTCGGCGATGCGATCCAGCTCTTCGTCCGAGAGCCGGGCGGCGTCGCTGCCCAGCAGGGCGGTCACCAGGTTGGCCGCCGAGCCATCGAAGAAGGTGTCCACCAGGTGCCGCAGCGCCGTCCGGCGGGCGGCGTGCCGCGGCACGACGGGCAGGTAGACGTAGCGCAGGCCTTCTTCCTCGTGCCGCACGTGCCCTTTCTCCTCGAGCACGCGCAGCTGCGTGCGCACGGTGGAGTAGCTCGGGGCGCCGGGAAGGCCGGCGAGGACCTCGGCGGCGGTGGCCCGTCCCCGGCGATAGAGGACGTCCATGATCTGGCGCTCACGCCTGGAGAGGCCCGGAATGGCGGCTGGCTCGGCCATGTGATATTTCTCGCAAAGGTGCGACAAAAATAACACCACGGGCCGGGCCCGTCAATCCCGGGAACAGGGCCTCGACAGGCGGGGCGTGTTTCGTGTCTGATCGCCGTCGTGCCGCAGCCCATCGACAGTGTCCCCACGTCCATCACTGCCTTTGTCGGCGGGGCGCCCGAGGGCCCGCGCGACGTCCCGGTGGACGTGCAGTCCTTCGCCGGGTTCCAGGAGCACTTCGGCGCCGAGGTGAACAGCCCGCTGGCCGTCTCCGTGCGCCTGTTCTTCGAGAACGGCGGCACCGACGCGATCATCGTCCGCGCCGGCAGCGACGTGGCCATTGGAGACGCCGACGTGTCGGACCCGGCCCTCCAGCCGGAGAAGCGCGGCCTCTGGGCGCTGGAGCAGGTGGACATCTTCAACCTGCTGTGCATCCCGCCCTTTTCGCCCGGCCTCGGAGGCGACATCGGGGCGCAGACGCGGAGGGCCGCAGCCGACTACTGCACCGCGCGGCGCGCGTTCTTCATCGTCGATCCCCTGGCGTCATGGGTGACACCGGACGACATCATCAACGGCCCCGACGGCCTCGAGTCCGCGGTGTGGGGCCTGCCGCGCACGCCGAACGCTGCCGTCTACTTCCCGCGCCTGCGCGTGTCGGACCCGCGGCGGGCGGGCACCGTCATCGACTGCGCCCCGTGCGGCGCCATCGCGGGGCTCTATGCGCGCACGGACACGCGGGGCGTGTGGACGGCGCCCGCAGGCCAGCGGGCCACGCTGGACGGCGTGTCCGCCCTGACGGTGAATCTCACGGACATGGAGCAGGCTCGCTTGAATCCGCGCGCGGTGAACGTCCTTCGGACGTTTCCCGAAAAAGGTCACGTGGCATGGGGCGCCCGCACACTCGAGGGCACGGATTCCCTGGGCTCCGAGTGGAAATACGTCCCCGTCCGGCGGCTGGCGCTCTTCCTCGAGGAGCGCATCGCGCGCGGCACGCAGTGGGCCGTGTTCGAGCCGAACGACGAGCGGCTGTGGTCCGCCCTTCGGCAGCAGGTCGGGACGTTCCTCCACCAGCTCTTCCGCGCCGGCGCCTTCCAGGGCACGACGGAGCGGCAGGCGTATCTCGTGAAGTGCGATCAGGGCACGACTTCCCAGCGGGATATCGACGAGGGGGTCGTGAACATCCTGGTGGGCTTCGCGCCCCTGAAGCCCGCGGAGTTCATCGTGATCAGCATCAGGCAGCGCACGGCGAGGTAGGACTATCATCGATCCATGGCACGCGATCGATGGTCTGTTCAATTGTCTGCAGTCGTAATCGCGCTGTGCCTCTCGCTTGGGCTCTCCTTCGTCCCCGTCCTCGAGCTGAACGCACAGACATCCCAGGCCGCCCTCACCGGGACGGTCCTGGATGCCAGCAATGCCGCGCTCCCTGGCGTGGCGGTGACGCTGGCGCCGCAACCTTTTGGCACGCCGCGAAGCAGCGTCACCGATGCGGAAGGGCGCTACACTTTCGAGGCCCTGCCGGCCGGCGACTACCGGCTGCAGGCCGCGCTGGCGGGCTTCGGCACGCGCGAGGCGCAGCTGACGCTGGCCGCAGGCGAGCGGCGCACGCTCGATCTCACGCTGGAGATCACGCCCTTCACCGAAACGGTGACCGTCACCGTGACGCGCACCGAGCAGGCCGCGGAGCGCGTGCCCAATGCCGTGTCGGTGATCGAAGGAGACGTCATCCAGGCGTTCACGCGCCGCGCCTCACCCGCCGAGACCTTCGCGGGCGTGCCCGGCTTCCAGGTCGAGAACCGCCGCAACTTCAGCCTCTCCGGCGGCGTGCGCTTCGCCATCCGCGCGCCGCTGCCGCGCTTCGGCATGCGTGGCGTGCAGATCCTCCAGGACGGCGTGCCCATGACGATGGCGGACGGCACGACGGAGCCGACCAACATCGACCTCGGATCGCTCGGTCGCGTGGAGGTGCTGCGCGGCCCGAGCTCCGTGCTCTACGGCAACTCCGCGGGCGGCGTCATCACGCTGCAGTCGGAGTTCCCGGCCACGCGGTTCATGATCCAGCCCGACGTCCAGTGGGGCAGCTACGGCTACCAGCAGCAGGCCGTCAAGGCGGCGGCGACGACGCCGAAGGTGAGCTACCTGGTGAGTGCGAACCGCATGGAGACCGATGGCTTCCGGCTGCACAGCCACGCGGAGGTCCGGCGCGCCAACGTGGTGGTGCGTGCGGCGCCGGCGACGACCACCGAGATCCGCGGCGTCTTCAACGTCTACGATCTGCCCTTTGGCGAGAGCGCCAGCACCATCACGCTGGCCGATGCCCGGGACAACCCGACGAGCGTGCGCCCGCAGGCGTTCACGCAGGGATGGGGCGAGTCCACCACGCAGAAGCAGGCGGGGCTCACGCTGCAACACCAGATCAGGGACGGCCACATGATCCGCGCCACCGGATGGGGTGTCTGGCGCGACGTGTGGAACCCCATCCCGGCCGCCGTGGTCACGGTGGACCGCCGCGCAGCCGGGTTTCGGTCGGAGTACGCCGGCTCGGCCGCGCCCCGCGCGGTGCCCATCACCTGGACCACCGGCGTGGATGTCTCGCTGCAGCACGACGAGCGCGCGGAGTACGGCAACAACGGCGTGCCGCCCGGAGGCGGCCTCACCCAGCTGGGCGCGCTCCGGCTCGCGCAGCTCGAAGAGGTTCGCTCCGTGAGCCCGTTCGTCCACGTCACCGCGCAGCTGGGTGACCGATGGAACGTCACGGGCGGCGTCCGCTACGATCGCTATCACTTCAAGGCCACGGATCGGTTCCTCTCGAATGGTGACCAGTCCGGGGAGCGCACGCTCGACGCCGTGAGCCCCATGGCCGGCGTCACCTTCGTACCGACATCCTGGCTGAACCTCTACTCGAACTTCGCAACGGCCTACCAGACGCCGACGACAGTGGAGCTGTCGAACCGCCCGTCAGACGAGGGCGGCTTCAACGAGGATCTCGGTCCGGAGGATCTGCGGAGCTTCGAGGTGGGCGCCCGCGGCAGCATCACGGACTGGCGCGTGCGCTTCGAGTTGGCCAGCTACTTTTCGACCATCGACGGCGCCCTGGTCCGGTTCCAGCGCGCCGACGAGCAGGCCTACTTCAGGAACGCCGGCGAGGTGACGCGCAACGGACTCGAGGTGCTCGTCGAGTGGGCCCCCTCGCCGCGCGTCACCGGGCGGTTCGCTTACACGTTCCAGGACTTCCAGTACGGCCGCTTCGTGGCGCCCGAAGGGAACTTCTCGAACCGGACCGAGCCCGGCGCGCCACCGCACCAGGTGGTGGTCGGCGGCAGCTACAGTGCGCCGTTCGGGCTGTTCACGTCCGCGCAGGCCCGCTTCGTGGACGCATACCCGGTGAACAGCACCAACACCATCGAGAACTGGGCCTACCAGGTCGTCGACCTCCGCTTCGGCCTCGATCGCCGCTGGCGCGGCCTGCGCTTCCGCCCGTTCTTCAGCATCGACAATCTCTTCGACGAGCGCTACAACTCGTCCGCCATCGTCAACTCGATTGGCGACCGGTTCTTCGAGCCGTCGCCTGGACGCGAGTTCGCCGTGGGGCTGACGCTGGGCTTCGATCGGTTCTGACCCCGGCATGCGGAGGACGCGATGACACGGTGGACGAACGTGTGGCGGGCAAGCCGGGGTGGCCGGCTCACCATGGTCGTGACGCTCCTTGCGCTTGCGGGCGCGTGCGGCGCCCCGGAGTCGCCCCCCTCCGAGGGCGCGCCGGCGACGCCCGCGATGAGCGCTGCAGGCGCCCCGGCGGTCGGTGCGGACGAGGCCGTGGGCGCGGTCACCGACGAGATGCTGCGCGACGGCCATCGCGCACGCACGTCCACGTGGCCCACCTACGGCGGCGACTGGGGCCAGACTCGCTACTCGCCGCTCACCGAGATCCGCCGCGAGAACGTCGCGCGGCTGCGTCCCGCCTGGATTGCCCAGACGGGCATGGTCGGATCGTTCGAGAGCACGCCCGTCGTGCTGGGGCGGGAGATGTACGTCACGACGCCGGGTGAAGGCGGCCGACAGCGCGTGGTGCGCCTGGACTCCGCCACGGGTGAAGTGGTGTGGCAGGCAACCATCGAGGGCACGAAGGCGAGCGAGCAGGCGGCGACGGAGGACCTGCACCTGCCCACGCACTTCGGTCCCAACCGCGGCGTGGCGGTGTACGGCGATCGCGTCTACATGGGCACGCTCAACGGCACGCTCGTCGCGCTCGAGCGCACGACGGGACGGAAGGTCTTCGAGGTGCAGACCCTCTCGCCGCGCCTCACCGGCGCGCCCGTGGCCGTGCGAGGGCGGATCGTCCAGGGCCTCTCGTTCGTCGACCGCGGCGCCGTACAGGCCTTCGACGCGGACACGGGGAAGCTGCTGTGGACGTGGTATGCCATCCCGTCGCCGGAGGAGGGCGGCTGGTGGGGCGATTTCGTCGAGACGCTGCCAGGGCGCCCGGAGATCAGCCTGGGCCGCGACATCGTGTGGGAGAAGGCCAATCGGGCGCGGCTGGCCGAGGGCTGGAAGACGGGTGGCGCGAGCGCGCCCATGACGCCCACCGTGGACGACGAGCGCGGCCTCGTGTACGTCACGCCCGGCGGTCCGGATCCCACGGCGTTTCCGCCGCCGTCCGAGCCGCATCCCGGCGACATGCGCTGGACCAACTCCGTGTGCGCCCTGCGCATCGAGGACGGGACGACGGCGTGGTGCTACCAGTACCTGCCGCACGACGTGTGGGGCGCGTCGGGCCCCACGCCGCCCATTCGCTTCGGCCTCACGCGCGACGGCCGCACGCTCCCCGTGGTCGGCAAGTTCACGGGGATGGCGAACCTCTACGTGCTGGACGCGGACAAGGGCACACTGGTGACGCGCTCCGACAACTACATGCCGGTGGCGGGGACCGTGGGCGGGGAAGCAGGCTCGAACCTCGTTCGCGGCGGCGTGGCCGGGACCATCTGGTCTCCCGGTGCGTACAGCTTCGACACGGGCCTGCTCTACTCGGTGAACCAGCGCATCGAGGGGTACTTCCTGCCTCGCGAGGAGAAGCGGGGGAGCGAGCGATATGGCAGCGTGGCTGCCGTGAACCCGATCACGGGCAAGGTGGCGTGGACGCAGAAGACGGATCAGCCGCTGGCGGGCGGCGTCCTGGCCACGGCCGGCGGCCTGGTGTTCGCGGGCCGGAGCACCGGCTGGTTCGACGCCTATGACGCGGCGAGCGGCGAGCGGGCCTGGAGCTTCCGCACGGGCGCGGGCTGCAACTCGGCGCCGATGACGTACCAGGTGGCCGGGCGGCAGTACGTGGCGGTCTCGTGTGGCGGGCACGCGGCGCTGGATCCTCAGGGCGGCGACGCGGTCATTGCCTTCGCGCTGCCGTGAGTCTGATTCGCTGTCGAACGCGTCACAAGGCCTGGTGATGCCCCGTTCAGCCTCCGCCCTCCTGCCCGCCCGCCCTCGCGTCCGCGGCGTGGGAGAACGCCTTCGCCGCGTGGTGCGCTACCGGCTGGTGGTGCCGATGCTCCGGAGCCGCCACGCGCCCCGGCACACGGCGCGAGGCATCGGCATGGGGGTCTTCTGGGGCCTGACGCCGACGGTGGGCTTCCAGACGCCGCTCATGCTGGGGGTGTGGGCCGGCGGGCGGACGCTCGGCTGGCACTCCAGCCTCGTGCAGACGGCCGCGTGGGCCTGGGTGAACAACCCGCTCACAATCGTCCCGCTCTACTACCTGTATTACGTGACCGGACAGATGATGCTGGGGCACGCGGCCGACATGGCGGGGTACTCGGCGTTCGCCGAGGTGTGGTCCACGGCGATGGACGGCAGCATGCCGCTGCTGGAGCGCGCGATGACGGCGTGGCGCGTGCTCGGGTGGCCGACGATCATCGGGTGCGTGCCGTGGGCGGTGACAGGCGCGATGGTCAGCTACCGCTGGTCGCT
>JBFWQE010000159.1:0-1209 GCA_050249615.1 Vicinamibacterales bacterium
CAGTGCCAGGCCGCCGAAGATGAGCCACGTGGACGGGCCCGCGGGCACGATCCGGCGGGGCTCGGCCAGCTCGGGACCGAGCGGATCGTCGCTCACATCCAGATCTGCGCGATCACGCGCCGGAAGTTCCCGCCCAGCACGCCGCGGATGTCGGCATCGGTGTAGCCGCGGCGGATGAGCCCCTCGGTCAGATCGAAGACCCGCTTCGGGTGATCCACGCCCTCGATGTCGATCTTCTCGCGAAAGCCGTAGCTGTCCTTGTAGCCGGCGCGCATGGCCTTGTTCTCCTCGGGCGTCAGGTCATCGTAGCCGTCCAGGTCGATGTCGCTGCCGAGGCCGAGGTGCTCCACGCCCACCAGCTTCCGCACGTGATCGTAGTGGTCCAGCATGTGCTCGATGGTCGTGGGCTCGTCGTGCTTCACGAACATCCGCACGCCGGTGATGCCCATGACGCTGCCCGCCTTCGCCATCGCGCGAATCGCCTCGTCCGTCTTGCACCGGGGGTGCCCCGGCACCAGCGCACGGCAGTTCGAGTGGGTGATGAGCACGGGGCGCTTCGAGACCTCGAAGGCGTCCAGCGTGGTGCGGTCGCCGCAGTGCGACACGTCCACGGCCATGCCCACCTTGTTCATGCGCTCCACGACGGCGACGCCGTAGTCCGACAGGCCCTCGTCTCTCCGCTCGGTGGAGCCGTTGCCAATCATGTTCCGGGAGTTGTAGGTGAGCTGCGAGATCCGCTGCCCCAGCGCATGGAAGAACTCCACGTCGTCCAGGCGCGTGAAGTGCTGGGAGTTCTGAATGCCGAGGAGCACGCCCACCTTGCCGCTCGCGTTCACCGCGTCGAGCGCCGCCACGGAGTCGATGCGCATCAGCGTGTCGTGGTGGTGCGCCAGGAAGCCGTTCCAGAGGCCAAGGAACCGGAGGACGTTCGTGTAGGCGTCCACGCCGCCCACGCCGGTGGCGATGTGGAAGACGTCGATGCCGGAGTCGCGGAACCGCTTCAGGTCCGCGGCGGTGAACGTCTCGGGCTTCTGCAGCCACGTGCTCGCGCCAATCTTGAAGGGCCCCAGCATGTCCACGACCGTGGCGCTGCCGACCAGGTCCACGGCGCGCGTGGAGTACTCGACCACGCGCTGCCCGGCGAAGGCGCGGACACGGCCGGAGTTGATGAACGGGGCCGCCGCGAGGGCGGCCCCGGTGGCGAGGAAG
>JBFWQE010000159.1:1309-12194 GCA_050249615.1 Vicinamibacterales bacterium
AGGTCGCTGATGGTCGTGCCGCCAGCGGAGAGACCCGCCGGAAACACCGTGCGCGGCGCTGGGCGGGGGCTTCCGGCGATGCCCGCGCCGGGCGTGAAGACGAACGGGCCCGTGGCCCCGGCGCTGTCGCGCCAATCACCGCTGATCGACGTCAGGTTCACCGTGGCGTCGATGTGTACTGGAGTGCCGCCCGGCGTGGTGACCAGCGTGAGCCCGATGCCCACGCTGCCGGACGGGTTGAGAAAGGCGATACCCACGACCGCGGCGCGTGGCGCGCCGTCCCCGCACTGGTCGTCGTAGCCGTCGAGTTGATAGATGCCGCCGCTCTGGACCACGTTCAGCGTGAGGATGTTGCAGTAGGGCTGCTGCTGCCAGCGAAACGTGCCGAGTGGCTGTGCGCCGGCGACCGAGGCACCGGCCAGGATGGCCGCCACAGCCAAAATGGCGCCGGCGAAACGAGACGAAGTGGACATGTTCCCTCCAAGAGGCGGATGGCGACCGGGCCGGGGGGTGCGCGGCACGGGCAGCGTAACATCTCTGGTCGACATCCGGAGGCCTCAGCATGACCCGTCCCCTCGCCCGCCGCCCGATCCTCGCCGTGGCCCTCGCGGCTCTCGCCGCTTCCACGCTCACGGCCCGGCAGCCACGCGCGCTCCAACCGCCGGACTACGGGCGCTGGGAGCAGCTCGTCACCCAGCGCACGCCGCTCTCGCCGGACGGCCGGTGGCTCGTCTACGGCATCACCCGCGCGAACCGCCAGAACGAGCTGCGCGTGCAGCCGAGCGACGGCGGCGCGGTCACGGCCCTGCCGTTCGGCGAGCAGCCCGCCTTCTCGGACGACTCGAAGTGGCTGGCCTGGTCGATCGGGTTCTCCGAGGAGCAGGAAGCGAAGCTCCGGAAGGACAAGAAGCCGCTGCACGAGCAGCTGGGGCTGCTCGAGCTCGCCACCGGCAGGCAGCTCGCGCTGAACGGCGTGGAGTCGTTCGCCTTCAGCCCCTCCGGCACCCATATCGCCCTGCGCCGTTACGCGCCGGAGCCGGCCGGCGGCGCAGCCCCGCCCACGCCGGCAGGCTCGGACGAGACCATCGCCCCCGGCACCACGCTGGTCGTCCGTGAGCTCGCCACCGGCCGCGACACCACGTTCGGCAACGTCTCCGAGATGACGTGGCAGGACAAGGGCCCGTTGCTCGCCTTCGCCGTCACCGTCGAAGGCGGCGTCGGCAACGGCGTGCAGGTCCTCGACACCGCCTCCGGCACCCTGCGCGCCCTGGACTCGTCCTCGTCCACGTACAGCGGCCTGGCCTGGCGCAAGGACTCGGCCTCGCTCGCCGTGCTGCGCTCGCAGGTGAACGACACCCGCGACGGCCCCACCCACGTCGTGCTGGCGTGGCCGGACGTGGCCAGCCTCCCAGGCCAGGTGCGGGAGCTGGACGCGGCGAAGAGCGGCCTCGACACCAGCCTTCGCGTCGTCCGCTTCCGCGCGCCACAGTGGTCCGAGGACGGGTCACGGATCTACGTCGGCGTCGCCTCGTGGCCCGGGAAGCCGGTGCGGCCCGCGGACACGGCGATGTCGCGGCGCGTCGCCGCGACGAGCGACAACCCCGACGAGCTCCCCGACGTGCAGGTCTGGCACCCGAAGGACACGACGGTGATGGCGCGCCAGAGGGTGGACGCGCGACGCGAGCGCCAGCGATCGATGCTGGCCGCGTGGTGGGTGGAAGAAGAACGCCTCGTTCGCATCGCCAGCGCCATCGGCGAGGAGGCGACACCCATCCGCCATCAACCGCGCGCGCTCGTCGTGGACACCAACGCCTACGCGATGGAGCGCAGCATCGGCCGCGTCTACGCCAACGCGTGGACCGTGGATCTGAGGTCCGGCACGCGCTCCGAGCCGGTCTCGCGCATCGAGGACCGGTACCTCCAGTCCAGCCCCGGCGGCCGCTACCTGCTGTACCTGAAGAACGATCACTACTGGACGATGGAGCTGGCGACCGGACGGCAGACGAACATCACGGCCGCGGTGAAGACCTCGTTCGTCGACACCGAGTCCGATGCCACCGGGCCGCACCAGCCGGCCTTCGGTGTCGCGGGGTGGACGCGGGACGACGGCGCGGTGCTGCTGTACGACAGGCTGGACATCTGGGAGGTGAGGCCGGACGGTTCCGGTGCGATCCGCCTGACCCACGGCGCTGCCGGCGAGGTGCGTCACCGCTACGCGCGCCTGGACCCCGACGAGGACTTCATCGACCGCGCGCAGCCGCTCCACGTCTCCACCTTCGGCCTGCGCTCGAAGAAGTCCGGCTTCGCGCGCATCGCGCCGGGCGCCCCTTCGGCCTCGTCGGTGACCGCGCTCGCCTGGCTCGACAGGCGCGTGGACCGGCTCGCGAAAGCGAAGAAGGCTGACCGCTACGCGTACGTCGTGCAGGCCTTCGACGATTCGCCCGACTACTACGTCGGAGGCGAGTCGCTGGCCGACGCGAAGCAGGTATCGGCCACGAACCCCTTCATGCGGGAGTACGCGTGGGGCCGTGCCGAGGTCGTGGATTACAGGAGCGCGCAGGGACGCGCGCTGCAGGCGTCGGTCTTCTACCCCGCCGGCTACGAGCCCGGGAAGCGGTACCCGATGGTCGTCTACATGTACGAGAAGCTGTCCGACGGCGTGCACCAGTTCTCGATGCCGGACGAGCGCCAGTACTACAACCCGGCCGCCTTCACCACGCGCGGCTACGTCTACCTGCAGCCCGACATCGTCTTCAGGCCGCGCGAACCGGGTGTCTCGGTCGTGGAGTCGGTGGTGCCGGCCGTCCAGACGCTCGTACAGATGGGCGTGGCAGATGCGGCGAAGGTGGGCATCGTCGGCCACTCGTGGGGCGGGTTCGACAGCGTCTACCTCGCCACGCACACCGACGTGTTCGCGGCTGCCGTCGCCGGCGCACCCATCACGAACCTGGTGAGCAACTACGGCAACCACCACTGGTCCAGCGGCATCGCGGAGACGGACCACATCGAGACCGGCCAGCAGCGCATGGCCGTGCCCGTCTACGAGGACCTGCCGGCGTACATCCGGAACTCCGCGGTCTTCAGGGCGCACGCGATGAAGACGCCGCTGCTCGTGGCCTTCGGCGACAACGACGGAACCGTGCACTGGCACCAGGGCGTGGAGCTGTACAACATCGCGCGGAGGGCCGGCAAGCACGTCGTGCTGCTGCAGTACGGCGCCGAGGATCACGGCCTGCGGAAGAAGGCCAACCAGATCGACTACCACCACCGCATCTTCGAGTGGTTCGATCACTACCTCGCCGGCGCACCCGCGGCGCCGTGGATCACCAGCGGCGAGCGCTTCCTGGATCGCGAGCGCGACCTGCAGCGCCGGAAGCTGCCCGCGAAGCCGGCGGCCACGCCCACGGCGCCGGCGCCACCCGGGCCGTGATCGCGCCGCTTGGCGGCGGGCAGATGCGCATGTCAGAGTGAGGCATCCCGGGGCACCCACGTCCGGGGCCTGGGAGCGTGCGGATGCGGATCGGGATTGTCGGCGCGGGCCTGCTGGGCGCAGGCGTCGCGCTGGAGCTGGCGGAGCGGGGCCACGATGTGGAGGTGTTCGAGCGCGAAGGGGCGTCCGTCTCCCGGGCATCGTGCCAGAACGAAGGCAAGGTTCACCTCGGCTTCGTCTACGGGCACGACCCATCGCTCGCCACCGCGCGCCTGATGGCGCGCGGCGCCTACTGCTTCGCGCCGATCGTGCGCCGCTGGCTTGCTCTCGACAGGTTGCCGCTGGTCGCGTCGTCGCCCTTCCACTATTTCGTTCATCGCGACAGTCTGTGCTCGACCGGCGAGCTGCAGGCCTTCTACGGACGCGTCGTGGAGCTGGCGCGCGAGGAGTCCGCCAGGCCAGGCGCCTCCTACCTCGATGTCGATACGGTCCCCTGCTGCAGGCGCCTGACTGCCTGCGAGCGCGCCCGCGTCGCCGGGGACGGCATCGTGGACGCGTTCCTGACGTCCGAGCTGGCGGTGGATCCGGAACCACTGGCCGAGCTGGTCCGCGCCCGCCTCGCCGGTGAGCCGCGGGTGGCCCTGCACCTGCGGACCACCGCCACGGCCGTCACCATCGGCCGCGACGAAGTGGAGATCGACGTCGCTGGCCCCGAAGGCGCCCGCCGCGCCTCGTTCGATCACGTGGTGAACGCATCGTGGGACGACCTGCTGCGCCTCGACCGCAGTGCGGGCGTCGAGCCGCGCGGGCCGTGGTCGTTCCGGCTCAAGCGCTACCTCCGCGCCCGTGTCCCCGACGTGCCCGCGCCCCCGTCTGCCACCATCGTCCTGGGAGCGTTCGGCGACGTGGTTCGCTACGCGAGCGGCCACGTGTTCCTGTCGTGGTACCCGGCCGGCTGCACCGGCCTCTCGACGGCCATCCGCCATCCCGAGGCCGGGCGGCTGCCGGGGCCCGAGGAGCAGGCCGGCCTGCGGCGCGCGATCCATCGCGAGCTCGCCGCGCTGGTGCCCGCGCTGGAGGGCCTGCCAGCTGGCGCGATCGAGAACGCCGAGGTGCTGAGCGGCATCATCCTGGCCCAGGGCGTCACCGACGTGAACGATCACCACAGCGGCCTGCACGCGCGCTTCGACGTGGGCCCGCGCTCGTTCGGCCGCTATCACTCCGTGGATACCGGCAAGTGGACGGTGGCCCCGCTCTTCGCGCGATCGGTGGCCAATCGCATCGTGGGTGACGCATGACACGCGATGCCACGCCGCTCGTCTTCGTCGCCGTGCCCGTGTGGCGCGGCGAGGACCTCGTCGAGGAGATGCTGCGCTCGCTCGCCGGCCAGACATGGACGGCGTGGCGCGCCGTCATCTCCGTCGATGGCGGCGACGAGGCGTCCGCCGCGCGATGCCGGCCGTTCCTCGCCGATCCGCGCTTCACCCTGGCGTCGCAGCCCAACCGCCTGGGCTGGGCCGGTAACCTCAACTGGTTGATGGCGTGCGCGGACGGGGACTTCTTCGTCTACTGGCAGCAGGACGATCTGTGCTCGCCCGACTACCTGTCCGCGCTCGTCGAGTACGCGGCGCGGCATCCCGAGGCGGCGTGCTCCTATGCGGACGTGCAGTGGTTCGGCGCGCGCGACGAGCACGTGCACACGCCCTCGGTGACCGGCTTCGCGCTCCAGCGCGTGCTCGCGCAGTTGGAGTCGATGAGCTTCCTGCCGTTCCGCGGGCTGATTCGGCGCGAGGCGCTGGCTGCCGCCGGCCCCCTGCGCCTGGAGGTGCCCGAGGCGGCCTTCGAGGATCTCGTCTGGGTCGTGCGCCTCGCAGGGGCCGGAGAGCTGCACGCGGTCCCGGGACCGACCTACTACAAGCGCGCGCACGCCGGGAACACCCACGGAAGCTGGATGCGCTGGCCCGCGGAGCGCCGGCGGGCAGCGTGGATCGAGTGCGCGATGGGCATGCTGGAGGCCTCGCTGCCGACCGCGCCCAGGGACGAGTGGCCACGCCTGCTCGAGGTGGTTGTCGGGCGCTTCTCGCTCGCCAGGCCGGGACGCTCACTCGTCTATGACCCCGCGGCGGCGGGTCCCGCCGAAGTGGCCGTCTTCGCGGCGGACCTGGTCGCCGAAGCCGTTCGGCGTTTCGGGTTGAGCCCCGCGCCGGACGCGCTGGAGCACGGGCGCGATACGGCACGGCTCCTCCGGCGAGCCCTGGGCCGCGACGCCACGCTCGGGAGGGTCCACGCCGCCCTCATCGAGGGCGCCACCATCGGCTTCGGCGCCGAGATGCCCGGCATCGAGCTGCTTGGGCCCGGGTGGTCGGTGCCGGAAGCGTGGGGCACCTGGAGCGCGGCGGCCACGGCAGCGCTGACGCTGCCGCCGCTGCCGGGGTCCTCTCCCTGGCGCGTGACCCTCGAAGGCACGCCGTTGGTCGCGGGCCTTGCGCCGGGTGAACGCCGGCGCGTGATCGTCGACGCGGGGGGTGGCCCGGTTGAGGCCGTGATCGCGCCGGACACCGATGTCCTGACGCTGGAAGTGGACGTGGACGAAACGCGGGCCCGCGCGGGAGCGACTCTCACGTGCGCGTTCCCCGACGCCGTCTCGCCTTCGGTGCTCGGGCTCAGCGAGGACACGCGTCCACTGGGCATGGCGCTGACAGCGCTCAGGGCGGCGCCTCGTCGCTGACCCGCCGTCTGGCGCCCCGGCCTGGCCGCGCGGGTGTCAGCGCGGCGCGAGCGGAACCTCCACCCAGAACCACCCGCGAAGGTCGCCGGCGGAAAAACCCACGGCCTGGTCGTCCGGATAGGACGCGCGGAGGACATCCCCGATGGCGGCCTCCACCTTCTCGCGGGGCCCGTGGCACGTCTCGCAGAGGGCCATCTGCCCGATGGGGCGCAGCACGCCGACGCGGCCGCCGAGGTCGAACACGGCCGGCGTGGCCCCGGTGATCGGCCGGCCGGCGTTCGACGCGACCACACCCGCCGCCCAGCCGCGCGGCGCGTTCACCGGATTTCGGACCTTGTGGCTCGTCCGGCCAATCTCGAGGCCCTGCGCCCTTCCCACCGACGCGGTCAGCTGCTGCGCCTCGTCGCGGCACACCGTGACCGCCGCCTTCGGCCCGCCACGGCCCAACTCCTCCTTCAGGCGAGAGATGAGCGTCAGCTGCAGCTGGCGGACCGCGGCGTCGGCCCGATCCACCGCCGCAGCCACCTGCGGGGTGGGCGCGGACATGTCGATGGGCCTCGCCGTCGGGACGCCCTGCGGCGCCTGTGCGGCCATTGAGGCGGAGCCGGCGACGAGAAGGCCGGCGAGGAGAGCGCGAGGGTGGGTGCACATACCCACAGGTTACGCCCACCCGCGCCGAAGGGCACGTGCGCCCGCCGGCGCCGGAGCTGAAGCCCCGCCGCTCCGCACGAACGGGTCGATTAGCCGTTAGACTGCGGACATGCGTCCACGACTCCTCCCGGCCGCGCTCGCTGTCTCGTGCGCGGCGCTGCTCTCCGCCCAGCAACCGCCCGCTGACGCACCCAACCCGGTCCGCGCCGCGCACACGAAGTACGAGCACATGATTCCGATGCGCGACGGCGTGAAGCTCTTCACGTCCGTGTACGTGCCAAAGACGTGCGACGTGCCGTACCCGATCATCATGCAGCGCACGCCGTACTCCGTGGCGCCGTACGGCATCGACAACTACCGCACCACGATCGGCCCCTCCGAGCACTTCCTGAAGGAGGGCATCATCGCCGTCTACCAGGACGTGCGCGGGCGCTACCTCTCCGAGGGCGAGTGGGTGGAGGTGCGGCCGCACAACCCGAAGAAGGGGCCAGGAGACATCGACGAGAGCACCGACACGTGGGACACCATCGACTGGCTGGTCAAGCACGTGCCCTGCAACAACGGCCGCGTGGGCATGTGGGGCATCTCCTACCCGGGCTTCTACGTCTCGGCGGGCATGATCGACGCGCACCCGGCCCTGGAGGCCGTGTCGCCGCAGGCGCCGGTCACCGACTACTACCTCGGCGACGACTCGTTTCACAACGGCGCGTTCATGCTGGCCGCGAACTTCGGCTTCTACGCCAGCTTCAAGCCGCGGCCAGACCCCACGCGCCCCCTGCCGTCCGTGCCCTTCGACTACGGCACACCGAGCGGGTACGAGTTCTACCTGCAGCTGGGGCCACTCTGGGCAGGGGCGGAGCGCCACGGCGTGCTCGCCAATCCGTACTACCGCCTGAACCTGGAGCACACCACGTACGACGACTTCTGGAAGGCGCGGTCCCTCTGGAGGCACTTCAAGGGCATCACGCCCGCGGTGCTGACGGTCGGGGGCTGGTTCGACGCCGAGGACCTCGCGGGGCCGCTCCTGACCTATCGCACGATCCGCACGGACAGCCCGTCGACGAAGAACCACCTGGTGATGGGGCCGTGGACGCACGGCAGCTGGTCGCGCGACACCGGCCGCGCGGTCGGCAATCTCGATTTCGGTCAGGACACCTCGGCCTGGTACCGCGAGCACGTCGAGTTCCCCTTCTTCATGCAGCACTTGAAGGACAAGGGCAAGGGCGCGGCTCCCGTCACCATGTACGAGACGGGCACGAACCGCTGGCGCACCTTCGACGCCTGGCCCCCCGGCGCCGCGAAGCAGACGATGTACCTGGGCGCAGGCGGGGCGCTGACGACGACGGCGCCCGGTGACGGCGAGGCCTACGACCAGTACCTGAGCGACCCCAACCGGCCCGTGCCGTACGTGGGGCACGTGCAGATGGGCATGCAGCGCGACTACATGACCGAGGACCAGCGCTTCGCGGCGACGAGGCCCGACGTGCTCGTGTACGCCACGGCCCCGCTCGAGGAGGATCTGACCGTGCACGGCCCCATCTCGGTGGACCTGCACGTCTCCACCTCGGGCACCGACTCCGACTTCGTCGTGAAAGTGATCGATGTCTTCCCGGCCGACTACCCCACGCCCGAGTGGAAGGGGCCGATGCCCGAGCCGGCCAACCGCGTGCGCATGGGCGGGTACCAGCAGCTCGTCCGCGGCGAGCCGTTCCGCGGGAAGTTTCGACAGGGCTTCGAGAAGCCGGTGCCGTTCGTGCCCGACCAGCCGGATCGCATCCGCTTCGACCTGCCCGACGTGGCGCACACGTTCCGCCGCGGCCACCGGCTGATGGTGCAGATCCAGAGTTCGTGGTTCCCACTGACGGATCGCAATCCACAGGTCTTCACCGACATCCCGAAAGCGAGGCCGGAGGACTTCAAGGTGGCCACCCAGCGTGTCTATCGGAGCAAGGCGCGGCCATCGTCCATCACGCTGCCGCTCGGAAGCCAGTAGTGCGGGGCCGGCTGGACTGAGGAGATGGACACCCGTGAAGACATCGAGCTGGGCCTGGACACGTTTGGCGACGTCACGCTCGGCGCCGACAGCCGTCCCCTCTCGCAGGCACAGGTGCTGCGTCACGTCGTCGAGGAGGCGGTGCTGGCCGATCGGCACGGTCTCGGCTTCTTCGGCGTCGGCGAGCACCATCGCCCGGACTTCGCCGTCTCGGCGCCCGAAGTGCTGCTGGCGGCCATCGCCGGCCGCACCGGGCGCATTCACCTCGGCTCCGCCGTGACGGTGCTGAGCACCGACGATCCCGTGCGGGTGTTCCAGCGCTTCTCCACGCTGAACGCGGTGTCGAACGGCCGTGCGGAGGTCATCCTCGGCCGGGGGTCCTTCACCGAGTCGTTCCCGCTCTTCGGCTACGACCTGTCGAAATACGACCTGCTCTTCGAGGAAAAGCTGGAGCTGTTCTCCGAGCTGCTGGCGC
Organism: Vicinamibacterales bacterium; assembly: GCA_050249615.1. Classification (GTDB taxonomy): domain Bacteria; phylum Acidobacteriota; class Vicinamibacteria; order Vicinamibacterales; family UBA2999; genus VFZN01. The sequence continues at coordinate 10,587 of JBFWQE010000159.1, forward strand.
AGGAGCCGGTGACGTGGGAAGGCCGCACGAGGGCGTCGCTCACGAATCAGCGGGTGTACCCGCCCGTCGAAGCGGGGCGTCTCCGCGTCTGGGTCGGTGTGGGCGGCAGTCCCGAGTCGGTGATTCGCGCCGCGCGGCACGACCTGCCGCTGATGCTCGCCATCATCGGCGGCAGCCCCATGCGCTTCAAGCCCTACGTGGACCTCTACCGCCGGGCGCTCGGTCAGTTCGGCCATGCCGTGCACCCCGTCGGCGCACACTCACCGGGGCACGTGGCCGCGACCGACGAGCAGGCCTGGGAGGACGTATGGCCGCACTACCAGGCCATGATGACGCGCATCGGCGCCGAGCGCGGCTGGCCGCCCGTCACCCGCGCGCAGTTCGAGCGCGAGGCGGGACCGGACGGGTCGCTGTACGTGGGCTCGCCCGAGACGGTGGCCGGAAAGATCGTGGCCACGGTCAAGGCGCTCGGCCTGTCGCGCTTCGACATGAAGTACAGCAACGGCGCGCTCCCGCACGACAGGCTCATGGCGAGCATCGAGCTCTACGCCACGAGAGTGGCGCCGCTCGTCCGCCAGGCGCTGGGCGCGGGCGTCAGCTGAGCTCGAAGGTCAGTTCGCCGAGCTTCTCCACGCTGCAGGCGATCCGGTCGCCCGGCTTCAGCCACACCTGCTTCTCCTTCGGCATGCCCTGGATGACGCCCTGCGGGGTTCCGGTGTAGATGACGTCCCCGGGCTTCAGCGTGAAGTGGTGCGAGATGTAGCTGATCATCGTCCGGGTGCTGAAGATGAAGTCGGCGGTCGTGGACGACTGGCGCGTCTCGCCGTTCACGCGGCACTCGAGCGCGAGCGCGTCGGGATCGACCTGGTCCGCGGTGACCAGGTACGGCCCGATCGGCGCGAAGCCGTCGATGGCCTTCCCCACCATCCACTGCCCCCCGCGCTCGTATTGCAGGTCGCGCGCCGTGAAGTCGTTGCCCGTGGCATAGCCGGCCACGTACGTGAGCGCATCGGCGTCGCTCACGCGGTACGCGGTGGCTCCCATCACGATGACGAGCTCCACCTCGTAGTCGAAGTTCGTGGCCAGATCCACCGGCAGCTTCACCGTGCCCTTGTGCCGGTTGAGCGACGCGCTGAACTTGTTGAACAGCACCGGGTACGAAGGCACGGGCGAGCCGATCTCCTCGGCGTGCCTCCGGTAGTTGAGGCCCACGCAGATGATCTTGTCCGGCCGGCTGACGAGCGGGCCGTACTCGAGGCCTTCTTCGGGCCTGAAAGCGGCCTGCGCCTCGGTGCCACGGAGCGCGGCCTCCACGACGGCCTGCACGCTGGGGCCGTCTTCCTGCTGCAGCATCTCGTCCAGCGTGGCGGGCGCATACATCCCGAGCAGCGACGCCGCCCGTGCCACGTCCAGGATGCCCTTGCCCGTCTTCGCGCCGAGCCGATCCTGCCCTTGCTCGCGGAAGGACAGCAGCGTCAGGCCCTTTGCGAGCCCCCGGTCCAATGTCCGCGCGGGGGACGCGTTCGAGCCCGGCGCCGCCGGCGCGCATCCCGCCGCCGCGCCCGCCACTGCGAGCGTCCCCATCGCGCCGGCGTTCTTCAGGAAACC
>JBFWQE010000160.1:0-12069 GCA_050249615.1 Vicinamibacterales bacterium
CAGCAGCGCCCGTTCGGCCTCCTCGACTCGTTCCGACGCGGCCAGGCAGGCCCCCAGCGCCGACCCCACGAGGCCCATCCGCGAATGGTCCGGCGGCATGGTCTTGCGCGTGACGTCGAGCGCGCGCTCCAGCACGGGCACAGCGGCCGCACACTCGCCCATCCGCGCGAGCGTCGTGCCGAGACGCTCCAGGCTCACCGAGACGTCGCGATGCACGGGACCAAAGGCGGCCTCGCGAATCTCGAGCGAACGCTGGTAGTTCGAGACGGCCTGCTCGAGTCGGCCCGATTCCCGGTCGACGTCGCCGAGGTTCGCATAAGGGTAGGCGACGTAGGCGTGGCCGGGACCGAGCGCCTTCGTGTAGATGGCGGCGGCCCGCTCGAAGGCGCCACGCGCTCCATCGAAGTCATCGAGGGCAAGGAGGATGCTCCCGAGGCTGTTGACGGCGGTACCGGTGTCGCGATGCTCCGGTCCATATGCCTTCTCGGCGATCGATACGGCGCGTTCGACGAGCGGCCGGGCACCCTCCAGGTCTCCTTGTTCTCGCATCACATCGGACAGGTTGGACAGCGTGCCGCCAACGAAGGGATGGTCAGGGCCGTGATTGCTCTCGTGAATCGCCAGCGCCCGGGTGAGCGACGCGCGTGCTGAGTCGCGATCGCCGAGCGACTGCTGCGTGAGCCCGAGGTTGTTCAGAACGGTGGCAGTGGTCTGGTGACTCGGACCCAGCACCGCGTCGCTGGTGGCAAGCGCCTGGTGCAGGGTGTCGCGCGCCTCCTCCAGTCGTCCCTCGCGGCGATGGAGGAGACCGAGCGCGCTCAGTGCAGTGGCCAGAGTCGGCCGCCGGGGACCGGGCGCCGACCCGAGGATGCGAATGGCCTCGTCGAGGTGCCGCCTGGCCTCGTCCAGCCGGCCGGCGTTGTAGAGCACCAGGCCCAGGCTGGCATGGCTCTCGCCGACGTCCGCGTGGTCGGGTCCCAGCTCGCCCCGGCGTGCGTCGAGCGCGCGTTCGAGAAGCGGGATGGCCTCCTGGGTGAGTCCCAGTGATCGGTAGATGCCACCCATCACATCCATCAGGCGCGTTCGCACCTCGGGCTCGGTCGCCAGGTCCCCGTCGATGCGGGCGGCGCCGCGTGCCAGGATCTCGCGTGCCGTCAGGTTGGCGCCCCCGCCCTGCTGCGGATCGGAGGCCCGGAAGAGCCCCGCCACGAAGTCGGCCACCGCGGTCGCCGTCAACGCCTCCCGCTGCGCGCGATCGCGCTCGGCCGCGAGCCGCAGGCTGTAGAACGTGACGATGGACGCCAGGGCGGCCAGGACGAGCGCGGCGGCCGCCACCGGAATGCGGTGGCGCGCGAGGAACTTGCCCGCACGGTACGACCACGAGCGCCCGCGCGCCAGCACCGGCCGGCCCTGCCGGTATCGCGTGAGGTCGTCGGCCAGCTGCGCCATCGACCCATAGCGGCGATCCGGCTCCTTGGCCAGCGCCATCCCGATGATGTTGTCGAGGTCGCCCCGCAGTTCGCGCCGCCGCCGCTCGGCGGCGGCATCGCGGCCGACCACGGCGGTGCTGGGCCGCGGGGCCGGCGTCTCGCACACCACGCGCTCGGCCTCGGCGGTGCTCATGCCGGAGACACCGTGCGCGCGACGGCCGGTCACCAGCTCGAACAGAATCAGTCCCAGCTGGTAGACGTCCGACGCGGTCGTGACGGTGTCCCCGCGCACCTGCTCGGGGCTGGCGTACTCCGGCGTCATCAGCCGCAGCGCGGTGCGCGTGGCGGGGGCCGCGAAGTCGTCGGGACCCGGCGCGAGCAGCTTGGCGATGCCAAAGTCCAGCAGCTTGATGGCGCCGTCGGCCCCGATGAGGATGTTCGACGGCTTCAGGTCGCGGTGCACCACCAGCCGGCGATGGGCGTGCTCGACGGCCCGCGCCACGGCGATGCAGAGATCGACGCGGGCGCCGATCGCGAGGCCGAGGCGGTCGCAGTAACGATCGACGGGCTCGCCGCGCACCAGCTCCATGGCCAGGTAGGGCCGTCCGTCGGGCGCCACGCCTCCGTCCAGCAGGCGCGCGATGTTGTCGTGCGCGAGCGCGGCCAGGATCTGCCGCTCCTGCCGGAACCGCGAGATCACCTCGTCGGTGTCGAGGCCCCGCTTCACGATCTTCAGGGCCACCTGCTGGACGAACGCGCCGTCGGCGCGTTCGGCGAGGTAGACCACTGCCATCCCGCCGCGCCCCAGCTCCTCGACCAGGCGATAGGGGCCGACGGGCGACCCGAGCGGCAGGCCCTCGTCTCGGTCGAGCGCCTCGACGAGGTCCTCGCCGAAGGGTCCCGCCATCGCCCCGCCCGACACCAGGAACCCGTCGTCTCGCGGCGTCGTCATGCACCTCCTCCCGCGTCGCCGGTCATCGCCGATCGCAGCCAGGCCTTCGCGCGGAGCCAATCCCGCTCGACCGTGCGCGTGGAGACATCCAACGCCTCGGCGGTCTCCGCTTCGCTGTAGCCCGCGAAGAAGCGGCACTCCACCACCTGCAGCAGCCGCGGATCCTCGGCCGCCAGCCGCGTCAGCGCATCGTTGACGACCAGCACGTGCTCGGCGTGGGCCTCGACCGCCGCGGTGCGCTCATCGAAGGGAAGGTGCTCGGCGCCGGCCCCGCGTTTCACGGCCTGGCGGGTGCGCGCGTGGTCCACGATGACCTGGCGCATCGCCCGGGCCGCGATGGCGAGAAAGTGCCCGCGGTCGCGGGCGTCGAGCGAGGCCTGATCGACGAGCTTCAGGTAGGCCTCGTGGACGAGCCCCGTGGTGTCGAGGACCGGAGCGTCCGGCCGGCCGCGACGCAGCTGCTGGCGGGCCACGCGCCGCAGCTCGGGGTACACCAGCTCGACCATGCGGTCGAACGCATGTGGCATCCCCGCGCGGTGCGCCTCCATGAGCGCGGTGATCGACTCCGGATCCTGCACGTCGGGCTCCGTTGCGAGCGTCCCGCGGCCGAGGGGAGACCGCGTGTCGGGTACCGCCCGATTATTCCGTATAGCGGGACAGGACGCCACCATCGTGTCGGTCGTCGGGTCGATCGGCGCCTTGGGCGTGGCGACGAAAGGACTTCATCATGTCTCGCCCTGACAGCGGCTTCACGGTCATCGAACTGGTGGGAGCCGTCGCCCTCATCGCCGTCCTCACCGGCCTGTTGCTGCCGGCCATGCAGAAGGTGCGCGAGGCCACGAATCGGACCGCTGCCGAACGGACCGTGCAGGCGCTCTGCCAGGCAGGCGTGGACACCCATCGGCGAGAGGGTCGCTTTCCCGACTCCCTGGCCGATCTGCTGGCTGACGGACACCCGGCAGCCGACGGCGCGGATGCAGGCTACCGGTTCATGGTGAGGGTCGGGCCCATCTGGGGCGCGATCGGTGACCCGTTGGCCGGAGTCACCGGCACCGACAGCGTTGTGGCGCTGTCTCCCCTGTGCACGCCCACCACCTACGCCACGCCGGGCGAACTTGTGGGTCGGGTCCAGTTGGCGCGGCGCGTGCTGGTGGCGGGCACCCGGGCCATGGCCGACCTGTTCGGTCTGCTGCCAGCCGCCGATCGATCCGCGGCGCTCGGTCAGCTGCGCGCGGAGGTGGCCGATCCGGCCACGCAGGCGAGGGCGCTCGATCTGCTGGGGCCGGGCGGTGAGGTCTCCCTCGCCTCGGCAGCCGCCGCGCTGGCCTGCGATGGGTCGGTGCATCCGGTGTCCTGCCGCTTCTGGAAGGACGTGCAGAGCGCCCTTCACCTGGGCGCGTACGACGAAGACTGGCTTGCCCAGCCGTCCGTCGAGGGCACGGACCGCATCGGCACTGGGTTCATCGGCGTGGCCACGCTCGCGCATGCCACGTCGGGCATGGTGCACGACATGGGGCTGCAACTGCGCCTGCTGCTGGCGCTCGACGCCGCTCACCGCGCGGAGCGCCGCGGCGATGCGGCGGCGCAGGCCGCTGCCGTCGGCCGGTTCCTCACGGGCGTGGCATCGGGCACACCGGACCTCGGCTCCTCGCCCAGAGGACCCGCCGTTTCGCTGGGCGACGCCTGGTCGCTCGAGGTGCTCGCGCGATCCTGGATCGCACGGTGAGACGACCGGCACTCATCACGGCGGTGCCACGCGGCCCCTCGGCGACGACATGACCGTCGCTCGCACGGCGCTCATCGTCGGCCTGCTCGTCGCGGGCGCGGGTGCCGCCCGCCTCGCCTACTTTGCGTACTGGTTCGACACCTGGGAGGTCCGCCACGTGCCGGCACCCGCTGGCGTGGACGTGCCCTTCGAAGAGGCGGTGCCCGTGCCGAGCGACGAGCTGGCCGCGCAGGCCCGCGAAGGAATGGCGGTGGCGTGGCGCCTGACGCTCCTCGGCGGAACGATATCGGTGGCCGGGGCCGCTGGCGCCTGGCTGACGCGAAGGCACACCGTGAACGGCTGAAACGCGAGGTGGGATGTCGGGTGCCGCCCGGCTATTCCGTATGCACGATCAACGGCCGACACCCGGCCCGACGGGACTGGTTTCCAGGAGAGGACCTATGCGTATCGTCACCGCGTTCGCCATGCTGCTGCTGCTCGGCCTGGCCGAGACCGCCTCGGCGCAGGGCATGTACTGCTTCCAGATTGCCGGCTTCGGCAACCGGTATCGCCTGAACATCACGCCAATGGGAAACCGCGGCAGCGACTTCCTCATCACGGGCGCCGAGAGCGTGTTCGAGGATCGCACGGTGACCGGCACTGCCACGGTGGGCGTCCGGACACCGGGGACCTATCGCATGGGTCTGACGGTGCAGAGCGTGACCGCCTCGACCCCGAACCTCGTCATGAACGTCCAGTTGAACGCGGCGACGGTTTCCGGGCCGTTCACGGCGTGGGCGGATGCCGCCGGCATTCGCACCACGGGCACGCTCAACCTGGTCAGCTGCACAGGCGTTCCTGACGCGCCTGCGGACGGCCTTGCAGACTTCTTCGACCTGTTCCGTCAGCCCTGACCCGCCGGAGGCACCCAATGAGTCGATGCCGTCCTGGCCTTCATGGAGCGATCCGCACGGTCTGCCTCGCGCTCGCCGCCCACCTGGCAGCAGGCATGGCCGCGGCGCAGCCGCTTGGCGCGTTCCGCTGGCAGTTGCAACCGTACTGCAACGTGTTGACATTGGACGTCGTCCAGCGTGGCGGCGTCTACACCCTGGACGGCTTCGACGACCAGTGCGGCGCCGGCGACCGCGGTTCGGCGACGGGCACGGCTGCGCTCAATGGTGACGGTTCGGTGATGATCGGCCTGACGCTCGTCACCTCCCCGGGAGCCACTCCCATGCACGTGAGCGTCCGCCTGAACCCGGCCACGCTCAGTGGCACGTGGAGTGACAGCGGGGGATTGAGCGGCCCGTTCGCGTTTGGCCCGTCGAGTCCAGCCGGTGGATCGCCAAGGCCGGTGAGCGGACTCGGCCTCGGCGCCATCGATACCGCGCAGGTGCAGCGGCGCGTGAGCGGCGCGTGTCCCGAGGGCCAGGCCGTGCGCACGGTCAACCAGGATGGGACGGTGGTCTGCCAGGCCGTCGTCGGCACCGGCGGCGGGACCATCACGGGCGTGACAGCGGGTGCGGGACTCACCGGCGGGGGCACGAGCGGCACGGTCCCCCTCGCGGTGTCGTTCGGCGGCCCGGGCGCTGCGATGTCGGCGGCGCGGAGCGATCATACGCATGCCGTCGGCGCGGCGCCGCTCAACAACCTCGCCATCGGCGTCGACGCGATGCCCGCCTCCACGGGAGCGGGCAATACCGCCGTCGGACGAAGCAGCCTCTACGGCAACACGTCGGGCGCCAACAACACCGCGGTCGGTGTCGCCAGCCTGAACAGCAACACGGCGGGGAGCGAGAACACCGCGATCGGCCGCAGCAGCCTGTTCAACACCCAGAACCCCTACGGGAGCGGGAACACGGCGGTGGGCTACGCCAGCATGTTCGCGAACGTGAGCGGATCCGGCAACACGGCCGTCGGCCACTCCAGTCTGGCCATGAGCACCACGGGCCTGAACAACACGGCCATCGGCGCCGGCACGCTCAGCTCGTTGACCACCGGCAGGGGCAACATCGCCATCGGCGACAACGTCGGCAACGGCATCACCGGGGGTGTCGACAACATCCGCATCGGCAACCACCTGCCCTTCGACGAGAGCCGGACCATCCGGCTGGGCGGCCCGGGCCAGTTCTACACCTTCATCGCCGGCATCCGGGAGGCCACCACCGGCAACAACGACGCCGTCGCCGTCGTCATCGACAGCGCCGGCCAGCTCGGCACGGTGTCGTCCAGCGCGCGATTCAAGGAGGCGGTCGCCGACCTCGGCGACGTCGCCGCCGCCCTGCAGCGGCTGCGGCCGGTGCGGTTCCGGTACCGCCAGCCGTTCGCCGACGGCAGCAAGCCCGTGCAGTACGGCCTCATCGCCGAGGAAGTCGAGGCGGTGCTCCCGGCCCTGGTCGCCTACGACGATGAGGGACAGCCGGCCAGCGTGAAGTATCACGTGCTGCCGGCACTGTTGCTGGCTGAAGTGCAGCGGCTGGAGCGTGAGCGAGCGGCCCAGCACGCCGAAATCGCGTCGCTCCGCGAGGAGCTGGCACGCCTGCGGGCCCGCACCCTCGATCACCTGTCGGAGCCGACGGCCGCGCTCGAACGGTGGCTCGCCGCCTGCCGGCGCTGACCCGGCCGACTGACGCAGGAGGCTGCGCGCATGCGTGATGTATCCTCGGGCTCGCCGCGCGGATCGGGACCGCGCCTCATCTCGACCGGGATCGGCGCGGCCCTCGTGCTGGCCGCCGCGACGCTCGCGACGAACACCCCCCTTGCGCAATCCGGTCGGCCATCCCCTGGGACGACGGTCGACGGCGGGGATGTGCCACCGCACTTCGACATCCGCATCCACAAGGACGACCCGCGCTTCGCGCCGGCGTCGGACATCACCGACTACCTGGAGCGCTACGGCGTGGCTCCCGCAGCCAGCAGCGCCATCACGACGAACCGGATGGCCGGTGTCGCCACACTCGAAACGGCCCTCCCCGGCATCGTCATCGAACCGAGCCCGGTGCGGCTCGGCGTCGAGATCGTGAGCGCCATGCCGGGCACACCGTGGCTGAGCCCGCCCTCCGATGACCGCGTCGCCACGCTGCGGGCATTCCTCACCCGTCACTCGCCGGCTTTCGGCCTGAGCGCGGCGCAGGTCGCCGACCTCGCGGTGGTGGCGAACTCCGTGAATCCGGCCGGCGACATGGCGTGGGTGGAGTTCGAGCAATCGTTCAACGGCATCCCGGTGTTCCAGGGCCTGCTGCGCGCCGGGTTCACCGCCCGGGGGGAGCTGGCGCGGACCAGCGGCGTCCTGGCCGCGGGCATCGACCCCTCGTCGCTGGCCACCATCCCCTCGCTGAGCGGGGCTCAGGCCGTGGTGCTGGCCGCGGCGACCGTGGCCTGGCGCGTCAGCGAGACCAACCTGGTCGCGCGTCGGTCGGATACCGCGAACCACGTGCGCTTCGCGGCGGGACCGATGGCACGCGAGTCCGACGCCTGGCTGGTCTACTTTCCGCTCGCCGATGGCGTGGCGCGACTGGCGTGGGCGACGCAGATCATCGGCAATCCCGACGCCTACCTCGCGGTGATCGATGCCGAGACCGGCACGCTGCTTTTCCGCAGGAATCTGACCAACTACCAGACGCAGACCGCCATCTACTACGTCTACACGAGCGACAGCCCGGCGCCCGCTTCGCCTTCACCCGGGCTGCCGGGAGCCAATTTCCAGGCGCCAGTCGTCGGCCGCACGCCGGTGTCGGGCGTCGGGAACGAGGGCCCGTTCGCCTTCAACACCCTGGGCTGGATGACCGACAACGTCAACGGCGGCGACGGCCACACCGACGGCAACAACGTCGAGGCCGGCATGGACCTCGTGGCGCCGGACGGCGTCGACGCTCCTGTCGGCGGCAGCGGCCGCGTGTTCAACTTCTCCTACAACCCGGCGCCGGGAAACCCGCCGCCCGGACAATCGCCCGTGCTGTCCACCTATCGCAGCGGCGAAGCGGTGAACATGTTCTACTGGACGAACCGCTTCCACGACACCACGTATCTGCTCGGGTTCGACGAGGTGTCGCGCAACTTCCAGCACAACAACTTCGGCCGCGGCGGGCTGGGCAGCGATCGCGTCAGTGCCGAAGGTCAGGACTTCGCCGGGACGAACAACGCCAACTACATGACGCCGGTCGACGGCACGCGGGGCCGCATGCAGATGTACGTCTTCACGGCCGCCACGGCGCAGAACCGCTCGTCCGGCCTCGACCAGGAGATCCTGATCCACGAGCTGGCGCACGGTCTGTCCAACCGGTTGCACAACAACGCGTCCGGCCTCAACACGACGATGGCGCAGGGGCTGGGCGAGGGATGGTCCGACTTCTACGCCCGGGCGCTGCTCGCATCGCCGGACGAGGACGTCGATGGCGTCTACGCCCTCGGCGCATGGGCGACCTACCAGTTGGAACCCGCCGATCCCACCTACAGCGACAACTACTATTACGGCGTCCGGCGGTTTCCGTACGCGCGGCGGTCGGCGACCGGCGGGCCGATGAACCGCCCCCACAACCCCCTGACCTTCGCCGATATCGACCCGGCGCAAATCGATCTCACCGATGGCGCCTACCCCCGTGGGCCGGTCGGCTCGGACACGGCGTTCCAGGTGCACAGCATCGGCGAGGTGTGGGCCAGCGCGCTGCTCGAGGTGCGGGCGCGGTTCATCGACAGGCTCGGCTTCGCCACGGGCAACCAGCGCGTCCTGCAGTTCGTCACCAACGGCATGAAGCTGGACCCGGTGGACCCGACGCTGCTGCAGGCCCGCGACGCCATCCTCGCCGCGGCCAACGCCGGGGGCGGCACCGCCGCCGACATCGCCGACATCTGGATGGGCTTCGCCATTCGCGGCATGGGGACCGGCGCTCAGGTGACGAATGCGGCCACCGGCACGGTGGTCGAGAGCTTTGTCACGCCCGGCGGGGCGCTGCCGACCGTCACCATCAATGACGTCACTACGGCGGAAGGCGACGCCGGAACCACGGCTCTCACGTTCACGGTGGGCCTGCCGACCCTGACCGCGCTCGAAGCCCGGGTCTCGTATCGCACGGTCGATGGCACGGCCGCGGGCCACGCCACCGCCAGCAACCCGACAACCGTAGTCGTGCCGAGCGAGGGCCCGGCGTCGCCATATCCCTCCACCATCACGGTATCGGGCGCGGGCGTCATTCAGTCGCTCGGCGTGCAGCTGCACGACGTGTCGCACGGCTTCGCGGCCGACCTCGACGTGCTGCTGGTGGGGCCGGGAGGCCAATCGGTCGTCCTGATGTCGGATGCCGGCGCCTCGACGCCGATCGTGAACGCGTCGCTCCTGTTCAGGGATGGTGCGCTGGCCCTTACCGCGCCGCTGGTCACGGGCCTCTATCGCCCGACGAACATCGGCGCGGGCGATCCGTTCCCGGCTCCGGCGCCGGCGGGGCCGCACGGCGAGACCCTGTCGGTCTTCAACGGCACGAACGCGAATGGCGTGTGGAGTCTGCATGTCCTCGACGACTTCGCCGCCGACGGCGGATCGATCGGTGGCTGGTCACTCCTGGTCACCACCGCCGGCACGACGGACTACGTCGCGCAGGCCGGCGAACTGGTGTTCCCGCCCGGCACCCGGAGCCGGTCGCTGACGGTGCTGGTCAACGGCGACCTGACCCTCGAGCCCGACGAGGCCTTTGCCGTGAACCTGTTCAACCCGGTGAACGCCCTCATCGGCGACGGCCAGGGGGCTGGCACCATCCTCAACGACGACACGGGGACACCCACGACGGTGAACGACACCTACAGCACGGCGTTCAACGCCGCCTTGACCGTACCCGCGCCGGGCGTGCTGGCCAACGACGCCGGCAATGGCGGCGGCGCCATCAGCGCGGCGCTGGTGGCGGCGCCGACGGGCGGCGTCGTGGCGCTCAACAGCAACGGCGGCTTCGTCTACACACCTGCCACCGGCGCGGTAGGCGCCGACATCTTCAGCTATCGCGCCGTCAACGGTGCCGGCCTCGGCAACGTGGCCGTGGTCACGGTCGTGCGGCAGCCACCCACTACGGTGCAGGCGCCCGCGAACCTCCGCGTCCACCGGGTGGCCGGGCACATCGTCACGCTGCGCTGGGACGCGCCGGCCATCGGTCCGGCGCCCACGGCCTACGTCGTCGAAGGCGGCATCACCCCCGGCGACGTGCTCGCCAGCCTGCCGACCGGCAGCGCCGCGCCGGTCTTCACCTTCGCCGCGCCAACAGGCGCGTTCGTCGTCCGCGTCCACGCGCTCTTCGGTGTTCAGAGAAGCGTGGCGTCGAACGAGGTGCCGTTGTACGTCAACGTGCCCGTGGCGCCCTCGCCGCCCACTTCTGTGACGGGGCTGGTGCACGGCTCGACGGTGAGCCTGTCGTGGCGGTACACGCATGCGGGTGGTCCTCCCATCGGAGCCGTGCTCGACGTCACCGGCGCGCTGACGACGTCGATCAGCCTCGGGCCGGTGGAGCAGTTCACCTACGCGGGCGTGCCGGCGGGCGTGTACACGTTCCGGCTCCGGGCCACGAACACAGGTGGCAGCAGCGTGCCGTCGGCGCCGGTCACGCTCGGCTTCCCTGCGCCATGCAGTGGACCTCCGCAATCGCCGGGAGGCTTCCTGGCCTACCGGCTGGGCGCCACGATCCACGTGTTGTGGGATCCGCCGCCCACGGGTCCGGCGCCGACGGGATACGTCCTGAACGTGACCGGCGCGTACGTCGGGGCCTTCCCCACCTCCGGGCGCGCCCTGAGCGGTGTCGTGGCGGCAGGCACGTACCACCTCGGCGTGGTCGCAGCCAACCCCTGCGGCGCGAGCGTGGCCACGCCGACGCAGGTCGTGGTGGTGCCGGCATCATGACCGGGCAGGCCGGTGGCAGCGACCAGGCGCCGACATGACTGGCCTCGTCGTCCTCGCGTTGTTCTTCTCGGCACTCGGCGCGGCCACCTGGGTCGCGTGGCGCTGGTTCCGCCGGGTACAGGGACGATGGGAAGCGGCCTGGGACGCGCTTCGCACCGCGGGCTTCGTGCCGGCCGAGGACGCAGTCCTCGCCGGACGCCTCCGCTCGTCGCGCTCCCCGGTCGGGACGCCCGTGCCAGGGCTCCTGAAACGGCCGGGGCCGGGCTTCACCGAGTGGGTCCTGCGTCCACCGACCGGGACGACGGCGCCGCCGGCCGCCGTCGCCATCCAGTCGGATCGGCTGCCCCTGCCGCGATTCCTCCTCCTGCCGGCCGCGCGAAACGGCGAGGGGCGCGGCTACGGCTCCGATGCGCATCTCCACGAGATTCTGTCGCCCGACACCCCGGAACTGCAGTATCCACCGATGCGGCTGTCGGCCACGGATCACACGCTCAGCGCCGACGACATCGGCCGGGTCGAGCCCCTCTTCGACACGGCGTTCCGCGCCTGGCTCCGCACGACCGAGGGACTGGCGCTGCGCGGCGACGGCGATCTCCTCGTCGTCTGGCTCGGGCTCCGCGGGCCCGGATGGGCGCCGGTGCGCGAGTCCGATCCCATCGCGGGTCTGGCCCTGGCGAGGCGCGCCTATGAGGCGCTGCGGCGTCGCGACTGATGCGCGCCGAGATACCGAGCTGTGCGGACGACCGACCACGGCCCGGATGAACCGGGGTCGGCCGGGATCCTCAATGCGTGCGAGTCGGGACCGTCCCGGGCCCACCCGCGCCGAACAGCCCGCCGAAGAAGTCGCCCGGGTTCCAGGCGGGACGTGCCGTGTCCTGCGCCACCAGCCAGCCCGTCAGGAAGTTGAGCCGCGCGTGCGCCGCGCCGGCCTCGAAGTCGAACGGCTGCGACATGTCGTCGTTGGGCTTGTGATACACGTCCCGCCGATACGCGGCGTTGATGGCCGCGCCGTCCTTCGCCGGATCGCCCGTCTTGAATCCGCTCTTGATGAAGAGCGAGGGGATGCCCTGGCGCACGAAGCTGTAGTGGTCGCTCCGGATGAACAGCA
>JBFWQE010000161.1:0-11950 GCA_050249615.1 Vicinamibacterales bacterium
GAAGACCTCGCGCGCTATCGCGCCATCTCGGCGACCGACATCCAGGCGGCCGTCCAGCGGTTCCTGCCGGCCGGTCGGCGAGTGGAGCTCAGCGTGGTGCCGAAGGGACAGTAGGGCTTGGGGCTTGAGGTCTTGAGGTCTTGAGGTCTTGAGGTCTTGAGGGGTCGGACCGCGTGAACGATATGAGTGTTCCCTATCTGCGTCATCTGCGTCATCTGCGGCCTCTGCGGCCTCTGCGGCCTCTGCGCCATCTGCGCCATCTGCGGCCTCTGCGGCCTCTGCGGCTCTCTGTTTCTGCGCTATCGGTGTTCTGTCTGGCCGTCTCGGTGTCCGCGTGGCAATCCCCGGACCGCAGTCAGCGTCCGCCGCTCGGCCCGCCGCCGGCGTTGCGGCTCCCGGCCATCCAGAAGACCGCCCTTGCCAACGGCGTGCCCCTCTGGGTCATCGAGCAGCACCGCGTGCCGCTGGTGCAGGTGAACGTGATCCTCCGCGGCGGCAGCAGCCTCGACCGTGCCGGACGCTTCGGCATGGCCAGCCTCGTGGCCAGCATGCTCGACGAGGGTGCCGGCACGCGCTCGGCGCTGGAGCTCGCCGACGCGGTGGAGTACCTCGGCGCGGATCTCTCGACGAGCAGCTCGTTCGACTACAGCGCCGCGCGGCTGTCCACGCCGGCCCGGAACCTGTCGGCGGCGCTGCCGCTGCTCGCCGACGTCGTGCTTCGACCGACGTTCCCGGCCAGCGAGCTGGATCGCCTGAAGAAGGAGCGCCTGACGGCCCTCATCCAGGCGCAGGACAACCCGGCCGCCATCATCGGCTACGCCTTCCCCCGCGTCGTCTTCGGTCCCACGCACCGCTACGGCACGCCCGCGACCGGTCTCGCGCCTGCCATCGAGGCCATCACGGCCGACGATGCCCGCGCGTTCTACAAGGAGCACTACGTCCCGGGCAACGCGACCATCCTCGTGGTCGGCGACGTCACGCTCGCCCGGGCGAAGGCAGAACTCGACCGCGTCTTCGGCGACTGGCCGGGCACGGGGCCGCGCGCGCCGGCGGCGGCCATCCCCGCTGCGCCGCAGCTGACGCGGCGCGAGATCGTGCTGGTGGACAAGCCCGGCGCCGCGCAATCGCAGATCCGCATCGGCTGGGTGGGCGTCCCGCGCTCCACGCCGGAGTACGCCACGCTCCAGGTGCTGAACACCATCCTCGGCGGGTCGTTCACCTCGCGCCTGAACCAGAACCTCCGCGAGCGGAACGGCTACACCTACGGCGCCGGCTCCATCTTCGACATGCGGACGTCGGCAGGCCCCTTCTTCGCCACCGCCGGCGTGCAGACGGACAAGACCGCCGACGCGCTCCGGGAGTTCTTCGTCGAGCTCGAGGGCATCCAGAAACCCGTGCCCGCCGACGAGCTCGAGAAGGCGAGAAACTACGTGGCGCTCGGCTTCCCCTCCGAGTTCGAGACCACGCGCAACCTGGCGCAGAAGCTCGAGGAGCTCGTCGTGTACAACCTTCCGGAGCAGGCGTTCCAGGACTTCGTCAGCGACGTCATGGGGGTGACGGCCGCGGACGTCCAGAAGGCCGCTGCCCGCTACATCCAGCCAGACAAGATGGCCGTGGTGATCGTGGGCGACAGGAAGGCCATCGAGCCCGGCATCGCCGCGCTGAAGCTCGGCACCGTGCGCGTGGTGCCAATCGAGGAGTTCTTCAAATAGATCCGACGGTCATCGTCGGCGCCGGCGCGGCCGGCCTCGTGGCCGCCATCTTCGCGGCAGCGGGGCCCGTGCCCGTCGTGGTGCTGGAGCGCACTGCCGACGGCGGGCGGAAGATCCTGATCAGCGGCGGCGGGCGGTGCAACATCCTGCCGTCGGCACTCACGCCCGCGCGCTTCGTGACCGACTCACCCGCGCACCTGCTGCGCGGCCTCCTCCGCTCCTGGCCGCTGGCGGCGCAGCGCCGCTTCTTCGAGGACGAGGTCGGCGTCCCGCTGGCTCTCGAACCAGAGACCGGCAAGTTGTTCCCCAGGTCGAACCGCGCGCGTGACGTGCGGGACGGCCTCGTCGCGCTGGCCCGGCGCCGCGGCGTGCAGTTCCAGTTTGGCGTCGACGTCCGCGCGATCGTGCGCGACGGCCAGCGATGGCGACTCGACACATCCGCCGGCCCCATCCACGGGGCGCGCGTGATCCTGGCGACCGGAGGCCTTTCGGTGCCGGCCACCGGCAGCGATGGCACGGGGCTGCGCATCGCCGCCGCGTTGGGACACGCCGTGCACGACACCTATCCGGCGCTGACGCCGCTGACCTTCTCGCCTTCACACGACCACGAATCCGCGGCACGCCTCGGCGTGCCGGGCGCCGCAGCATTCCTCTCCGGCCTCTCCCTTCCCGTCCGCCTGCGCGCGAAGTGGAGGAACCATACCATCGAGTCGCACGGCGGCTTCCTCTTCACGCATCGAGGCTACAGCGGCCCGGCGGTGCTGGATATCTCGCACGTGTGCGTGCGGAGTCTCATGGACGGGTGCGGGCAGGTGCGGACAGGTGCGGACGGGTGCGGGCAGGTGCGAGCCACCGTGCGGGTGTGCTGGACGCACATCCCGGCCGCGGAATGGGAGTCGAGGCTCCGAGGCGGTCACGGCTCCGTGGCCGGCGTGCTCTCGCGGGAGCTGCCGGAGCGGTTGTCCCAGTTCCTCCTGGACCAGGCAGGTGTGCCCCGCGACCGGCGGGTGTCGTCGCTGACCCGAAAGGAGCGCGTGACGCTCATCACGTGTCTCACGTCATTCGAGCTCCCATGGACGGGCCACGAGGGATACAAGAAGGCGGAAGTCACCGGCGGCGGCATCGCGCTGGACGAGGTCGATCCGCGCACGCTCGAAAGCCAGCACCACCCCGGGTTGTTCCTCTGCGGCGAGATGCTGGACGCCTTCGGTCCCATTGGCGGCCACAACTTCGCGTGGGCCTGGGCCACGGGCCGGGCGGCAGGCCTCGCTGCGGCCGCCCGGATCGGATAGCCCCCGCCAACCGATGGTCCGAGGACTCCGGGTCCCGTTCTTGCAGCCATCGGGTCCGCTGAGAGGTGCCACCACCAGCGATGTCCACGCGCTTACAAGATTCGTCTGTCCGTGTCCGTTCCTTGAACATTCGTCGCGGGGCCCTCTTACTGCTCACCGCGTTTGCGCTGTGGGGGGCGCTTCACGTTCAGGCGGCGCAGTCGCAGGCACCTGCCCTCATCGTCGAGCCACCGCCTGGCTTTGTCCCGCCAGCCGCGGACGCGCTCGCCCCAGGCACGCTCTCCGCCCGCGTCGTATCCGCCAACCTCGCCGCTCTCGATGCGGATACCGTGGACATCCGCGTCGATTCGGACCTCACGCTGCGCGCGGAGATCGATGCGCGCGCTGTCAACCCTGACGGCTCGGAATCGTGGTCCGGACACATCGTCGACCGCCTCCTCAGCACTGCCACGTTCGTCCGCACAGGCGAGCTGCTCCAGGGCTCGATCCGCACGCTCGACGCCGCGTATTCGATAGAGCCCATCGCGGGCAGCGCGTTCCATCTCGTCCGGCAGGTGGACCTCTCCACGCTCGGTGCCGAGCTTGCGCCCCTGGTGCCGGGCGTCCTGCCGAACTTCGCCCAGGACCCGCCTTCGCTTCCGCTCGACGATGGAACGACGTTCGATGTGCTGGTGGTCTACACGCCGGCCGCCCGGGCCGCCGCGGGCGGCACCGACGCCGCCATCCAGGCACGCATCAACCTGGGCATCTCCGAGACGAACACGGCCTATGCGAACAGCGGCATCATCCCGCGTCTCCGGCTGGTCGGGGCCGAGCCGATCGACTACACCGAGAGCGGGAGCCTCACGACGGACCTGGGCGCCATCACCAACACCGCCGATGGACTGATGGACAGCGTGCACGCCCGGCGCGACGCGCTCGGCGCGGATCTGGTGAAGCTCGTCGTCGGCAATACAGCGGGCGGCGCCTGCGGCGTCGCCTGGCTGATGCAGTCGCTCTCGTCCGGCTTCGCCACCCACGCGTTCAGCGTCACGGCCTATCCCTGCATCAGCCCGAACTACACGTTTGGCCATGAGCTGGGCCACAACATGGGGTCGGCTCACGCGCCCGAGGACGGCGGCAGCGCGCCACTGTATTCGTACTCGTACGGCTACAAGAACCCCTCGAACCTGTTCCGGACGGTGATGGCCTACAACTGTCCCGTCAACTGCACGCGGGTTCTTCATTTCTCGAACCCGTCCGTGTCCTACAGCGGCCAGCCGACGGGCACGGTCGCGCAGCACAACAACGCGGCTTCCATCAACGCCGCGCGGAACACCATCGCGAACTGGCGCCAGGCCCTGGCGCCGAACACACCCCCGACGATCACGGCGCTGAGCGATCGGACCATCGACGAGGATGGCGCAACGCCTGCCATCGCCTTCACGGTCGGCGACGCGCAGACGCCGGTGGCCAGCCTCTCGATCTCGGCCTCTTCGTCTAACACCGCTCTCGTGCCGAACACGGCTGCGGCGCTGGCGCTTGCCGGCAGCGGCGCGAACCGGACCCTCACCGTCACGCCTCTCGCGAACCAGAGTGGCATGGCGACGATCACGGTAGCCGTGAGCGACGGCGCGATGAGCGCGTCGAGATCGTTTCAGCTGAACGTCGTCGCGGTGAACGATCCTCCAACCATGTCCGGCGTGCCGCCGCTCGTGTCGACGACGGTGGGCGCGGCCACGAGCTTCGCGGTGACGATCGCGGACATCGACACGCCGCCCGGCAGCCTGATGGTGTCGGCGGTCACGACCAATGCCACGATCCTGCCACCCGGCGGCATCCTCGTGACGCAGCAGTCATCGACCACGACGACCCGGACGTTCCTGGTGACGCTCACGCCGGCCCAGGGGCAGACCGGTGCCGGCGGCCTGATCGTGACGGGCAGCGATCCGTCGGCAGGTGTATCGGTGCCCGTCGCGTTCAACGTCACGACGGTCGTCGCCGCGCCAGACCCGCCGACCGCCGCGACGGCCACCGCGTCGGGCACGTCGGTCACCGTCGGCTGGACCGCGGCCCTCACCGGCTCGGCGCCATCGAGTTTCGTCGTAGAGGTCGGCACGGCGCCCGGCACCACGACGCTGCCCACGCAATCGGTGCCGGCTCCCGCCACGCAGGCGACGCTCACGCTGCCGGCCGGGACCTACTACGCGCGCGTCCGCTCGGTGAACGCCGTCGGCGCCAGCGCCCCCTCACCCGAGGCGACGGTGACCGTGGTCGATCCCGGCCCCATCCCGGGACCGCCGGGCATGTTCTCGGCACGAACGGCGGGAACCACGGTCATCTTCACGTGGACCGCGCCCACGCTGGGCGATCCACCCACGCACTACCTGCTCGAGGCCGGCAGCGCTCCGGGGCTGTCGAACATCGCCGCGATCGACACGGGCGGCATCAACTCGTCGTTCAGCGTCCCCGGTGTGCCACCCGGTACGTACTGGGTGCGCGCGCGCGCCGCGAACGCCGCTGGCATCGGCGCGCCTTCGCCGGATGTCTCGATCGTGATGGGGCTTTCCGGAGGATGCATCGGCCTCCCCGGCCCGCCGGTGATGCTCGTGCCAGTCGTGTCGGGCAACTCTGTCTGGCTCGCGTGGGATGCGCCCGCACAGGGCGGTGCGCCCGGCACCTACGTGGTATTCGCGGGCCGGCAGCCTGGAGGGTCCGACATCGGGGTCTTCAGTACCGGATCCGCCGGCACGTCCTTTGCCGGATCCGCGCCGGACGGCCAGTACTTCGTGCGCGTGGCAGCCGGCAACGCCTGCGGCGTCGGCATCGCGTCGAATGAGGTGAGCTTCGTGCTCGGCTCGGATCCGCCTCAGGCGCCGCAGGACCTGACCTGGTCACTCGGAGCCGGCGGGCAGGTGGCCCTGGCATGGCAGCCGCCCGCCGGTGGCGGAGCACCGACGGCGTACCTGCTCGAGGCCGGCTCGCGCGCCGGGCTCACGGACCTGGCCAGCACTCCAACCGGCGGGCCGGGCACTGCGTTCTCCGCCACTGCGCCTGCCGGCACGTACTATGTGCGCGTGCGCGCGTTGATCGGCGCCACCCCGGGGCCTGCCTCCAACGAGGTCATCGTCGTCGTCCCCTGACCAGGGAGCCCAATCCCGTGCGCTATCCTCTAGGCTCGGCCTTCGCCCCCCGTGCCTCGAACCTTCATGTCTCGCCCACTCCTCATCGTCGCGGTGGCGCTCGTCGCCTTCACGTGGACCCGCCCCGGGGCGCAGGCCCCGGTCGCCGTGCCCCTGTTCGTCGCGGCGCCGTCCGCGGCACTGCCGGTCCAGGCGGCAGCGCGGGCGAGGCGCGAGATCGTCCGCGAGCGCGCGACGGGCGTGGCAGTGGCCGCCCTTGATCGGGAAAGCCTGGCGCTCGATCTCTTCCCGGGCCTCAGCCTTCGAGCGGAGCTCACGCGACGCGAGGCCGGCCGCGACGGATCGATCACGTGGTCGGGACACGTGCCGGGTGAACCGCTCAGCACCGTGACCTTCGTCCGGGCAGGCGACGCCCTGCAGGGCTCGATCCGGCTGCTCGGCTCCGCGTTCTCCATCGAGCCTGTCGGGCGGGGCGGGCGCCATGTCATTCGCCAGCTGGATCTCGCACAGCTCGGCGCTGAGCTCGACCCCTTGCCTTCGTCACAGGCGGCCGTGGACGGCGAGCCGGCCACGGCGACCGCCGGACTCGACACCGTCATCGACGTGCTGGCCGTCTACACCGCCGCCGCCGTGGATGCGGCGGGGGGGAGCGACGCCGCCATCCAGGCACGCCTCGCGCTCGGCGTCGCCGAGACCAACATCGCGTTCACGAAGAGCGGCGTGCGGCAGCGCATCCGCCTGGTCGGGGCCGAGCCCGTGAACTACGTCGAGAGCAGCACGGACATCACCCTCGACCTCGAGCGGATCACGTCACCGCAGGACGGCTTCATGGACGCGGTGCACGCCCGCCGGGACGAGCTCGGCGCCGACCTCGTCCAGCTCGTCGTGGGCTCGGTGACCAACGGGTGTGGCGTGGCGTGGTTGATGGCCACGGCCACGACGTCGTTCGCATCCAACGCATTCAGCGTGTCCGCATATCCGTGCATCAGCCCCAACTACACGTTCGGGCACGAGCTGGCGCACAACATGGGATCGACCCATGCGCCGGACGACCCGAGTACGCTGCCGGTGTTTCCCTATTCGTACGGCTACAAGCACCCCGGCGGCCTGTTCAGGACGGTGATGGCCTACGCCACCGGGTGCAACTGTCCGCGGGTGCTGCACTTCTCGAATCCGGCGAGCAGCTTCAACAGCGCGGTCACGGGCACCACCTACCAGGACAATGCACGCTCGCTCAACAACACGCGCGCGACGGTGGCGGGCTTCAGGCAGTCGCCGGACCTGCCAGGCGCTCCCGGTGAATTCTCGGTGAGCACCTCGGGGACCACGGCGGCCTTCGCGTGGACCGCGCCCGCCACAGGGCTGCCGCCATTCGGCTACGTGATCGAGGCAGGTTCCGCCCCTGGCTTGTCGGATCTCGCCGTCATCCTCACCGGCAGCGCGGTCACCTCGCACACGGTCCGGGGCGTGCCGCAGGGCACTTACTTCCTTCGCGTGCGGGCGCAGAACGAGGCCGGCACCGGCCCCGCCTCGGACGAGGCAACCCTCGTGATGACACCTGCGGGCGAGTGCACCACGCTGCCAGGTGCACCCGTGCAGCTGCCGCCCGTCGTGTCGGGAAACAGTGTCCAGCTGGCGTGGAGCGCCCCTGCCGGAGGAGGCGCCGTGGCTTCGTACGTGGTGGCGGCGGGCTCCTCGCCGGGTACCGCGAACCTCGCGGTCATCGACACCGGCTCTCCCGCGACCTCGTTCCAGGCGTCCGCTCCAAACGGCACGTACTTCGTCCGCATCGGCGCCCGCAACGCCTGCGGCATCGGCGCCGCCTCCAACGAGGTCAGCTTCACGGCGGGCCCACCGGTGCCGGGAGCCCCATCCGGCCTGGGCTTCAGTCTCGGTCCCGGCCGTGCGGTAACGCTCGCCTGGGCCGCACCCGCCACGGGCGAGGCGCCGACGTCCTACACCGTCGAGGCCGGCAGCGCGCCGAGCCTCTCGGACCTCGCGGTCCTCCCCGGCAACGCGACGACCATGCTGACCGTGACCGCCCCGCCGGGCACGTACTTCGTGCGTGTCCGCGCCACGACCGTCGCCGGCCCCAGCGCTCCCTCGAACGAGGTCGTCATCGTCGTGCCATAACGCGACCCCTCTTGGTCTCCTTCGTCTGTTCTTCCTGCTCTCTTCACCCGGCGTGTTCCTGCCTGCGCTGCCGGTCTCGCTCTTCGTATTCGCGTCGCTTTCCGTTTCCCTATTTGCCTTATCTGCGCCATCTGCGGCCCCGTGCGCCATCTGCGGCCTCGTGCGCCATCTGCGGCCCCGTGCGTCATCTGCGCCATCTGCGTTGCGGCCTCGTGCGCCATCTGCGGCCCCGTGCGTCATCTGCGCCATCTGCGTTGCGGCCCCGTGCGCCATCTGCGGCCCCATGCGTCATCTGTGCCATCTGCGTTGCGGCCCGTGCGCCATCTGCGTTGCGGGCGTCGGCGTCCGGCTTCCACGTCTATACTCCGTGTCAGGAGTTCCAGCCATGCGCAAGCTCTTCCTCCTGGTCGGCGCCGCCTCGCTCTCCACCGCGCTCCTGGCGGCCCAGCAATCGCCGTCCCCTTCGGGCTACCTGCTCCCGCCGAAGCCCATCATCGACGTGCTCGACGCCCCGCCGCCGCCGACCGTGGACCTGGCCGCGTCAGGCGAGGCCATGGCCGTGCTGGAACGCGCCAGCATGCCTTCGCTGGCCGAACTGGCGCAGCCGATGCTGCGCCTGGCGGGCACGCGCATCAACCCGAAGACCAACGGCCTGCATCGCGCGGTGCGCTATCGTGCGCTCACGATCAAGGGCCCGGCGGATGGCACCGAGCGCAAGGTGACCCTGCCCGCGGAGCCCGCCATCGGCTGGATTGGCTTCTCGCCCGACAGCCGGCGCTTCGCCTTCACGCACACGCGCGACACCGGCATCGAGCTGTGGGTGGGCGACACGGCCACCGGCGCGGCGAAGGCCATCACGCCCGCCCAGCTGAACAACGCGCTCGGCTCCCCGCAGTCGCCTTCGGCCTGCAAGTGGGTCGGCCAGGGCGCATCGCTGCTCTGCGCGTTCGTCCTTCCCGGCCGCGGCCAGCCACCGGCGCCGCCCGCCGTCCCAACCGGCCCGAACATCCAGGAGAACCGTGGCGTGCCGGCACCGGTGCGCACGTACCAGGACCTGCTCACATCCGCCTACGACGAGGTCCTGTTCGAGTACTACGCCACGAGCCAGCTGGCGCTCGTGGACGCGGGCACGGGCGCGCGGGCGCCGGTCGGCCGCCCCGCCATCTTCCACACCTTCTCGCCGTCGCCCGACGGTAACTTCGTGCTGATTGCGCGCACGAAGCGTCCCTTCTCGTGGCTCGTCCCCTACGACGACTTCCCCACGGAGGTCGAGGTGTGGGATCGCAAGGGCACGGTCGTCAGGCAGATCGCCGATCTCCCCGTGGCCGACACCGTGCCGAACAGCGGCGTCCTGCCGGGGCCGCGTGCGTGGCGCTGGCAGGCCACCGCGCCCGCCACGGTGACGTGGGCCGAGGCGCTCGACGGCGGAGATCCGAAGGCCACGGTTCCCCATCGCGACAAGGTGATGACCCTGGCGGCGCCGTTCACCGGCGCACCCACCGAACTGGCAAAGACCGAGTGGCGCTTCTCGCAGATCGCGTGGACCGAGGCGGGCATCGCGATGCTCACCGAGAACGATCGCAAGACGCGGATGACACGCACGTGGCTCATCGACAAACCCGGGGCCGAGCCGCGCAAGCTCTGGGAGCGGAGCCAGGAGGACTCGTACGGAAACCCCGGAACGCCGCTCCGACGCACGATGGGGTCGGGCGCCGAAGCCATCCGACAGACGGGCAACGCCATCTACCTGACGGGCAGCGGCGCCACGCCGAACGGCGACCGGCCGTTCCTCGACAAGCTGGATCTGGGGACACACCAGAAGGAGCGGCTCTTCCAGAGCCCGGACGAGTCGTACGAAACCGTCGTCGGCCTCATCACCGCCGACGCCGCGCGCGTCGTGACGAAGCGCGAGTCCCGTACCGACGCGCCGAACTTCTTCACGCGCGACCTCGAGGCCAACGAGCGCGTGGCCCTCACGAGCTATCCCGATCCCGCGCCGCCGCTGAAGGGCGCGAAGGCGGAGATGGTCACCTACCAGCGCAAGGACGGCGTGCAGCTGCGCGCCACCATCTACACGCCGCCAGGCTGGACGCCCGCTCAGGGCCGCCTGCCGGCGCTGCTCTGGGCCTACCCGCGCGAGTTCACCGATCCGCGCACCGCCAGCCAGGTCACGGGCTCGCCATTCCGCTTCACGACGCCGGGGTGGAGCACGCTGCACCTGATGTTCCTGCTCGACGGCTACGCGGTCATCGACGATGCGACGATGCCGATTGTGGGTGAGGGCGAGACGGCCAACGACACGTACGTGGGTCAGCTCGTGTCCAGCGCGCAGGCCGCGGTGGACAAGGCCGCCGCCATGGGCATCGTGGACCCGGAGCGCGTCGTCGTGGGCGGCCACAGCTACGGCGCGTTCATGACGGCCAACCTGCTGGCGCACTCCGACATCTTCCGCGCCGGCATCGCTCGCAGCGGCGCCTACAACCGCACCCTCACGCCGTTCGGGTTCCAGAACGAGCAGCGCACGTTCTGGGAAGTCCCCGACCTCTACATGCGCATGTCGCCTTTCGCCCACGCCCACAAGATCAAGGAGCCTGTCCTCCTGATTCACGGCGAGGCGGACGACAACTCGGGCACGTTCCCCGTCCAGTCCGAGCGCTTCTACATGGCCCTGAAGGGGCACGGCGCCACGGTCCGCTACGTGACGCTGCCGCACGAAGCCCACGGCTACCAGGCGCGCGAGTCGGTGCTGCACACCGTGGCCGAGATGCTCAACTGGGCCGACCAGTGGGCGAAGCACGCCAAGCCGCGCGAGACGTCGTCGCGGCAGTAGATCGCGTCGGGAACCGGGAGTGGGGAGCCGGGCGCCCGCCGGGCGAACGCCGTCCCCGCGCGTGATGTCGCGGATCCCGGTTCCCAGACCCCGGCTCCCGACGCAATCCCCTTGCTATACTCGTCGGGTTCCGGATTCCTTGACTTCGACATCCTTCCTCCAGGATCTCCGTTCTCTCGACTCCGTCTTCTCCGTCGAGCTCCGGCCCCCGCGGGCGGAGCTCGGGTCCACCGAGGGCATCGACGCCTGGATCGACCTCTATCACGCCATCCGGTCGCTGACGCGGCAGGGCTTTCGCGTGATGCTCACCGACAGCGCCGTGGGTGCGCAGGAGGAGAACAACCTGCGGCATCTCGTCACGAATCTCGGGGAGGCGGTGCCGCGCGCCCGGGTCATCCCGTTCCTCACGTCGAAGCACTCGATGGACTTCTGCCTCGCCTACGCGGACCAGGCGGTGGAGCACGGCTTCCCCTCGCTGGTCGTCCTCGGCGGCGACAAGCACGTCGGCCGCCCGCGCGTCGTCGAGCACGCATGGCAGCTGCGACAGGCGATCCGGGCGCGACACCCCGGACTGGAGCTGGGGGGCTGGGCCAACCCGGTCGCCGATCCCGCCGGCCAGATGCGGTACCTGCTCGACCCGAGCTTCACCGCGGACTTCTACCTGACGCAGATCGTGTCACACCACCAGGCAGGGAAGGTCGAGGCCTTCCTGGCCGAAGGCCGCAGGAACGGCCTGGCGCTGCCCGGCGTCTTCGGGGTGTTCTACTACCGGAGCGCCAACGAGAAGACCCTGCGCATGCTCGGCCAGTTCCTGCCGGTGCCGGTGGAGGGGTTGCTGCGGGAGTTCGCGGAGGGCGCGAC
>JBFWQE010000162.1:0-11936 GCA_050249615.1 Vicinamibacterales bacterium
ACGGGCACGGGCCCGCGGGCAGGTTCCTCCTCGGGTCGGTCGCCCACTCGGTCGTCCTCCACGCGCCGTGCTCGGTGGAAGTGGTGCGGACGCGCGCGGCCGCCGAGAAATAGTCCCCCCGGGGAGCGCTTCAGCGACGGTCCGGCGGGGCCCAGCCGTCGGACAGCGTCGCCATGAACGCGACTATCGCCTCTTCGTCTTCCTCCGTGAGGCCCAGGTCTCCGAGCTCCTCGGTGTTGACGTTGGCCTCGACCTCCGGGCGGGGCCAGCAGTCCACGTCCGGGCGCTGCTCGGGCGCGGCGCACACGGGCAGCACCAGGCGCGTGTTGTAGAAGTGCACGAAGGTCTCGAGATCCTTGAAGTAGCAGTTGTGCCCGTAGCATTTCGGAAAGCCGGGTGAGGGCCGCAGGTCCACGTTGCGCAGCGTCGGCACGCGATGCTTGCCCATGTTTCCCGCCGCGTACTGCCGGAATTCGACCCTCCCCGCGAGAAACCCGCCAAGTCCCTCGTCCACCCATGCCGTGCCCTGTGGATTGGCCGGCTGCGTGTAGTACGGGTTCTGGGAGTTTCGCGGCAATCCAAGATTGTCGAACGTGAAGTCGGTGAAGAGGGGTGGCGAACCGTCCGGGCCCGGCCGGCTTGGATGACAGTCGGCGCACCGTCCCTGTCCCTCGAACAGGCGCAGCCCGCGCTGTTCCTGCTCGGTCAGTTCGGCGCGACCGGCCAGGAATGCGTCGTATTTCGAGCTGAACGCGTTCACTTCGGCCGAAGCCTCGTAGTCCGCAATCGACAATCCGATGGAGCCGAAGGCCTTTTCCGTGTCCTCGCAGGCGGCGGCGCCCCAGACTTGCTTGAAGAGCGCGGCATACGCGCCGCCACAGACGCGGTCGACCACGGTCTTCGCGTCGGGCAGCGCCTGCTCGACCGGATTGAGAAACGGCGCGAGGGCCTGGTCGGCCGCGGGGTTCCCCAGCCGCTCTCCGGTCGCGCGGCCATCCCAGAAGTTGCCGCCCACGAAGTCCCCCGCTTCGGCGTCCTCGAGGTGAAAGATGGGAGCCTGCGTCGCGTAGGCGGCGCTGTTCGGCTTGCGGTTGCTGAAGAGGCCCGCGACCGAGCCTTCGTACACGCCGCCCGTCCGGTTGATGTGCTCGAAGGGGCCTGTCCACCCCACCGCGGGCTCGTGGCAGGTCGCGCAGGACTGGTTGCCGTTGGCCGAGAGGCCCTTGTCGAAGAAGAGCAGCCTGCCAAGCTGCTCGCGCGGCGTGAGCCCCGCGGCCGCTGGCTCGCGCGACACACAGGCGCCCAGGGCGAGCGCCGTCGTGACAACGAGGGCGCTGCCAAGGATGGCGGACTTCGACAGGATCATGCCGGTCATTCCCTCAACCCTCGCTGACGCAGGTCTCGCGCCGTGCCTGTCCTACCCCGCAGGCGGGTCACCCAAACGGGGAAACACGTGTCGCCCCTCTGCGTCCAGGGGCAACGGCGCGACGGAAGACACGGCAGCCATCGGCAGGTCGCCGTACAGGTGGGGAAACAGATCGCCGCCACGCGACGGCTCCCACCGCAGCGCATCGCCGAGCGCGTCCGCCGAAACAGCGACGAGAAGCAGCCCGGTCTGCCCCGCGAAATGGCGCGCCGCGGTCTCCGTCACCTGCGACGCCGTCGAGAAGTGGATGTAGCCGTCTCGACGATCCACGGCCGATCCCTCGAAACGGCCGCGCGCCTCCGCCGCGCGCCAGGATGCTTCGTCGATCAGCTTGAAGATCACGCGGCCCTCATTGTGACACCGTTCCTCGCAGCCGACGTAGAATGGCCGCGCGAGGATGTGCTGCATGTTCAGAGAATCCGTGTTGGGAATCGCGACGATGTTCATGGCCACGGCCGCGCTGGCACAGCCGGCCGCACAAGCTCCACGAGCCGCCGGCCCGCCCCCCTCGATCGAGGAGCGCGTGAGCAGCCTCAGGAAGATCGACGGCTACTTCCCGCTCTACTGGGACGAGCGCGCGGGGACGATGCTCCTGGAGATCCCGCGCCTCGACACCGAGTTCCTGTTCTCGACCGGCCTCTCCGCGGGCCTCGGGTCCAACGACATCGGGCTCGATCGCGGCCAGGGCGGCCAGGGCCGCATCGTGATGTTCCAGCGTGTGGGCCCGCGCGTGCTGCTGGTTCAAGGCAACCAGTCGTTCCGGTCGAGCAGCAGCAACCCGCTCGAGCGAAAGTCCGTCGAGGACTCGTTCGCCAGGTCGGTCCTCTGGGGCTTCGCGGTGGCCGCCGAGTCGGGCGGGCGCGTGCTGGTGGACGCCACCGAGTTCTTCCTGCGTGACGTGCACAACGCCGCAGGCCGGCTTCGCCCGGGCAACTACAGGCTGGACCGCAACCGAAGCGCGTTCTACCTGCCCAACACGAAGAACTTCCCGAGGAACACGGAGGTCGACATGACGCTGACCTTCGTGAACGAGGCGCCCCCGGGTGGCGGCTTTGGCGGAGGCCCATCGCAGGGGCCCGCCTCCATCGCACCGCCCCAGGTGGCCGGCCCGTTCGGCCGCGGCGGCGGGCTGTTCTCGGGCTCGGTCGCCAGCGTCACTCCGTCTCCCGAAGCCGTCACGCTCCGTGAACACGTGTCGCTCGTCGAGCTGCCGGACGGCAACTTCCAGCCGCGCGTGGACGACCCGCGCGCCGGCTACGGCGGCATCACGTTCGTGGACTACAGCCAGCCCATCGCGGAGCCGATCCAGTTCCGCTACGTCCGCCGGCACCGGCTGGTGAAGAAGGACCCGGCGGCGGCCATCAGCGAGCCGGTGACGCCCATCCAGTACTGGGTGGACTCGGGCGCGCCCGAGGACGTGAAGAAGGCGCTCATCGAGGGCGCGATGTGGTGGAACCAGGCATTCGAGGCCGCGGGCTTCCGGAACGCCTTCAAGGTGGACGTGCTGCCCGAGGGCGCGGACCCCATGGACATCCGCTACAACATGATCAACTGGGTGCACCGCTCCACGCGCGGCTGGAGCTCGGGCGGCTCGGTCACCGACCCGCGCACCGGCGAGATCATCAAGGCCACCGTCACGCTGGGCTCGCTTCGCGACCGCCAGGACTACATGATCTTCGAGGGGCTGCTCTCGCCCTACACCACGGGCACGGAGCGCCCTGCCATCCTCTACGAGACGGCGCTCGCGCGCATCCGCCAGCTCTCCGCGCACGAGGTGGGCCACACGCTCGGCCTCGGCCACAACTACTACGACAGCAGCAAGGGCTGGATCTCGGTGATGGACTACCCGCACCCGCTCGAGCAGCTTCGCCCGGACGGCACCATCGACCTCTCCCGCGCCTACGAGGCGCGCATCGGCGACTGGGACAAGGTGGCCATCAACTACGGCTATCGCCAGTTCGCCTCTGGCGGCGACGACACGGCCGCCCTCACGAAGATCCTGGACGATGCGTGGGCGCAGGACCTGCGGTATTTCACCAACCAGGACACCGACATCCACCCGCGCACCGAGCAGTGGTCGAACGGCGTGAGCCAGGCCGACGAGCTGGACCGCCTGATGAAAGTGCGCCGCGCGGCGCTGGAGCGCATCGGCGAGACCACCATCCGCACCGGCGCGCCGATGACCACCGTCGAGGAGCCGCTCGTGCCCATCTTCATGTACCACCGCTACGCGGTGGAGGGGGCCGCGTCGATGGTGGCGGGGCAGGACTTCGTCTACGCGATGCGCGGTGACGGCCGCACGCCCGTGAAGTGGGAGCCCGCGGCCAGCCAGCGTCGCGCCCTCGAGGCGCTCGCAGCCACGCTGAAGCCGTCCGAGCTGACCATCCCGCGGAAGATCCTCGATCTCATCCCGCCGCGGCCGCCAGGCTACGGCATCCACCGCGAGCTCTTCCCGCGCACGACCGGCGAGGGCTTCGACCCCATCAGCCCCGGCGCCATCGCCGCCGACGTGACCATCGGGTTCGTGCTGCAGCCGGATCGCGCTGCTCGCATGGTGGCGCAGCACGCCGTGGATCCGTCGCTGCCGGGCCTCGAGGAGGTGATCGATCACCTGGTGAAGGCCACCTTCGACGCGCCCGCCGCGAATCCCTACGAAGCCGAAGTGCGTCGTGCCGCCGAGCGCGTGCTCGTGGACCGGCTCACCTGGCTGGCTGCCGCCGCGCAGAACGCACAGGACCGTGCGATGGCCTCGCTCAAGCTGCAGCGCCTGGCGGATCGCATCCGCGTGGATGGTTCGAAGGGCGAGGCCGAAATCGCGCAGCACGCGCTGCTGGCGGCCGACATCAAGCGCTTCCTCGAGCGGCCCGCCGACACGGCGGTGATGCTGCCGGCGGCGCCGGCGCCGCCGGGGGCGCCGATTGGCGACTACCCGCAGAACTGGCTGGCGCGCCCGGGCTATTGCGACTGGGAGTGGGAGCGGTAGGCGCGTGATTATCCGCCGCATCCTCTGCCCCATCGACTTCTCGGACGCGGCGGCGCACGCGCTCGAGCAGGGCGTGGCCCTGGCGCGCTGGTACGGCGCGCGCGTGACCGTGCTGCACGTGCACCCGAGCGTCGCGCCGACGCCGGCGGACCTCGAGGCGCTGCACGCCCACGCCACCACGGCGTGCGCCCCGGTGGCCAGTGCCGGTGTCGGCTTCGACATCGTGATCGCAGGCGGCGAGCCCGTGCGGGTCATCCTCGAGCAGGCGGCGCAGCTGTCCGCCGACGCCATCGTGATGGGCACGCACGGCACCGGCGGCTTCCAGCACCTGCTGCTGGGGTCCGTCACCGAGAAGGTGCTGCGACAGGCGCCGTGCCCCGTGCTCACGGTGCCGCCCCGCGCGCAGGCGACCTCTTCGCAGCCCTTCGCGCGGCTGCTCTGCGCCGTGGACTTCTCGGATTCATCGCTGAAGGCCGTGGACGCCGCCGCGTCGCTCGCGAAGGAGTCGGGGGCCGCGCTCACGCTGCTGCACGTCCTGGAATGGCCGTGGCACGAGCCGCCGATTCCCACGATGGAGGGTGTCCCGCCCGAGCAGGCGCAGGCGCTCGTGGACTACCGCCACTACCTCGAGTCGAGTGCCAGGTCCCGGCTCGCGGCCCTCGGCGCCTCGGCAGCGCCGGATGGTCCCGCGCCCGAGGTGCAGGTGCGCTTCGGCAAACCCTACGTCGAGCTGCTCGACGCCGCCCGCGAGGGCCAGGCCGATCTCATCGTCATCGGCGTGCGCGGCCGCAACGCGCTGGACATGGGCTTGTTCGGATCGACGACCAACCAGGTGGTCCGCCGCGCGACCTGCCCGGTGCTGACCATCACCGGTTAGAACTGGGTTCTCAGGTTCTCAGGTTCTCAGGTTCTCGGGTTCTCAGGTTCTCGGGTTCTCGGGTTCTCGGAGGCTCAGGCTTCGTGCTGCCTTCGTGCCCTTCGTGTTCTTCGTGTTCCCGTGACGCCCTCAGCGCCTCGGGCAATCTCCGGCCAGCGGGCGCCAGCCTTCCACGTCCAGGATGATCTGGTTGAAGTTCGGGTCGCGCCCGACGCCGCCGAGCGGTGAGGGCGCCGGGCCCACGCGCACGCCGCCGCCGAGGGGGATGCCGCCAGGATCCAGCTGACCTTTCCGGATGAGGCCGGTGACCTCGATCATCGTGCCCTCGCGGTCCCGGATCTCCTTCAACAGGTTCTTCGGCCCCGCCAGCCTGAAGCGGCGGCCGGGCGGGACGGACGAGCGCGACTCGTGCTCGGGACTCTCCATGACCGTGAACACCACGCCCTTCGAGCACCCGGGGATGGAGATCCGCATCGAGTCCTTCGGAACCGGCTTCTCCTGCTGTGCCACGGCCGAGCCGGCCAGGCCCACGACGAGCGCGACGATGGTGAGCGCCTGCATGGTCCCAGTGTAGCCCCTACGCGCGGCCGGCGAACTCGCGGGTCTCGGTGTGCACCTTCACC
The DNA here is from genome assembly GCA_050249615.1 of Vicinamibacterales bacterium. Taxonomy (GTDB): domain Bacteria; phylum Acidobacteriota; class Vicinamibacteria; order Vicinamibacterales; family UBA2999; genus VFZN01. The sequence continues at coordinate 5,910 of JBFWQE010000162.1, forward strand.
GTCTCCCCTTCCTTGATGAACAGCGGCACCCGGATCTCGAGGCCGGTCTCGAGCGTTGCCGGCTTGGTCACCCCGCCGCTGGCGGTGTCGCCCCGCACCCCGGGCTCGGTCGCCGCCACCCTGAGTTCGACCACGGGCGGCAGCTGGATGCCGATGGGGCGGCCATTGAACCGCTGCACCTGCACCACGAGGTTGTCCGACAGCAGCAGCCGGTCGTCCCCCAGCATGTCGGCCGGCAGCGTCAGCGTCTCGAACGAGGCCTGGTCCATGAAGTGGCACCCGTCGCCGTCGCCGTAGAGGTACGACGCCGCCACGAAGTCCAGGTCGGGCTCCTTGAACTTCTCACCTGCCTTGAAGGTCTTGTCGAAGACCGCCCGCGTCAGCAGGTTGCGCATCTTCAGCCGCACGAGCGTCTGGCCGCCGCGCGCCGTCGGGGTGGACACGTCCACGTCCAGGCAGTGGTAGGGCGCCCCCTCGAACTCGAAGTACATCTTCCGCCTGATCGCGATCGCCTCCACCAGCCCCGCCATGTCGCTCCTCTCCACGGCCGCGCGCGTGCCGGCCCGCCCCATCGTAGCGGAGCCGGACGGCATTACGCTATCCACGGTAACGATTACGTATAATGACGTAATGGGACAGGAGAACCCGTTCGTCTACGGCGAGATCGTCACCGCGGGCGCGTTCGCCGACCGCGAGGCCGAGCGCGAGCGCCTCGCCCGCGACCTGGCCGAGGGCCAGAAGGTGTTCCTCATCTCGCCGCGCCGCTACGGCAAGTCGTCGCTGGTCCGCGACGTGCTGCGCGGCCTCGCGCGGCAGAGGATCCTCACTGTCGAGGTCACCGTGGCCGCCTCCAGCTCGTACGTCGGCTTCCTCGAGGCCTACGCGCGCGCCCTGGTCACCGCCGACACCCCCATCGGCCGGCTGCGCCGCTGGACCACCGAGCTGCTGCAGGCCGTCCGGCCCGAGCTCAGGTTCGACGGCCCCTCCCCCGGCGGCCCTTCCGCCGGAGGCGGCGTCACGCTCGCCTTCCCCGCCGTCCGCACCGCCCGCGACACCGCGCGCCTGGCCGCGGAGGTCTTCGCCCTGCCCGGGCGCATCGCCGCCGCGCGCCGGCAGCGGCTCGCCATCGCGCTGGACGAGTTCCAGGCGGTCGTCTCGTTCGATGGCGGCAACGTCGAGCACGCGCTGCGCGCCGCCGTCCAGGATCAGCGCGCGGTCGGCTACGTCTTCGCCGGCTCCGAGCCGTCGCTGATGGAGCGCATGCTCGAGCCGCGACGTCCCTTCTACAAGGCCGGGCCCGTCATGCGCCTGGAGAAGATCGACGAGGAGCTCTTCGCGCACTTCATCGAGTCCCGCTTCGCCGCCAGCGGCCTCAAGCCCGAACCCGGCCTCGGCGCCGCCATCGTCGAACTGGCCGGCAACGTCCCGTACGACGTCCAGCGCCTCGCCCACGAAACCTGGGACGATGTGCGGGTGGCGGGGAGGAAGAGCGCGGGCCTGGACGACCTGCACGGGACGCTGACGCGGCTGCTGGGCGAGCACCATACGGCATTCGAGGAGTCATGGCAGCGGCTCACGCTGGCGCAGCGCGCCGTGCTGCGCGCCCTCGTGCTGGAGGATGGGCGCGAGCTCATGTCGGGCGACGTGCGGACCCGGCACCGCCTGCCGGGCGCGTCCAGCGTGCAGTCGGCCCTGGCGGCCCTTCTGAGGCAGGACGTGGTGATGAAGACAGGGAGCCGCTACACGGTGAGTGACTCCCTGTATCGAGAGTGGGTGGCGCGGAAGACCTTTTGAAGGGCGCGGCTACGCCGCGTGGGCGCCCTTCGGGCGTGGGCCTGCGGCAGGCGCGCCTCCGGCGCGTGGGCCGCGGCGAAGCCGCGCCGCCCTTCGGGGGTGTAGGCCTTCGGTAAGGCGCGCCTGCGGCGCGTGGGCCTTCGGTGGGATCGGGGCACAGTAGCTCTAGCCATCCCACGGCGCGAAGCGCCGCCTACGCCCCGAAGGGGCGCCCCTACGGCGCGCCAGCGCCGCCTACGCGGCGAAGCCACGCCCACCCGCCAGACCCACGGCGCGAACGCGCCGCCTACGCGGCGAAGCCGCGCCGCCCTTCGGGGGCGTAGGCCTTCGGTAAGGCGCGCCTCCGGCGCGTGGGCGACGCTGCGCGCCGTGGGATGGCTGGCTCCTTCGTGCCAAGTCCCACCGCAGGCCCACGCCCGAGGGCGCCTACCAGCGGCCTACGCGGCGAAGCCGCGCCCACCCGCAAGCCCGCGGCGCGAAGCGCCGCCTACGCCCCGAAGGGGCGCCCCTACGGCGCGCCAGCGCCGCCTACGCGGCGAAGCCGCGCCTATTTGTCCAATGCCACGCTCGAGTCGAACCGCACGCGCAGGACCGTTCCCGACGGCAGGTCCACGTTCTTGCCCTCCGTCGCTACGAGCACGCCGCCGCCGCCGACCAGGATGCCGGTGATGGCGCCCTTCACGCCGCCGAGGATGCCACCGAGGATGGCGCCCACCGCGGAGCCCGCGCCGATGCGCCCGACCTCGCCCTTCAATCCTTCGCTCTCGAGCGCCTGCGTCACGAGAATCTTCGCGTCGTAGGTGCGACCCGACACGGTGAGCCTCGTGAAGTTGATGCTCAGGCTGCCCTTGCGATCACTGCGCGACGCGGGGTCGACGGCCGCGACGTACCCCGTCAGCACCGATCCGGCCGGCACCAGCAAGTCATCACCCTGGTAGAGGTGCACCATCGTCGTCGCCTCGACGCGGTCCTCCACCTTGGCGGTGCCGGAGTTGAGGGGCGTCTGCAGCCGCACGTCCAGCTCGGTGCCGACCGCGATGGTGCGGCCCTCCTGACCCGTGCGCGTGAAGCCATTGGCGCGGCGCACGTAGGCGTCGAGCCTGTCCGACAGGTCCCGGCGGTCGCGGTCGCTGATCGACTCGCCGCGCCGGCTCTTCACGCGGAAGTACGCGAGCTCGTCCTGCAGGTCGCGGAGATCACGCTCGAGGCTGGCGCGGTCGGAGGAGGACACTGTCCTCTCGACGCGCGAGAACGCCGATTCGGCGTCGGTCAGCTTGCGCTCCAGGCTGGAGAGATCGGCGGCGCCCTGCGCCCAGCTGGTCGCGCCGGTGAGTAAGAGAATTCCCATCAATGTCCAGACGAACTTCATGTCGCACCCCCAGGGACGGATCAAGCCCACATTACACCCGCCGAGCAAGCATCATGCCGATCCTTTCAGCAGGTACAATCTGTGCAGAGGCGAAGGACATGGCTACCCAACCTCGTGTGTTCGCTCGATCCGGACGTCGCGCCGTGACGTGGATGGCCGCCGTGTTGTGCACTGTCACGGTCTCTGCCCAGACGCCGGTGACCCCGCCGAAGAACAAGTACACGCCCGAGCAGGACGTGGAGATCGGCCGCGAGGCCGCAGCCGAGGTGCGCCAGCAGTACCCGATCATCGACGATCGCCAGATCGACAGCTATCTCGACGAGCTCGGTCGGCGGCTCATCGCGGCCTCTCCCGCCAATCTGAAGCACCCCGCCTTCGAGTATTCGTTCACGCCGGTGAACTTGAAGGAGATCAACGCCTTCGCGCTTCCCGGCGGGCCGATGTTCGTCAACCGCGGCATGTTCATGGCGGCGTCGAGTGAAGGCGAGGTCGTCGGCGTGATGGCCCACGAGCTCGCGCACGTGCTGCTCCGCCACGGGACGGCCAATGCCACCAAGGCGCAGGGCTTCCAGCTGGGCGCGCTTGCCGGCGCCATCGCCGGCGCGGTCATCGGCGGCGGCTGGGGCGAAGCCATCTCGCAGGGATCGCAGTTCGGCCTGGGCACGTGGCTGCTCAAGTACAGCCGCGACTACGAGAAGCAGGCCGACCTGCTCGGCGCGCAGATCATGGCACGAGCCGGATACGACCCGCGCGATCTCGGGCGCATGTTCGAGACCATCCAGAAGCAGGCCAACGGCACGCCGCCGCAGTGGCTGAGCAGCCACCCGAATCCCGGCAACCGGTCGCGGTACATCGCCGAAGAGGCCAGCAGGCTCGAGATCGGACCGCGGCCCGACAGCAACGGCTTCGCCTCGACGAAGCGGCGCTTCGACGCGCTGCCTCCCGCGAAGTCCATGGCCGACATGGGTCGCGAAGGCGGCGGATCGAGCGGCGGCGGCGGGGCGCCCGCGTCGGTGGGGAGGATTGGCGAGGCCGTCCCCGCACCCTCACGGCAGTACCGCACCATGCGCGGCGGGCAGCTGTTCCAGGTGAGCGTGCCCAGCAACTGGACAGCCGTGTCCTCCAACAACTCCGTGAAGTACGTCCCGCAGAATGCGTTCGGAGAGTCGCGGGGCCAGACCGTCCTGACCCACGGCGTGGAGCTCGGCGTGGCGCGCGCGTCTTCACGCGATCTCCGCCAGGCCACGAGCACGCTCGTGCAGGCGTTTCTCCAGGGCAACCCCGAGATGCGCATCGCCGGTGAGTCGCGGACCACCCGCCTCTCGAATCGCACGGCCATCGGCACGCCGCTGATCGGGCGCTCCGCCGTGGGCGGCAACGAGCGCGTGGCCGTCTACACCACGTTCCTCGCCGACGGCAGCCTCTTCTACTACCTCACTGTCGTCCCGGAGCGCGAAGCCGGCGCGTACGAGGCCGCGTTCGATCGCGTCGGCCAGTCCATCCGCCTGAACGACCGCTAGCAGCTCGCAATGAAGAGCGGCCGCATCCGCGCGATGACGGGCCGTTGAGCGCGGACGAAAACACCAGCGGCCGCGCACACGGACAGGTCCGGGGTCGCGGCCGCGGGTGTTGCTGGGGGAAGGCCGGGGGGAACCGGCGTGATCTCAGGAAACTCTGGAAGCGTTGCGCTGGAGCGCCTCCAGGCCGCGCTCGAGACGTGCGGCCATGTCCGCGGGGACGTCGATGAATCGAACCGCGAAGCCGAACCCGGGCCGCCGGTAGAGCGTCTCCGCCTTCAGCTCCACTCGCCCGGCCCCGGGCAAGTCCAGCTTCAACCGGACGATGACGCCCCGGTCCTGCTCGTGCATCGCGTGCACGAAGCAGCCGCCGGCACTCAGGTCGTAGATGCGGACGGGCGTTTCGAGCGAGCCCACCCGCCAGGCGTCGAACGGGCCGGGCACCCGGTCCGACTCCCGGCGCTCTTCGGTCACGTCCAGGGCTGCGGTCAGGGGGGTGGTCTCTGTGAGCATCCGGATGTCCTCGCGACGATTCGAATGCTATACAAAGACTTCCTTGAACGTCAATAGTGTCCTATAAAGTCGTGCTAAATTCTGTGCTGAAATGAGCACATTCCTGCATCTGGCGACGCTGTCTGTGTCATCTGCGCATCTGCGGCGCTGCGTTGTCGGCGCCATCCGGCGTCTCACTTACGCGATGCCATCCACGTCCCGGCGCTCGACGTCCCCTTCATCGTGTTGCCCGACACCGTGCCCGTGAACTTCACGCCGCCCGCGCTGAAGGTGATTTCGTCGCCCCGCAGCCGCGCGTCGCTGATGGTCGCGCCGCCCAGAGTGCCCTGAAGCATCTGGAACTGCTGCGTCAGCTTCAGCTCGCCCTGCGGCATCTGCCACGAGCCCGCCACTTTCGCCGGCACGATCCACAGCAGCGCCGTACACCAGCTCGTGCAATTCTCCGTGACGTTGCCGGTCTCGTCAGCCGTCCAGTCTTCCATCGTGAACGAGTTCGAGACGATGCGCGTGCCCGGCTTGAGGTCCAGCAGCTTCGGGCGCAGCTTCATGTTGATCGACGGCAGCAGGAACATCGTGATCACCTGTGCCTTCGAGAGATCCGCCTCGAACAGGTCGCCGCGCTCGAAGGTGGCGCGAACCGACACGCCCTCCTTGGCCGCGTTGCCTCGTGCCAGTTCCACCATGTCCGGGTTGTACTCGATGCCGAGCGCCCGCGCGCCGCGCTTGGCCGCCGTGATCACCGTGCGGCCGTCGCCCGAGCCCAGGTCCATGACGAAGTCGTCCTTCGTCACCTTCGCCATGTCCAGCATCTTGTCCACGAGGGCCTGTGGCGTG
>JBFWQE010000163.1:0-11837 GCA_050249615.1 Vicinamibacterales bacterium
AGCGGGGGCCCTCGTCGTCGCCCGTCTGGCGGACGACGAGCTCCACCGATCGCTCGCCGCCCGCGGCCCGCGCCTCGACGCTGAGCGCCATCGGGCCGATCGGATCGCCGCCGGGCGGATGGTAGTACACCTCGGCGAGGAAGAACGACAGAGCCGGCCGGAAATCCATCACCACACCGTGCAGGGTGCCGCCAAGCCTGCCGAGGACCTCGTCCTCGTAGTCCGTGGGCGGCCACTGGACGGCATACGGGCCGAGCAGGCACGGCAGCGTGACCGATCGCGACGCCTCCCACCACACCGCCAGGTCAGCCGGATCGAAGAATGCGGCCAGCACGCGCTTCGGCGTGGATCGGATGCGCACGGCGCGCTGGAGCACGAGCCCCGGTTCGGGCGCCGCCATCGCTCAGCGGTAGAGCAGCACGCGCTCGCGTGCCGCGAGGAAGGGGGCGTGGCTCGCCGGCCACTCCCGCGCGAGGGCCTCCGCGGCGGCGCCCTGGTCGATGGCCTCGCGGAGCGCCGGCGATCCGGCCAGGATGTCGATGGGCATCTTGTCGTGCTCGTACTCGTAGGGAGGCTGCCGCCACGCGAAGCGCGCCGGGTCTTCGCGGCGAATGGCCTCGATGAGCGCCACGCCGGTCAGTACCGGCTGGAAGGCGTGCCGATCCAGGACGTGGATCTGGCAGCCGCCGCACGTCGTGCGCGCGTGCTTCTGGAACGTGGGCTCGAACACGGCAGGCCGGAAGTGCACGCCCGGCAGGCGCCGCGCATTGAGCCCGGCCGCCAGGCGCTCGGCCCGCACCCACGGCGCGCCGAGCAGCTCGAACGGGCGCGTCGTGCCGCGGCCCTCGGAGGCCATGGTGCCCTCGAAGAGCACCGTGCCCGGATAGACGATGGCGGTGTCGAGAGTGGGCATGTTGGGCGAGGGCATCACCCACGGCGCCCCGGCCTCGTCGGCGTACTCGTGCCGCGCCCACCCGGTCAGGGGCACCACCTCGAGCGGCGCGCCGATTCCGAAGTGCTCGTTGAACATCCGCGCCAGCTCGCCGATGGTCATGCCGTGGCGCATCGGGAGGGGAAACTGCCCGACGAAGGACTCGTACCCGGCCTCGAGCATCGGCCCCTCGACGGCGAGGCCGCCAATGGGGTTGGGCCGATCGCAGACGATCACGTCCACGCCGTGCCGCGCGCAGGCGCGCAGGCAGTTCGCCATCGTGTAGACGTAGGTGTAGATGCGCGCGCCGATGTCCTGGAGATCGATGACCAGGGCGTCCAGCCCGGCGAGCATCTCCGCCGTCGGCTCCCGCGTGTCGCTGTAGAGCGAGTACACGGGCACGCGCCGCTCGGCGTCTTCGGCGTGCGGTGTCTCGATCATGTTGTCCTGCACGTCGGACCGGAAGCCGTGCTGGGGGCCGAAGATGGCCGCCACGATCACGCCGGGTGCCGCCATGAGCGCGTCGACGATGTGCGTGAACGCGCCGTCCACCGAGGCGGGGTTCGAGACGATGCCGACGCGGCGACCGTTGAGCCGGTTCGACTTGAGGAGGTGGGTGGAGCCGAGCGTGACGGGCACCGCAGGATTATAGTGGTGACCATGACGAAGACCGCCGTCGTGCTGGTGCTGACGCTGGCCTCGGCTGCCTGCATGGGCGGCGGCGGGCGGCGCCCGTCGGTCACTTCTCAGCCGCCGGCGATCTCGCCGGTGGAAGCGGCGCTGCTCGGCCAGTGGGAGCTGGCGGGCATCGAGGCGCAGGGCCGGCCCCTGCAGGGGAGCGGCCGCCTCAGCTTCGACCGGTTCAACAACATCGCGGTGCACGCCGAGCTGGCGCCGGGCGAGGCCGGCGTCACCCCGCCGCGCGTGGTGCTCCTCGACTTCGCGGCAAGGGCCGCCATCAGCGGCCCGGACGAGCTCACCTACGTGGGGCTCGAGCGCCGGGCGCCGACGGAACAGATGGTGCCGCAGGCGTCGGAGCCCTCGGCGTGGCGCCATTTCTCGATCGAGGGCGACACGCTGCGCGTGTGGCAGGAGGGCCCGAACGGGCAGGCCGCGGGCGTCATGACGTTCCGCCGCGTGCGATAACCCGTCGCGTCGCGTGACCATGGACCTCCGGGAATGGTTCACCGCGGCCGATCCCGTCGCGCAGGCGCTGGCCGCGGGCCTCTTCACCTGGTCACTGACCGCGCTGGGGGCCGCGGCGGTGTTCATGACCCGGGACCTCAGCCAGCGCGCCCTGGATACGGCGCTGGGCTTCACCGCGGGAGTGATGATGGCGGCCAGCTTCTGGTCGCTGCTGGCGCCCGCGATTGCGCTCGCGGAAGAGATGGGCATGGTCCCGTGGGTGCCGGCCGTCGTGGGCTTCATCGCCGGCGGCGCGTTTCTCCGGCTGTCCGACCACCTGCTGCCGCACCTCCACCTGTTCCAGCCGCTCGCCGATGCCGAGGGCATTTCCACCACGTGGCGCAAGAGCGTGCTGCTGGTGCTCGCCATCACCCTGCACAACTTCCCCGAGGGCCTCGCGGTGGGCGTCGCGTTCGGGGCGGTCGCCGCCGGACACGAGGGAGCCACGCTGGCGAGCGCCATCGCCCTGGCGATCGGCATCGGGCTCCAGAACTTCCCCGAGGGCACGGCCGTGGCGGTGCCGCTTCGGCGCGAGGGACTGTCGCGCTTCAAGAGCTGGTGGTATGGGCAGCTGTCAGCCGCGGTCGAGCCGCTGGCCGCCGTCGTCGGCGCCACTGCGGTGGTGCTGATGCGGCCGGTCCTGCCGTACGCGCTCGCGTTTGCCGCCGGGGCGATGATCTTCGTGGTGGTGGAAGAAGTCGTGCCGGAATCGCAGGCGGGCGGCCACGCCGATTCGGCCACGCTCGGCGCGATGGTCGGCTTCGCCGTCATGATGACGCTCGACGTCGCCCTGGGCTGACCGAGTCAGCGTGCGGCGCTAGAGCAGCAGGAAGCAGGCCGCGGCGACGAGCGTGGGGCCCGCGGCCGAGGCCGCCAGCCACAGCGGCGACACGCCGTTCTGGAAGTACTTGCCCAGGATGGCCTGCCCCGCCGGGTTGGGAGCGTTGGCGATGACGGTGAGCCCGCCTCCCGTGACCGCGCCCGCCACCACCGCGAACTTCAGCGTGTCGCTCAGGTTGGGCACGAGCGTCGAGAGATAGGTGATGAGCGCGTTGTCGTTGAACGCGGTGAGCAGCGTCGCGCTCCAGAACAGCGGCTGCTCGGTGAGCCCGCCCAGCACCGGCGCAATCCACCAGCCCTGCAGCCCGCCGTGCGTGACCAGGCCCCCCAGGAAGAACCCGACCAGTAGGGGCGGCTTGAGGTCGATGGGCGACTGGTAGTGCGCGGTGGCCTGCGCGAAGCCGAGGAAGAACAGGAACGCGCCGATGAAGAGCGCGGGATGGTGCGCCTGGACGACCACGAACGCGAGGAACGCGAGGTGGACGGCGGTGATCCACCCCGGCGTGGCCGGCACCTTGTCACCGTCGTCCACCGTCGTCACCGCGGCCGTGGTCTCGAGCGACGTGAGCTCCTGGCGGAAGAGCAGGAAGTACGCGAGCGTGGACATCAGGATGGCCACACCCGCCTTCCACCCGAAATGGGTGGACATGAAGGCAAGCCCCCAGTCCCAGGGAGCGGCCACCATCAACACCGGCGGGGCCGCGAAATGGGTGAACGTGCCGCCGATGGAGACGTTGACGAACAACAGGCCGAGCGTGGCATAGCGAAGGCGCCGGCTGGGCTGCATCGCGTAGAACTGGCGGCTGAGGAGCATCGCGCAGATGGTCATGGCCGCCGGCTCGGTGATGAACGAGCCGAGGGCCGGCCCCAGCGTCAGGATGGTGAACCACCACGCCGCCGGCGTGCCGCCGCCCAGCGCCGCGACGCGCCGGAGCATGCTCTGCGCGAAGCCCACGACCGGCCGCGTGGCGGCCATGGCCATGATGACGACGACGAACATCGGCTCGGTGTAGTGAACCGTCTCGGTGACGTAGGCCTGGGCCGTGTGCCAGTCCACGGTCACGGTGATGGCGGCCAGCAGCACCAGCACCCACAGCCCGAACACCACCTCGACCTCGCCGAAGAAATGGAGCATCTCGGCCTTGAAGCTCGGGTGCGGCGTCTCACCGCGCGCGCGGAGCTCGGCGTCGTAGGCGTGCTGCGCCTCGTGGGCCCAGCGCCGGAACCTGTTCGCCACGAACGTGTGCAGGACGGCCAGGAGAAAGATTCCCGTGGCGACACCGTTGATGGGCTGCGCGGCCAGCCTCGAGGCCAGCACGTCGATGAGGGAGCCGCCGACGGGATCGATGTAATCGGCGAGGGGGAGCGGGAAGGCGGTCTCGTGCATCTGGTGACCGGGTGATCTTATGATCTGACGCGTGGTTCCCCAAGTCTCGGTGGTTTATCGGACCATCGACAGCCCTGTCGGGCCGCTGATGCTCGCCGGTGACGCGAGGGCGCTGCGCGTGCTCGCCTTCGTGCGGGACGGTTGCCCGGTGCCTCACGAGGCATGGGCGCCGGATGCGGCCGGCGTGCTGGACGGGGTTCGCCGGGAACTGGACGAGTACTTCGCCGGCCGGCGCGTGCGATTCGGCACGGCCGTGGCGCCCGAGGGCACGGCGTTCCAGCGTTGCGTCTGGCAGGAGCTGCAGGCCATCCCCTACGGGCAGACCATCAGCTACGGCGATCTGGCGCGCCGCATCGGTGCGCCCAGGGCCGTGCGCGCGGTTGGCGCCGCGAACGGCGCCAACCCGATCGCCATCATCATCCCGTGCCACCGCGTGATCGGCGCCAACGGCTCGCTCACCGGCTTCGGCGGGGGCCTCCCCACCAAGCGCGCGCTGCTCGACCTGGAACAGGGCAAGCGCCGCCTGCTGTAACGACGAAACGACACCACGAAGACACGAAGGACACGAAGAAGGCAGGAAGAACGACGACGGGACGTCGAGCCTTCACGCCCCAAGCCCCAAGCCCCAAGCCCCACGCCCCCAAGCTCGTGCCCGCCACACGCCTGTTACCGTTCGACGCTACACTCTCGGCATGCGACGGATACCTCGCCGGCTGTTTCTCGCCACCAGCGCCGCAGCTGCGGCGCTTCCGCTCATCCGCACGACGAAGAGCGAGGCCGCGCAGACCGCCGGCGATGCCGTGTTCCGGCACGGCGTGGCAAGCGGGGACCCGCTCGCCGATCGCGTCATCCTGTGGACGCGCGTGACGGCGCCGGGCACGAGCACGGCCACGGTCCGTTGGGTCGTGGCACGCGACCCGAAGCTCGCGCAGGTGGTCGCGCGGGGCGAGGGGGAAACCGGCGCCTGGCGGGACTTCACGGTGAAGGTGGATGTCGGCGGCCTGCGGCCCGGGACGCCGTATTACTACCGGTTCGAGTCCGGGGGCAGCCGCTCGGCCATCGGGCGCACGAGGACCCTGCCCGCGACGGGCGTCGGCCGGCTGCGGTTCGGCGTGGTGTCCTGCTCGAACTACCCCTTCGGCTACTTCAACGCCTACGCCGCGCTCGCGCGCCGCGCGGACCTCGATGCCGTCCTGCACCTCGGCGACTACATCTACGAGTATCCCAACGCGCAGTTCGGCGACGGCACTGCCATCGGGCGCATCCCGGATCCGAACCGCGAGATCGTGGCGCTCGCGGACTACCGCGCCCGGCATGCGCAGTACAAGGCCGATCCGGACTCGCAGGCCGTGCACCGCCAGCACCCCTTCATCGCCGTGTGGGACGACCACGAGTTCGCGAACAACACCTGGTCGGGCGGCGCCCAGAACCACAACCCCGAGAAAGGGGAGGGCGACTGGTTCGTCCGGCGGAACGCCGCCGTGCAGGCGTTCTTCGAATGGATGCCGATCCGCGAAGATGCCGCCGCGCTGAGCCCGCTCATCTACCGCACGCTGCGCTTCGGCGACCTGGCGGATCTGGTGATGCTCGACACGCGCCTGGTTGGGCGCGACCAGCAGGCACTCCGCGACGACGTGGCGGCCATCGATTCGCCGGACCGATCGCTCCTGGGCCCCGCGCAGGAAGGATGGCTTGGCAATGAACTCGCCGAGTCGAAGCGCGCCGGCACCCCATGGCAGCTCCTCGGGCAGCAGGTGATGTTCGCGCCGCAGACCGAGCCGGGGCGCCCTTCGTTCAACGCCGATTCGTGGGATGGATACCGCGCCACGCGTGACCGCGTGCTCGACATGGTGTCGGAGTTGAAGATCAACAGCTTCGCGGTGCTCACCGGCGACGTTCACAGTTCGTGGGTGTACGATCTGCCGCGGCGTCCCTATGACGATTACGACCCCGCCACGGGGCGCGGATCGCTGGGGGTCGAGTTCACGGTCACGTCCGTGACCTCACACAGCACGCTCGGCAGTGGGCCGGACGGGGAGAAGCAGCTGTCGGGCCTCCGGGAGCGGATGCCGCACCTCCACTATGTGGACGGCCGTTATCGCGGCTACTGCATCCTGGATCTCACGCGCGAGCGGCTGCAGGTGGACTACTTCGCGATGAAGACCGTGCTGGACCGCACGCCGGCGGAGCGCTTCGTGAAGGGCTTTGCCGCGCCGGCCGGGCAGATGCACCTGACCGAGCAGGCGTCGCCGGCGCCAGCACGGGCGGCCCCGGATCCGGCGCCGTAGGGGCCGGCCCTGCGGGCCGGTGGGCGGGGTAGGCCCTCGCCCGCTCGGGTGGGCGGCTCGCGTCGCTCGCCGTGGGCCGCGCTTCGCGCGGTGGGCGCGCCTTCGGCGCGTGGGCCGTCCCGCCGCCCACCGAGTCGCGAGCGCGACGAGGCCCACCCCAGCGCAGCGAGGGCCCACCCTTCGGGGCCACCGCGCGAATGCGCGGCCCTGTGCGGGCGCCGCCTTCTTGACGCTTTCCGTCACAGCAGGTACCTTGGCTGGCTGCGCACCCGCCCGCGACGATCACTCTTCGCGTGCGCACCTCGACCATGTCGAACTTCGACCCGCCCCCGGTTTCGCCTGCGCTCCGACCCATGGCCGGGACCGACGCCGGAGCGGCCTCGGGAGAGGATGCCCTCTTCTTCCAGCTGTTCGATGCCAGCCCGTTCCCCGCGGTGGTCACCCGCCTGCGGGACCACATCGTGCTCGCCATCAACCAGCGCACCTCCGACGTCTTCGGCATCCCGCAGGACGATGCGGTGGGCCGGCATGCGCCCGACTACTACGTCCACCCCGAGGAGCGGCGGAGGCTGGCCGAGCAGGTGGCCCGCGAGGGGCGGGCCGACAACCTGCGGTTCGAGCTGAAGCGCCAGACGGGCGAACTGTTCTGGGCGAGCGTGTCGTCGCGCCGCGTCACGTTTGGCGGCGACCCGGCCATCCTCACCGTGTTCAGCGACATCACCGACCAGGTCGTGGCCGAACGGATCCTGAAGGCCAGCGAGGCCCGCCTGGCCGCGCAGAGCCGCGCGCTGACCGAGCTGACGGCCCGCCAGGCCGACCTCGCGGGCTGCTTCGATGACCGCCTGCGGGGCATCCTGGCCGAGTCGGCCAACACGCTGCAGGTGGAGCGCCTCAGCCTCTGGCTGATCACCGAGGACCGGCAGGCCATCCGGTGCGTGGGGCTGCATCGACGCGCCACGGACCGCTACGAGTCCGGCGCGGTGCTCCGCCGACAGGACGCACCGGCCTACTTCGAGGCGCTCGAGCGGGACCGGGTCATCGCGGCGGAGGATGCGAATGCGGACCCGAGGACGCGCGGGTTCGAGCACGCCTACCTGGGGCCCAACGAGATCGGCGCGATGCTCGACGTCCCGCTGCGGCAGGACAACCGCATGGTGGGCGTGCTCTGCGCCGAGCACATCGGCGCCGCGCGCGCGTGGACGGTGGACGAGCAGAACTTCGCGGTCTCCACGGCCAACCTCATCGCGACGGCGCTGGCGGACCAGGAACGGCGCGAGGCCCTGGCGCGGCTGGCGGACAGCGAGGCGCGCGCGCGCCTCATCGTGGACACGGCGCACGACGCCTTCGTCGGCGCCGACACCGCCGGGCGCATCGTGACCTGGAATGCGCAGGCCGAGCGGGTGTTCGGGTGGTCCCGCGACGAAGCGCTCGGCCGCGACATGGCGGAGACCATCATTCCGCCCGCCTATCGCGAGGCGCACCACCGGGGCATGCGCCGGTTCCTCGACTCCGGGGACGCGCCGGTGATCAACAAGCGGCTGGAGCTGACCGCGCTCCACCGCTCCGGGCGCGAGTTTCCCATCGAGATCACCATCACGTCGCCCATGCCGCTGGCCGGCGGCTACTTCTTCGGCGCCTTCCTCCGCGACATCACCGAGCGGCGCGAGCAGGAGGCGCAGCTGCGCGCGGCGAAGGAGTCGGCCGAGGCCGCCACGCGGGCCAAGAGCGAGTTCCTGGCGGCCATGAGCCACGAGCTGCGGACGCCGCTCAACGGCGTGCTGGGCTACACGCAGCTGCTGCAGCGGGACCGCACGCTGAACGCGGCACAGCGCGATGCCCTGGAGGCGATCGCCAAGTGCGGCGCGCACCTGCTGGACCTCATCAACGACGTGCTGGATCTCTCGCGCATCGAGGCGGGGCGCGTCGACATCGAGACGACGGCGACCGACCTGGCGCAGCTGCTCATCGACCTCAAGTACGTCGTCGCCGAGGCCGCGCGGCGCAAGGGCCTCCTCCTGACCATGACCATCGCGCCCGACGTGCCCCGGCGCGTGTGCCTCGACGGCCGCCACCTGCGGCAGGTGCTGCTGAACCTGCTCGGCAACGCCGTCAAGTTCACCCAGCAGGGCGAGGTGCGCCTCGGCATCGAGGCGGTGGACGACTCGAAGCTGTACTTCGAGGTGAGCGACACGGGTGTCGGCATCGAGCCCGAGGCCGTGATGCGCATCTTCGAGGCGTTCACGCAGACGCGCGAGGGCGCGGCGGCCGGCGGGACTGGCCTCGGGCTCACCATCAGCCGTCATCTCATCCAGACGATGGGCGACGACCTGCGCGTGGAGAGCGTCCCGGGCGAGGGCAGCCGGTTCTACTTCACACTGCCGCTCGTGCCGGCCGGCGATGGGACCAGTGTGGGCGTGGCCGCCCAGGAGCCCGACGAGCCCTCCCTCGACGCGAGGCTCGCGCCGGGCGAGGACCTGACCGCGCTCGTGGTGGACGACAGCACCGTCAATCGACGGATCCTGGCGCGCCTGCTCGAGAGCGCCGGCGTGCGTGTCATCACCGCGGCCGGGGGTGACGAGGCGCTGCGCCTGGCGCGCGGCCACCGCCCGGACGTCATCTTCATGGATCTGCGGATGGGTGATCTCGACGGCCTCGAGGTGACGCGGCGCATCAAGCGCGATGCCGCCGTCGCGTCCATCCCTGTGATTGCGGTGACGGCCAGCGCCTTCGGCGACACGCGCCAGGCCGCGCGTGACGCGGGGTGCATCGCGTATCTCTCGAAGCCGGTGCGCGCCGAGTCGCTGTTCGCGGCCATTCGCGAGCACCTCGGCGTCCGCTTCGTCGTCAACGCCCCACCCGAGGCGCCGGACGAGCCGGAGCTGTCGGACCATTCGCGCCGCGTCGGGCTCGCCCGGCGGCTGCACGAGGCGGCAGAGATTGGCAGCGTCACCGACCTCGAGGCGCTCGCGCAGGAGCTCGTCGCGGGTGACGAGGGCGAGGCCGTGCTGGGCCATCGCATCGCGCGGCTCACGGCGCGGTTCGACTTCGAGGGGCTGAAGAAGGCGGCCCACAAGCTGCTCGGTGGCCGGAGGGAGCCCGATGGCCTGGCCTGACGCCGGCGCGGCGGGCATGCACGCGCTGCCTGCCTCCACGATCCTGCTGGTCGACGACACGCCGGTGAACCTCCAGGTGCTGGTCCGCACGCTCCAGGCGGGCGGCCACCGCATCCTGGCGGCGACCAGCGGGCGTGCCGCACTCGACATCGCCATGCGCGCGCGGCCCGACCTCGTCCTCCTCGACGTGATGATGCCCGACATGGATGGCTTCGAGGTCTGCCGGGCGCTCAAGGCCCGCGCCGAGACGCGCGAGACCGTCGTCATCTTCCTGTCGGCGCTCGACGAGGTTTCCGAGAAGGTGTCGGGGCTCAGCATCGGCGCCGCCGACTACATCACCAAGCCGATCCAGGCCGAGGAGGTGCTGGCGCGCGTGGCCAATCACCTGACGCGGCAGCATCTCGAGCGCGAGCTGCGTCGGAGCCGGGATCGGCTGGACCGCGAACTGGCGAATGCTGCCGACATGCAGCGCCTGCTGCTGCCTCGGTCGATGCCCACGCACCCGGAGGCCGCCTTCGCGGCGTTCTACCAGACGAGCCGCCATGCCGGCGGCGACTACTACGACGTCATCCCCATCGACGCGCACCGGTTCGGCGTGATGGTCGCCGACGTCTCGGGGCACGGCGCGCCGGCCGCCATCGTGATGGCGATGATTCGGGCGGTGCTGCACACGTTTCCGGGTGTGCCGGACGACCCGCTTGCCGTGTTGAACCACATCAACCGTCATTTCCAGTTCCTCTGGGACACGGCCATGTTCGCGACGGCGGTGTACGGCGTGCTTGATCTCGAGCGGCGCACCTGGCGTGCGGTGTGCGCGGGCCATCCGCGTCCCATCCTGGTCCGCTCGGGCGACCAGGTGGCGCCGGCGGAGGCCGCCACCGGCATGATGCTGCTCTTCCGGGACCTGGAAGAAGCCGCGGTGCCGGAGCAGGCCCTGCTCCCGGGCGACCGCCTCATGCTCTACACCGACGGCATCACGGACCGGCAGGCGCCGGATGGCACGCTGTACGACCGGGACCGCCTGACGGCGTCGCTGGCCCGCGTGGGCCGGCTGGCCCCGGCCGTGATCGTCGAACGGCTCACCGAGGACATCGAGGCCTTTGCCGGGGGCCGCGAGGCCGAGGACGACCAGACGCTGCTGGTGATTGGGATCTAGGCGCGGCTGCGGCGCGTGGGCCCTTCGGGTGGGCGCGGCTGCGCCGCGTAGGCGGCGCTTCGCGCCGTGGGCACGCCTGCGGCGTGTGGGCCGCTTCGCGGTGGGCGCGCCTTCGGCGCGTAGGCGGCGCTTCGCGCCGTGGGCACGCCTGCGGCGTGTGGGTAAACCGCACGGGCCGCAGGCCCGCCTGCCGAGCCGCGGGAGCGGCGAGGCCCACCGCGCGCAGCGCGGCCCCTGCGGGCCCTTCGGGTAGGCACCCCTGCGGCGCGTAGGCGGCGCTGCGCGCCGTGGGCACGCCTGCGGCGTGTGGGAAACCGCACGGGTCGCAGGCCCGCCTGTCGAGCCGCGGGAGCGGCGCGGCCCACGTGGCCCTTCGGGTGGGCGCGGCTGCGGCGCGTAGGCGGCGCTGCGCGCCGTGGGCACGCCTGCGGCGTGTGGGTAAACCGCACGGGCCGCAGGCCCGCCTACCGAGCCGCGGGAGCGGCGCGGCCCACCGCAGGCCCACCGCGCGCAGCGCGGCCCACGTGGGCCCTTCGGGTGGGCACCCCTGCGGCGCGTAGGCGGCGCTGCGCGCCGTGGGCACGCCTGCGGCGTGTGGGAAACCGCACGGGTCGCAGGCCCGCCTGCCGAGCCGCGGGAGCGGCGCGGCCCACCGCAGGCCCACCGCGCGCAGCGCGGCCCACGTAGCCCTTCGGGTGGGCGCGGCTGCGGCGCGTAGGCGGCGCTGCGCGCCGTGGGCACGCCTGCGGCGTGTGGGTAAACCGCACGGGCCGCAGGCCCGCCTACCGAGCCGCGGGAGCGGCGAGGCCCACCGCAGGCCCACCGCGCGCAGCGCGGCCCCTACCGAGCGCCAGCGAGGCCCACCGCGCAACGCGCGGCCCTATATAATCGCCGGTATATGCAACGGACGGACGTCGGGAACCCGGACTACTACCAT
>JBFWQE010000164.1:0-11834 GCA_050249615.1 Vicinamibacterales bacterium
GCCACGCCCACGAAGATGTGCGCCTCCTGCCGTCCGCTCAACCGGTAGTTGAACTCGGTGACGACGCGCCGGCCGATGGTGGCGCAGAACTCGCGGAAGGCGCCGGGCCGCTCGGGGATGGTGACGCCGAACAGCGCCTCGCGCGCTTCACCGACCTCGGCCCGCTCGGCCACGAAGCGCAGGCGATCGAAGTTCATGTTGGCGCCGGTGAGAATCGCGACCAGGCTCTTGCCCGTCGCCTCCGTGCGTGCCGCCCACGCCCGCAGCCCCGCGACCGCCAGCGCGCCGGCCGGCTCCATCAGCGACCGCGTGTCGTCGAACACGTCCTTGATGGCGGCGCAGATCTCATCGTTGGTCACGCGCACCACCTCGTCCACGACGCCGCGAACGAGTGAGAAGGGCAGCTGGCCCACCTCGCGCACGGCCACGCCGTCGGCGAAGATGCCGACGTGCTCGAGCGACACCCGCATGCCGGCGGCCAGCGACCGGTGCATCGCGTCGGCCTCGAAGGGCTCCACGCCAATCACCCGCACGTCGGGCCGGACCGCCTTCACGTAGCTGGCGATGCCGGCGATGAGCCCGCCGCCGCCCACCGGCACGAAGATGGTGTCCACCTGGCTTCGCTGGCTGCCCAGGACCTCGAGCGCGATGGTGCCCTGTCCGGCGATGACCAGCGGATCGTCGAAGGCGTGCACGAAGACGCGGCCGGTTTCGTCGACGAGCTCGTCGCACCGCGCCTTCGCGTCCATGTAGCTGTCGCCCGCGAGCTGCACCTCCGCGCCCAGCTCGCGCACGGCGTCCACCTTGATGGCGGGCGTCGTCTGCGGCATGACGATGAGCGCGCTCAGACCCAGGTGCCGCGCCGCGTAGGCCACGCCCTGCGCGTGGTTGCCGGCGCTGGCGGTGATCACCCCCCGCGCGCGCTCGTCCGACGCCAGGTGCGCGATGCGGTTGTAGGCCCCACGCAGCTTGTAGGTGAAGATGGGCTGCAGGTCCTCGCGCTTCAGGAACACCTGGTGCCCCGTGCGCGCGGACAGCCGCCGTGCGTGGTCGAGCGGCGTGGTGCGTGCGACGTCATAGACGCGGCTCGTCAGGATCAGGCGGAGCATCTGGTCGGCGGTCATGGTCGGCTCGGCTTCCGGGACAAGCAAAAGGGCCATCACCCGGGGTGGATGATGGCCCTCGAAGCACGTTGACTGGCAGGCGCATCATCCGCCCGAAACGTCGGCCGTCATGACGGCCTTGATGCGAATGATGGCGGGGGCCTGGAACATGGAGGCGCGATTACAGCAGAGGCGGAGAGCGCTGTCAATCGGCGGCCGTTTCGTGGAGCGTCGACACGACACGAGGCGCCGCCAGCCAGACCGGTCGCTCGGTTGGTCAAACGCGCCTCTGGCGTTCACAGGCACTTGGGCAACTCGCCCCCGATCACGCGGCTCAAACAGGCCGAGTGGAGGCCGCCGGCTCGTTTGTCGGTTCACCTCGCGTCCGAGCTCCAACGGTCTGGCTGGCGGCGCCTCGTGCCGCGTCGACCACGGTGCGGCTCGGGCCGCCAGAACAAGGCGGCCGCTGCGACCGCCGGCTCCTCCCGACTTCCCCTTGCGAACGGTTCTGGACGAACCGGGTTGAGAGACCCGCCGTCTAACTTCGACGTGGGATCCCTGCTCTTCGACCTCCGCGACGCGCTCCGCAGCTTCCGCCGCGACCGCGCCTACGCCGCCACCGTCGTCCTCACCCTGGCCCTCACCATTGGCGCCACCACCGCCGTCTTCTCCATCGTCAACGGCGTGCTGCTCGAGCCGCTGCCGTTCCCGGCGCCGGCCCGCCTGGTGGCCCTGCGGGAAATCTGGCGGGAAATGGCCGATCGCGCGCCCACCCTCGAGGTGAACGAGCGGCACTTCGAGTACTGGCGCGAGCACGCGCGGTCGTTCGAGGCGATGGCCCAGCACATGACGAGGCCCGCCAACCTCGCGGGGCGGGACGGTGCCGCCCAGGTGTCGGTCGTGTATGCCAGCGGGTCGCTGTTCGACGTGCTGCAAGTGCCGGCCGCGATGGGGCGGACCCTCACGCCCGCGGACGACCCCGACGGCGCGCCGGACGTGGCCGCCCTCTCGGACGGTCTCTGGCGCCAGCGCTTCGGCGCGGACCCCTCCATCGTCGGCACTCCCATCGTCCTGGACGGGAAGCCCTTCATTGTGGTCGGCATCCTGCCGTCCGGCTTCAGGCTGCCGCGCGAGGAGCAGCTGACGGCGGCCGCGGACGTGTTCGTGCCGCTGCGCGTCTCGGTCGGGTGGGTGGGCGATCACAACAACGAGGCGGTGGGTCGGCTGCGCGAGGGTGTCAGCCTCGAGCAGGCCCGCGCGGAGCTGGACGCGCTGCAGGGGCAGGTGGGGGAGATCGCGACG
Organism: Vicinamibacterales bacterium; assembly: GCA_050249615.1. Taxonomy (GTDB): domain Bacteria; phylum Acidobacteriota; class Vicinamibacteria; order Vicinamibacterales; family UBA2999; genus VFZN01. The sequence goes on from JBFWQE010000164.1 coordinate 2,406, forward strand.
CAGGCGGCGCACGAGCCCGTGACGCTCGCCTCGGTGGTCACGCCGCTGTCCGAGCACGTCGTCGGCGCCTCGCGCCGCGGCCTCCTTGTGCTGCTGGCCGCCATCCTCTCGGTCCTCCTCATTGCCTGCTTCAATCTGGCCAACCTCTCCCTCACGCGCACGCTGGGTCGACTCAGGGACACCGCCGTGCGCTCCGCCCTCGGCGCCAGCCGTGCGCGCCTGGTGGGGCGGGCGATGATCGAGCAGCTCGTGCTGGCCGCCGCGGGCGGCGGCCTCGGCATCTACGTGGCGTGGTTGGCGCTGTCCCTGTTCGTCCGGACCGCGCCGGTGGATCTGCCGCGCGTCGACGAGGTGGCCATCGATGCCCGCGTGCTCGCGTTCACCGCGGTCCTTTCCATGCTGGCTGGCCTGCTCGTCGCCCTCGTGCCTGCGGCCCGGACGGCCGGGCGCGACGCGCAGTCCGCGTTGCGTGTCGGCGCACTGGCCGTGGCCAGCGATCGCCGCGGGCTTCGCGGCCATGCGGCCCTGCTCACCGCGCAGGTCGGCCTGTCCGTGACCTTGCTCGTCGTGACCGCGCTCTTCGTCACGAGCCTCGTGCGCGTGCTGAACATCGACCGTGGCTTCTCGGACGAGCGCGTGCTCGTGGTGGACGTCGCCCTGCCCGCCACGCGTTATGCCGAGGAACCCGTGCGCCAGGCCGCTTACGATCGGATGCTGGCCGCGGTTCAGGCGCTGCCGGGCGTGGAGGGCGCCGCCACCACCTCGATGCTGCCGCTCCGCGGCGAGGGGCAGGTGAACTTCGTCGCGCGCGAAGGCGCCATCCTCTCGGCCTCGGAGCTGCCGAGCGCGAACTTCCGTTTCGTGGCGCCGGAGTACTTCCGGACGATGGGCATGGCCGTGCGCCGTGGGCGTCCGTTCACCACGGACGAGCGGGACCCCACGCGGCCGGCGCCGGCGCTCGTCTCGGAGCTCACTGCCGCGCGCCTGTGGCCCGGCGACGATGCCATCGGCAAGCGCTTCAGCCGCGGCATCTCCGGCGAACAGGGTTTCGAGGTCGTCGGCGTCGTCGCCGATGCCCGGACGACGGCGCTGGACCGCGCCGAGCAGCCGCTGATGGTGTACGTCCCGCATTGGTGGCGCAGCCGGCCATCGACATCGTTGCTGGTGAAGACGGCGGTGGCGCCCTTGTCGGTGCTGCCAGCCGTGCGGCGCGCGCTGCTCGACATCGATCCGGAGATCGCCATCGGCCGCGCGCGTCCCATGGAGCAGATCGTGGACGACTCGGTAGCGGGTCGCCGTTACCAGGCGCAGATGCTGGGCATCTTCGGCGGCGTGGCCCTCTTCATCGCGGTCATCGGCATCTACGCGGTGGCGTCCTACGGCATCTCGCGCCGCCGCCGGGAGATGAACATCCGTGTGGCGCTGGGCGCCGAGACCCGGCAAGTGATGGGCCTGGTGCTCCGTCAGGGCACCCTGCCCGTGCTCGCCGGCATCGTCGCGGGTATAGGCGGGGCCCTGGCGATGGGCAGCGTGGTGGCCAGCCTGCTCTTCGAGGTGCGGGCCTGGGATCCGGTCATCATTGCCTCCGTCGTGGCCGTCGTCGGGACGGTGGGCGTGGCCACGTGCGGCCTGGCGGCCCGACGCGGGCTCCGGCTGAACCCGGCCGCCGCCTTGCGAGAAGAGTAACGGGGACCGTAACCTTCTCCGGTGGTCCTCCGTCGTGCAAGGTATGACCACTGAACTCCAGGCGCTGGGCGAGCCGTCCCGCGCCCTCCGGCAGCAGTTCGACGAGCTCGTGTTTCCCCATCGCGAGGCCCTCTGGCGCTTCTGCCGGAAGCTCACTGGCAATCCCTGGGACGCCGAGGACCTGGTGCAGGACACCCTGTTGAAGGCGTTTGCCCGGCTGTCGTTCGCCTGGCAGCCGATCGAGCCGCGCGCCTACCTGTTCCGCATTGCCTCGAACGGGTGGATCGATCGGTGGCGCCGGGGTCGGGCGACAACGGAACTGGATGAGGCGGCGCCTGTTGCTGGCGCGGAACCGGAACCCGATCCCCTCGAGACCCGCGATGCGCTGAGGCTGGTGGTGGACTATCTTCCGCCCAGGCAGCGCGTGGTGTTCCTGCTGACCGAAGGCTTCGGGTTCACGCACGCGGATGTGGCGGCGATGCTCGGCCTGAGCCTCGGGGCGGTAAAGGCCCTGCGATTTCGTGCGCGGGAGGCCCTCGCCCGGCGCGGTACCCCCACACCGGCCGCCTCCGCGGCGCACGCGGAGGCCAGTGGACCCGCGGGCGTGCTCGACCGCTACGCGGACGCCTTCAACCGCCGCGACGTGGAGGCCCTCGTCGCCCTCTTCCACGGCGACATCGTCAACGAGATTGTCGGCGTGGCTGACGAAGCCGGGACCGAGGTGATGAAGGAGAACTCGCTGGCCGAGTGGCTGGCGGACCCGCTGCCGACACGCGCGCTCGTGGCGCACGCGTGCGGGCGGCCGGTGGTTGTCGTCCTGCAGCAGGACGCCGACGGTGCGGAGGCCATCGCGTGGGTGGTGGATGCCGCCGTCACGGACGGGCTCGTCCGGTCGCAGCGCCTCTACTGCTTCTGCCCGGAGCTGCTCGAAGAGGTTGGAGCGGAGCTCGGGCTGCCTGTCCGGACGCGCGGATACACCTATGCCGGCACACTCGCCTGAGGCCTGGCGGCTCGTCTACGAGACGCATGCCACGTCACTCGACAACGAGACGGGCCTGGCGTCCGGACACTACGACGTGGCGCTCTCGCCGCTCGGGGAACGACAGGCGGCTGAGATGGGCGCGCGATACCGGGACGATCCGCCGTCCCTCGTGCTGACGTCCGACCTGCAGCGCGCCTGGCGCACGGCGGAGATCGCGTTCGGCAGCCGTCTGCCCATCGTGCGGGACGCGCGGCTGCGCGAGTGCGACTACGGCGAGCTGACCAGGAGGCCCGCGCGCGAGATCGATCCGTTCCGCCTGGCCGCCATCGACACGCCGTTCCCGGGCGGTGAGAGCTACACCGAGGCCACGGCCCGCGTCGCCGCGTGCCTGGACGACCTGCGCCGGTCCTGGCCGGGCGGCTGGGTGCTCCTCATCGGTCACCGCGCCACGCACTACGCACTGGATCACCTGCTGGACGGGGTGCCGCTGGTCGAGGCGATATCCGCGGCCTTCGCGTGGCAGCCCGGATCTCGGTACACGCTGCTCACACGGTCTGGGGCCCGTCGGTAAGAGTCCCAGAAGCGCCCTGGCAGTTGTCTGACCCGGCGAAGGGCGATAGTGTGTGCACCGGTGGTGCCCGTTTCCGACGCTTCGTCCGCTCGCGATCGACGACTGCGCGTTCTTCTGACCAATACCGCCCTCGAAACACGCGGCGGCAGCGAGCTCTACCTGCTGGAGGTCGCTTGCTGGCTGCGGGACCACGGCCACTTGCCGGTGCTGTACTCGGCGCGGCTGGGGCCCCTGGCCGATGCCATCCGTAAGCAGGCGCTGCCCGTCATCGACGACCTGTCGCGCCTGGCGGAGCCCCCGGACCTGATCCACGCGCAGCACCACCTGCCGGCGATGGCCGCCCTCGCCCGGTTTCCCTCGACGCCCACGGTGTACTTCTGCCACGGCTGGCTGCCGTGGGACGAGGCGCCGCTCCGGCACCCGGCGATTCGGCGCTACGTGGCCGTGAGCCAGGCGACGCGCGAGCGGCTCGTCGCCGAGCACGCCGTGCCTCCGGGGGTGGTCCACCTGCTCCCCAACTTCGTGGACACGCGCCGCTTCCAGCCGCGTGACGCGTTACCGGCCCGCCCGCAGCGCGCGCTCGTCTTCAGCAACCAGGCGGTCGAGGGCGGGTGGGTGGAGATGCTGCGGCAGGCCTGCGGCGCGCGCGGCATCGAGGTGGACGTCTCCGGCTGGCAATCGGGCCGTCCGCTCGATCGGCCCGAGGAGGCGCTCGGCGCGTACGACCTCGTCTTCGCGCGGGGCCGCTCCGCGCTGGAAGCCATGGCGGTAGGCTGCGCCGTGGTGCTGTGCGACGCCGAGGGCCTGGGGCCAATGGTGGCGCCGGACAACCTCGAGCGCCTGGGCTTGGGGAACTTCGGCATGCAGGTGCTCCGGGACGCCCATCGCCCGGAGCTGTTCCTGCGCGCGATTGACGCCTACGACGTCGAGGGTGCCGGGCGCGTGTCGGCCCTCGTGCGCGAGCGTCGCGCGCTGGACGTGGTGGTCCCGCAGGTGTTCGCGGTGTACGAGGAGGCGCTTGCCGACCACGACAGGGCGCCTCACGACGTTGTCGACGCTCACGCCGCTGCCGGCGAGTACGTCACGTGGCTGCATCGGGAGTTTCCCGTCCCCTGGCTCACAGGGCGCGAAGCGTACGCCCGCACCCTCGTCGACGTGGAGGCACGTGGCCGGGACCTCGCCGCTGAAGTCGAGCACCTGCGCGGCCAGCTGCACGCGCAGGCCCATGCGCACCAGGCCGCCCTCGACGCCGAGCGCGCCGCCCTTCGGGCGTCCCACGAGGCCGCGCTCGTGGCCGCCGCGGTCGAGGCCGAGCGCGCGGCGACGGCACGCGTGGACAGCGCCATCGCGGAGGCGGAGCGCACGGCGACTGGACGCGTAAACAGCGCCGTGGCGGATGCCGAGCGCGCGGCGATGGACCGCATGCGGACGGAGGTGGCCGAGGCCGAGCGGCAGGCCGCCAGGCGTGCCGAGTCCGAAGCGGAGGCCCTGCGCAGCGCGCATCAGGCGGCGCTCGATGCCGCGGCCGCGGAGGCCGGCCGGCTGCGCGACGAGCTCGCCCGCGTGAGCGGGGACGCCGATGCGTTGCGGGTCACGCTTGCGCGGATCCACGCGGGCTTCCTGTATCGATGGCTGCTGACGCCGCTGTGGAAGGCGCGGCTGCGGCTGATGCCTGACGGGTCGGGGCGGTATCGGGCCTACCGCGCGGTACGGTCGGCCATCGGGCGACAGCTGCATGCGTCGGGCCGGCCCGGTCCCGCCACGGCGCGTCATGACGTGGCCGCCCCGGCACCCCCCCATGCCACCGCGCCGCCGGCCCAGGTCCCCGCACGAACCCGGCTGCTGTGCGTCACCCCGTTCCGCAACGAGCGGCATTACCTGGCCGACTTCTTCGCCAACGTCGCGCCCCACGTGGACGGCATCATCGCGCTGGACGATGGGTCCTCGGACGGATCCGGGCTGATTGCGGCGGCTCATCCCGCGGTGCTGGAGGTGATGCGCATCCCACCGCGCGAGCCGCACCAGTGGGACGAGTTGCGGAACCGCCGCCTGCTCGTCGAGGCCGCGTCCCGTCACGGCGCGGAGTGGGTGCTGGCCCTCGATGCAGACGAGCGGCTCGAGCGTGATTTCCGGAATCGCATGGAGGCGGTGATCGCCTGCGCAGGCCCGGACGGGCCGATGGCGTACGACATCGTGATTCGGGAGCTCTGGGACGCGCCAAACCAGTACCGCGTGGACGGCGTGTGGGGGCGGAAGCGCAGCGCGCGCCTGTTCCGGCTGCGCCCGGATCACGACTTCGGATCCCGCGCCCTGCATGGGCACTGGGCCCCCGAGAACAGCCGCGGCCCGGATGGTGCCTTCGTCCTCGCGGACCTGGTGGTCTATCACCTCCGGATGATCGATGCGGCGGATCGCGAGCGGCGCATGCGCCGGTACATGGCGCTCGATCCGGACCGCCAGTGGCAGGCCATCGGCTACGAGTACCTGTGCGATTCCACCGGCCTGCAGCTCGAGTCGCTTCCCGCGGGGCGCGACTACCTGCCGCTGGCGCGCAGGTCGGGCACACCGGCATACTCGCGAGTCGAGCCCGCCGCCGTGACGGCGACGACCGGCCATGCGGGCGAGACCGTCGAGATCGTGTCGCCGGGCGCGGCGATGGCCGTCGTGGTGATGGACGTCGGAGGCGAGCCCGTCACCGTGGAGGCGGTTGGATCGCTCCTCGCCCAGGACCCGACGCCCGAGGTCGTGGTGGTCAGCTCCGGCGGCGGCGACATCGACCGGCAACTTGCCAACGCGGGCATGGACGTCATGGTCCTGCAGTCCGCGCGCCGGTTGCTGCCAGGGGCCGCGCGGAACGTCGGGATTGCCGCCACCCACGCGCCCTGCGTTGGCTTCCTCGCCGGCGACTGCCTCGCCAGGCCCGGGTGGGTGGCCGGTCGACTCGCCGCGCATGCTTCGGGCGCCGACGCGGTGTCGAGCGCCGTGGTCAATCACACGCCCTGGAACCCCTTCGCGGCGGCCGCGCACTACCTGCTCTTTGCTGCGCGGCTCCCGGGATCCCCGCCGGGCGCCCGGCTCGACTACGGCGCGTCGTACGCGCGTGAGCTGTTCACGCGCTTCGGCGTCTTCCGAAGCGACCTGCGGACCGGCGAAGACACCGAGCTGCGCGAGCGCTTCGGGGGACAGGTTCCAATCGTGTTCCGTGGCGACGTCCAGGCCGCGCATCGCAATCCCACGTCGCTCCCGGGACTTTTGCGCGACCAGTTCCAACGCGGCCGTCGCACGGTCCGCGCGCGCGAGGCGCTCTATCCCGGGCCGGCCCGAGCGGTCGTGACCCGATCCGCCCTGACGCGGTGGCCGGGGTCGGTGCGCGCCAGCCTGGCGGCCACTCCGGCGAAGGAGTGGGGACGCATTCTCTGGGGCCTCCCATGGGTGATGCCGGCGGCGCTGGCCTATGCGGCGGGCGCGGCCACCACGCCGCCCACGCCACACGGCGCGGCGGCGGATCGCGCGAGCCTGGATCGCGCCGCTGCCGCCCCGGCGTCACCGCCCGCGGGCGGGCCTCGCAGGTGGGTGCGGATGCTGTGCCTGATCACCTTCCGCAACGAGCGCCGTCACCTTGCGGACTACCTGGCCAACGTCGCCCCGCAGTTCGACGGCATCGTCGCGCTGGACGACGGCTCGACGGATGGCTCGGGCGACATCGTGGCGGCGCACCCGTCGGTGCTCGAGGTGCTGCGCATCGCGCCGCGCGAGCCGCACCGATGGAACGGGGTCACGCATCGGCGGCTGCTCGTCGACGCTGCCGCCCGCCATGGCGCGGAGTGGGTGCTGGCGCTCGACGCGGACGAGCGGGTGGAGCGCGGCTTCCGCGATCGCGCGGAGCGGCTGATCGTGGAGGCCGGGCCGGAGGGGCCGATGGCCTACGCGGTGACGCTGCGCGAGCTGTGGGACCGGCCGAATCAGTATCGCGTGGACGGCCTGTGGGGGAGGAAGGCCATCGCGCGCTTCTTCCGCATGCGCCGGGACCACGACTTCGGCGCCGGCGCGCTGCACGGCCACTGGGCGCCGGAGAACAGCCGCGGGCCGGACGGCGCCTTCGTGCGCGCGGACCTCACCGTCTACCACCTGAAGATGATCCGCGCTGAAGACCGCGAGCGACGCATGCGCCGCTATCAGGCGCTCGATCCCGGCAAGCGCTGGCAGAGGATCGGCTACGACTACCTGGTGGACACGACGGGACTGCAGCTCGAGCCCCTGCCCCCCGGGCGTGAGTACGATCCCCTGCCCGCGCACGTGGACGACGCCCCCGCTCCCCGGCCGCAGAAGGTGGACCTGGCGGGGCACGTGGCGGTGGTCGAGATCTGAGGTTCTGAGGTTCTGGGGTTCTGGGGTTCCGGAGTTCGCGAAGCCGCGCCGTGCTTGACAGAATTAAGAATTAAATACTAAGTAATTAGTGTGCGAAGGAAATCGGAGACGCTGACGCCGCAGGAGCTGGAAATCATGAAGGTGGTCTGGACAAAGGGACCATCCACCGTCCGGGACGTCTACGACGACCTGCGTGACCGCCGCACCATCGCCTACACGACGGTACAGACCATGATGAACCTGCTCCAGGCCAAGGGGCACCTCACCCGGAAGGCGGGCGAACGCGCGCAGGTGTACGTCCCGACCCAGCCCAGGCAGAAGGTCATGCGCCAGATGGTGAACGAGTTCGTGCGGCGGGTGTTCGATGGCTCCGCGAAGCCGCTCCTTGCTCACCTGATCAAGGATGGCAGCCTCTCCGAGAAGGAGCGGCGCGCCCTTCAACGCATCGTGGACGAGGATGCGTCATGACCGAATGGGTTCTCATCAACGTGCTGGGCTACAGCGTCCAGCTTGCCGCGCTGGTCGGCGCCGTTGCCGTGCTGGTGCGGATCCTCTCCCTCCACGACAGCCGGGCCGAACTCGCGCTGTGGCAGGGCGGATTCCTGCTCTCAGGCCTGCCTCTCGCGTTGATGTGGACGACCTCCGGCGCAGACGCGGCGAGCGCCGTACCCCGAATCTCGGTCGATGCGCTCACGGTTGCCGTACCCGTGCCTGGCGGTGACGTTCCATGGAGCCGCCTGGTGGTGTTCGCGCTGGTGGGCGGTGTCGCCGTGCGATTGGCCCGGCTGGCGCTGGGGTGGATGCGCATCAGTGGATGGGTCGCGAGCAGCTCGCGGGTGACGCTGGAGGAGGTCGGAGGAGGGGAGAGCCTGCAGCCAGTCCGAACCCTGGCGCCCGACATCCGCGTGTCGGACGTCGTGCCCGGGCCGGTCACGGTAGGACTGTGGCGGCCGGTCGTGCTGCTGCCCCGAGCGTTCCTGTCACTCCCTCTGCCGACCCGGCGTGCGGTGCTCGGTCACGAGCTATTGCACGCCAGGCGTCGGGATCCGCTCCGCGTGCTGATCGAGGAGCTGTGGCGCGCCTGCCTGTGGTTCCACCCTGCGGCCCATGTCCTGGTGTCCCGCGTCGAGCTGGCCCGCGAGATGTGGCTCGACCGCCAGACGATTGCCCTGACCGGCGACAAGGTCGCCTACGCCCAAGCGCTGCTGGCCTTTGGCTCGGCCACTCCAGGGCCGGCAGTGCCAGCCTTCATCCGCCGTTCCCACGCCGCTCGTCGCATTGCCGGACTCGAACGGGAGGTTGAGACGATGTCGAAGCAGCATCGCCTGGTTGTTGTGTCCATCGCCGTGACGATTGTGGCGGGCGCAACTGCGTCTGCGGCGCGACTCGCGCCCATGCCGGGCCGCGCGTCAGTGCTTTCGACGTCCGCCGGCCAGGCCCCGCTCTCCTTCGATGAGGCGGCTCAGAAGCCTCGTGTCCTCCACGAGGTGAAACCCGAGTACACGAAGGAGGCGCTCGACGCGAAGATCCAGGGCCAGGTCGTACTTCGCGTCGTGGTCGAAGCCGACGGTTCCGTCGGGCGAGTCTCGGTCGTCGAGTCACTCGACGACACGCACGGCCTGGACAGGGCCGCCGCCGAAGCGGCATCCCTGTGGCGCTTCGAGCCCGGCCGGAAGGACGGCAAGCCCGTCCCCGTCTCGGTCGAGCTCGAGTTTGTCTTCACACTCCGGTGACGCGCAGGAGGCCAGGGACGCCGGGGCCGAAGGCCCGGCGCTCCGGTGACAGAACCCTGGAACCCGAGAAGGACTCCAGAACCCCAGAA
>JBFWQE010000165.1:0-2376 GCA_050249615.1 Vicinamibacterales bacterium
GCTCGCCCCCGAGCCCAGCTATCCACTGTTCGATCACCTCACGCGCCTGGAAGGTGTCGCAACGGCGCCCTATCAGCTCGAGTACCACGGCACGTGGCGCATCGACCTTCCCTCGGTGAGGCGGGCCATCACGCCGCGGTCGCGCGCGTTGCTCGTCGTGTCGCCCAACAACCCGACCGGGTCGTTCCTGCACCGGGAGGATCTCGCGGCGCTGGTCGAGCTCGCGGCCGCGCACGATCTCACACTGGTTGGCGACGAGGTGTTCTTCGACTACGCACTCGAGCCCGCGCCCGAGGCGGTGTCGGTGCTGGGCCAGGACGAGGTGCTGACGTGCGCGCTCGGCGGGCTGTCGAAATCGGGCGGGCTGCCGCAGGCGAAGCTCGGCTGGATTGCCTGGCGTGGCCCGGAGCGCCGCGTGGCCGAGGCGCTCCACGCGTATGAGATCATCGCAGACAGCTACTTGTCGGTCTCGACGCCCATCCAGGTCGCCGCGCCGGCGCTGCTGCCCGCCGTGGCGGTAGTGCGCGAGCGCATTCACGAACGGATCCGGCGAAACCTGCACGCGCTGGGCGAAGCCTGCGCGAGCCGGCCCGCGGTCACGAGGCTGAGGGTGGAAGGCGGGTGGTCCGCGGTGCTGCAGGTGCCGGCGCTGATGACGGAACAGGAACTGGTGGCCAGACTCATCGGCGAGGACGGCGTGCTCGCCCACCCCGGGTACTTCTTCGACTTCGCCCGCGAGGCCTTTCTCGTCCTCAGCCTCATCGTCGAGCCCGCGGCGTTCGATCGCGGCGTCGGCCTGCTGCTGGCGCGTGCCGGCGGGGGCGAGGCATGACGCGCACGAGCGGCATCAGCGTGCCGCTGTTCTCGCTGATCACGTCCCGCAGCTGGGGCGTGGGCGAGTTTCCAGATTTCGCGGAGATGGCGCGGTGGGCCGCCGACGCGGGGCAGGCGGCGGTCCAGATCCTGCCCATCCTGGAACTGCCCGAGGACGAGCGATCGCCGTACTCGGCGCTGACCTCCTTTGCCCTGGATCCGACCTGCATCGCCCTGCCCGCCCTGCCCGACTTCGAGGCCATCGGCGGTGAGCTCGCCTTCGAGTTCGAAGATCAGCTCAGCCTGGACGAGGTCATGAGCGCGCCGCGCGTGATGTATCGCGAGGTGCGACGCCTGAAGCACAAGTGGCTGCGCCGCGCGTGGCAGCGGTTCGTCGACCTCGAGATCGCACGGGGCACGCCGCGCGCCAGGCAGTTCGACCTCTTCTGCGCGCGCGAGGCCTGGTGGCTGGACGAGTACGCCGCGTTTCGGGCCCTCCTCGCGGCGGAGCGGGACCGCGCCTGGTGGGAGTGGGATCCCGCCGTCCGCAGCGGGACCGACGACGTGCTGGCGCTGGCGGCAGCCGGACACCAGGCCGAGATCGCCTACCGGAAGTACCTCCAGTGGGTGGCCGATGCGCAATGGTCGGAGGCACGCCGCCTGGCCTGGCCCACGCGGGTCTTTGGCGACCTGCCGTTCATGATCAGCGCGAACAGCGCCGACGTCTGGCGTCGGCAGGAGCAGTTCCGGCTCGACGCCACCGTCGGGGCACCGCCCGACGCCTTCGCGCCCGAGGGCCAGGACTGGGGCCTGCCGCCCTGGCGCTGGCAGGCGCTCGCGCAGACCAACTACGCCTGGATGCGGCTGCGGGCGCGACGCTACGCGGATCTCTTCGACGGGTTCCGCATCGACCACCTGGTGGGTCTTTACCGCACGTGGGTGAGGCCGGTGGACAAGGCGGTCGCGCCGCACTTCGAGCCTCCGGACGAGGCGGAGCAGCGCTGGCTGGGAGAGGCGCTCGTCGGCGTGTTCGCAGCCAGCGGTGCAGAGATCGTGGCCGAGGACCTCGGCACCGTGCCGCCGTTCGTCCGCGAGTCCATCACGGCGCTCGGCGTGCCCGGGTTCAAGGTGATGCGCTGGGAGCGGCACTGGGACCACCCGGGCGAGCCTCCCATCGACCCGAAGTCCTACCCCGAGCTCTCGGTGGCCACCACGGGCACCCACGACATCGATCCGCTGGCCGTCGAGCTCGGCCCGGAGGCCGTCGAAGAGGTCGTCCGCGCGCTGCTGGAATCCGGCTCGTATCTCTGCCTGATCCCGCTGCAGGATGTCTTCGGGTGGGCGGATCGCATCAACACCCCGAGCGTTGTCAACGACACGAACTGGACCTGGCGCGTGCCGCGCCCGGTGGACACCTGGTCCACCTGGCCGGAGGGCGTCGCTCGCCGCGAGCGGTTGCGCACCATGACGCGTGCAGCCGGCCGGTGATCGCCTCCCGGCACCTGCCCGCACCTGCCCGCACCTGCCCGCACCCGTTCGCACCTGCCCGCACCCGTTCGCACC
>JBFWQE010000165.1:2476-11796 GCA_050249615.1 Vicinamibacterales bacterium
TCTGCGTCCGTCTAATCCTTCGGAGTAGAATTGCCGGTCATGTTCCGCCGCGCCGTCCCCACCCTAGGCGGCCTGCTCGTGCTGTTCCACGCGTGGCTGTTCGGCAGCCAGTGGTGGGATGGCCGGCTGGCGGACCCCGGGCTCATCTTCAGGTGGCTCATCGCCGCGGGCCTGGTCGCGGCATTGACCGGCCTCCGCCGCCGGGGCGCCTCGATGTTCTGGGGGCGCAAGGCCGTGGCGCTCTGGCTGCTTGCCGCCCTGCTCCACGGTCCCGCCGTGGCCGCCCGCGCCGACCACCCGGAGTCACCCGCGTTGCCCGAAGCGGTGACGGTCCTGGTCCAGTTGACCGCCGTTTCGACTGCGTTCGGTCTCGGCCTGCTGCTCATGGCGGCCCTGGCCCGCCGCAGCCGTGCGCGCACGCGGCCCGTCTGGTGGCTGGCCCCATCGTGCCCCTCCTGCGCTCTCGAGTCCCGACGCGCCTTCCGCTTCGCCCCACGGCCCCCGCCCTTCGATCCATCCCTCGTGCGTTCGTAGACAGCCGGGTGCCACCGTGCGCCTGGCTCGTGCCTGTTCCCCCACGGTGAGGTGTCGTATTCGCGCGCGTGCGCGCGCCGCCCGCTCACGCAACGTGAGCGTGCGTCCTGCAGGACGGAGTGAAGGTGATGGCGATTCGGACTGGAATCGTGATGGCGGCGATGGTGCTGACATGCGGCCTGCCGGCCTTTGCGGCCACCATTCGCGGGGTCGTGACCGATACGAGCGGCGCTCCTGTTGCGGGCACCCGCGTGGTGCTGCGCGACGTGGCCACCCGCCAGGAGGTGGTGGTCGAGACGGGCGCCGACGGCCGCTACGAGGTGGAGGCGCCCACGCCGGGCACCTACCTCGTCAGCGTCACGCGCGAGGGCTTCGCGGAGGCGGCGCAGACCGTGATCGTCGAGAGCGCCGAGCAGCAGCTCGACGTCCCGCTCAGCCTCGAGGTCGGTTCCGTGACGGCCGCCGTGGTGGTGACCGCCGCGCGCGCCGAGCGCGACACGAAGCAGATTCCGCTCCACGTGGACACCATCACGAAGGCCGCGGTGGAGCAGACCAACCAGACCTCGACCGGCGACGCGCTCACGATGGCGGCCAACATCACGCCGGTGGGGAACGGGCCCTTCGGCGTGCGGCCCCGCCTGCGCGGGCTCGATTCGACCCGGCTGCTCGTCCTGGTGGACGGCGAGCGCCTGAACACGGCGCGCCAGGCCACCGAGCGCACGGGTGCCGAGGTCGGGCTCGTCTCGCCGGACGCCGTCAGCCGCCTCGAGGTGGTGAACGGCGCCGGCACGCTGATGTACGGGTCGGACGCGCTGGCCGGCACCATCAACATCATCACCAACGAGTCGAGCTTCACGCCGGACACCCAGTTCCTGTACGGCTTCAACGGCTTCTACAGCTCGAACGAGAACGGCATGCGCGGGACGGGAACCGTCGGGTTCACGTCGCCCGGCGTCACTCTTCGCGTCCAGGCGGGCGCCGAGGACTACGACAACTACAGGGCCGGCGCGCTGGACGTCGAGGACACGCGCCCGTTCTTCGAGTCGGGCGCGCTGGACCGGGCCGACACCATCGACGACAACTTCGGCTTCCGGTTCAATGCGTTCCCCGACCCCTTCAACGCGCCCTACGTCCGCACCGACAACGAGATCCAGAATTCGCAGGCGCGGGGCAACTTCGTGAACGCGTCGAGCCTCATCAAGGTGGGCGACCGCCGCTCGGTCCGGATCCGCTACCAGCGCCGGCGGATGGACGACATCGGATTCCCCGACTTCGCGGATCCCTACTTCTTCAACGCCACGTCGCTGCCGCACAGCAACCTGGACCGCGTCTCGGCGCGCTACGAGGCGCAGGCCGTGACGCCCTGGCTCGCCAACCTGTCGCTGACCGCGTACTACCAGCGCACGGAGCGGCTGCTGAAGAACCTGCTCCCCGTGCAGTTCCCGGCCCCGACACCGACAGTGTTCTTCCCGATCGCGGTGATGCGGCTCGACGTGCTCTCGGAAACCGAGCAGCGCGTGTGGACGCCGGGCGTGGATCTCCAGGCCGTTCTCGTGCCCGCGCGCAACCATCTCCTGACCACGGGCTTCACGTTCTATCGCGATCGCAGCAGCGACCGCCGGACGACGACCACGACCACGTCGATGGTGGGCCAGGTGGTGATGGGGCCGCGGGGGCCGGCGCCGGTGGTGTTCCCCTCACCCGTGCAGCTGGGACCGCCCTCCGTCGCCAACCCGGTGCGGGTGCCCAATGCCGCCCTCAGGGACGTGGCCGTCTTCGCACAGGACGAGTGGCGGATCCGGCCGAACGTGTCGGTCATCGCCGGCCTGCGCGGCGACTTCTTCAACGTCACGACCGAGAATACGCCGGGCTACGAGGTGGCCTCGCTCGTGGCGGGCGCGCGTCCCGCCATCGATCCGTCCACGCTTCCCGACCCTGCCGGCGCCACCTACGCACGGCGATCGCTCACCGGTGACATCGGCCTCGTCGCCAACCAGGGCGGCGCCATCAGCCCGTTCATCCGCTTCGGGCGCAGCTACCGCCACCCCAATCTCGAGGAGATGCTCTTCGCCGGTCCCGCCACCGTCGGCAGCATCGTCCCGAACGTGAAAGTGAGACCCGAGACGGGCAACAACTTCGACACCGGCGCGAAGTTCGCGGTGGGCCGCGTGTCGGGCGGCGTGTACGTCTTCGTGAACCAGTACCACGATTTCATCGCCCAGGACCTCGTGGTTGCCACCTCGCCGGCCGGCGAGGCGCTGGCGCAGACGACCAACTACGCCGACGTGCGGATCACCGGCGTGGAGTTCTCGGCCGACGCGCCCATCGTGCTCGGGCACGGGGTGCTGACGCTCTCGACGTCCGGCGCCCTCACGCGCGGCACGATCACCGACGGCACCAACCCGCTCAACGGCGAGGCGCTGGACGACACGCCAGCCGACAACATCACGCCGTCGCGCGTGTTTGCCGCGGCGCGCTACACCGAGCCGAGCGGGCGGTGGTGGGTGGAATACGGCATCCGCGCGCAGGGCGAGGTGTCGCGCGTGGCGCAGGCGCTGCTCGACTCGCCGTTCCTCATCGCCCAGGACCTGCTCGCCCTCGACGGCTTCACCGTGCAGCGCATCGGTTGGGGGGTGAACCTCTCGCGAGGACGTGACCGGCTCGGGCTGACGTTCGCCGTCGAGAACCTCACCAACAGGTACTACCGGGAGCACTTCCAGTTCGCGCCGGCCCGGGGCCGCAGTTTCACCATCGGCCTGAGTGTCGGGGCGTTCTGAGCAGACCCAAGGCAGAAGGCAGAAGGCAGAAAAAGGGCGGAAGGCAGAGCGATGCGGCCGGGCCTCGTGCACTACATCCCCATCGTCACCACGATGCTCGCGGTGCCGTTCGCGCTGGAGATCGTCCGGCGCTGGCGCGCGTTTCCGGAGCGGCTGCACCTGCTGTGGTGGGCCATTGGCGTGGCCACCTACGGCGCGGGGACCTTCACAGAGGCATGGACCACGCTGTTTGGCTGGAACGCGGTGGTCTTCCGAAGCTGGTACATCACCGGCGCGCTGCTCGGCGGCGCGCCGCTGGCACAGGGCTCGGTCTACCTGCTGTTGAAGCGGAAGACGGCACATGCGTTGACGGCTCTCCTCGTCCTGTACGTGATCGGTGCGGCGATTGCCGTGACCCTGGCCCCGATCGACTACGCGGCGGTGGAGCCGCACCGGCTGTCGGGCCGTGTGTTCGAATGGGGCTGGGTACGGCTGTTCAGCCCGGTCGTGAACCTCTATGCGGTGATTTTCCTGATTGGCGGCGCCGTCCTGTCGGCGGTGCGCTACAGCGCCGACCCGTCCACGCGCCACCGGATGTGGGCGAACGTGCTCATCGCGATTGGCGCCATCCTGCCCGGTATCGGCGGGACCGCCACCCGCATGGGGTACACCGAGGTGCTCTACGTCACCGAGTTGATCGGCCTGCTGCTCATCTGGACGGGCTATCGCATCAGCGTCCGCCCCGTCGCACCCGCCGCGGCGTCGGCCACCGAGGCACGCTGACCGCAAGCCGCAGAACCCGAGAACCCGAGAACCCGAGAACCCTACCGTACCACCCTGACCCCGGGCAGAACGCGTCCGCCGGCAAGCAGGCCGGACGGGCGCCCGCGCAATTCCTGGTCGAAGAACTCCCGCACGACCTGGCGCGTGGCGGCGATGGTGTCGTTCCCGGGTCGTACCCCGAAGATGCGCCGGCCGGCGAGCGGTCCACTCCAGAGCACCATGTCGCTGAAATCGTTGTGCAGCGTGTCGGCCACGTCGACGCGGATGTAGGGCCTCGCCGCGCGCCTGTAGATGACGTCGCTGGCGCCCAGGCGTCCCTCGCGGGCTGAGTACACCATGAGGAACGGCCGGTTCATCGGTGTGTCGATCATGGGCCCGTACTGCGGGATCCCATCCAGGTTGAGCCCGGCGCGGCAGCGCGTGTCCTCCGCGCAGAACTGGGCCGCGGTGACGCCGCCCATCGAGTGGCCGAAGGCGCCGACGCGCGACAGGTCCAGGCCCGTGGCCATCCGCGAGGCGGGCCCCGCCGGCAGGCTCGGCAGCCGGTTCAGGACGAGCGCGGTGTCCTTCACCCAGCGCTCGAGTGCGGTGCCGGTGATGGTGAGCGTGGACAGGTAGCCGCGCAACAGCCGCAACCGTTCCGCCTCGTCCGCTGCCTTCGTCACGGCGGCCATCGTCTCGTCTTCCTTCTCCCATTCACCCAGCACGTCGCGGATGCCCTGGCGCATCTGCATCCCGGTGTCCAGCATCGTGACGACGCGGCCATCGGCGAGCGTGGCGGCCATGGCCTCGTACGGGTGAACGATGGACAGCACGGTGTAGCCATGGCTCGCGAGGTCCTCGAGGAGCGCGGTGTAGGACGAGGCGATGGCCGTGTAGCCGTGAGAGAAGAGAAGGACGGGTGAGCGATAGCCCTGCCGCCGAGGCGCATCGACCATCGCGTGCGTTTCCACGCGCGCCAGGTAGTCGAACGCGTCCTCGGGCCGTCGCATCAGCCCGGCGAACGTGCGACCCTCCACGAGCCCGGCACGCAGGTAGGGGGCGGTCTTGCGGGCGGTGCCCTCGCCTGCCGGATACCACGCGACGACCTGCACCTGCCGCTTCTCCGGCGTGTCGGCGAAACCCTCGGTCCGCGTGTCGTCGACCACGTGAAACGACGTCGTGCCGACGGGGAAGGGCCCCGTCGGCCTGGGCAGGTTCGGAGGCGACGCGGGCTGAGTCGCTGCAGGCCCGCCGAGGGCGACGACGAGAACGCCGATCGCGCAGACGTACTCAGGGCCGAGGAAGGACGCAACTGGCACAGGCACCTCCCGAACTGTGAACCCCAGAAGTCCGCAGAACCCGAGAACCCGAGAACCCGCAGAACCCGAGAACCCGAGAACCCGCGAACCTTACACCCCCAGCCCCTTCACCATGATCAGGTCCCGTTGCGGGTCGCGGCCCACCCAGAAGATATGCGACCCGGCGACGGTGAAGCCGTGCTTGCGGTAGAACGCCTGCGCGCGCGTGTTGCGCTCCCAGACGCCCAGCCAGAGTGTCCGGGCGCCCCGCGCGCGGGCGGCGTCTTCCACGGCCGCCATCAACGCGGCCGCCGCGCCGCGGCCGTGCCAGGGGGGATCCACGTAGAAGCGCCACAGCTCCACGGGATGAGGACCCTCCACGCCGTCACCGGTTCCCGGCCGAAGCTGCGCGAACGCGGCAAGAACGCCGTCCTGTTCCAGGAGCAGCGTGTCCATCGCGGGATCGGAGATCTCCGCGCGCTGGCGATCCTCGGTATAGGCGCTGTCGAGGTACGCCGCCAGGTCCTCCGCGTTGGTGTGCGGCGCGAAGGTCGCGTCGTACACCCGTCGTCCGAACGACGTCAGCGCCGCGACGTCGGAGGGAGTGGCCCTGCGTATGGTCATGATGTGGGCTAGCATTGCGCGCCAGGGGTCTACCCGCCCCCGCCATGACCTAATTACGCGAGCCAGGCGGGGAAGGCTTACCGGACGCCCTTCGTGCCCTTCGTTGCCTGACAGGAGCCTGCCGTGGCGGTATCGAGCCATCTCAAGATTGCATTGAACGAGTACGACGCGCGTATACGCACGTTCATCCCGGACTACGAGGCGATGCTCGACGCCGCGGCCGGAGCTCTCGTCGTGGCGGGGCGACCGGTGCGGACCGTGGTGGATCTCGGCACCGGCACGGGCGCCCTGGCGGCGCGAGTCGCCCGGGCCATTCCCGGGGTCGAGCTCGTCGGCATCGATGAGGACGAAGGGATGCTGGGCATGGCCGCGCGCCGGTTGAAGAGGCATCCCGCGACCCTGATCGCCGGCAACTTCGTGCGCGCGCCTCTTCCCCGATGCGACGGCATGACGGCATCCTTCGCGCTCCATCACATCGAGCAGCGCCGGGTGAAGAGGGCCTTGTACGTGCGCGCGAGGGCGGCCCTTCGAAATGGCGGTGCGCTGGTGAGCGCGGACTGCCACCCCGCGTCGAATCGGGCCCTGGCCGCGGCGGGGCGTGAGGCCTGGCACGCGCACCTGGCGAAGAGCTATGGGCCGCGCCGGGCCGAGTCGTTCCTGCGTGCGTGGGCGCACGAGGACTTCTACGTGCCGCTGGACGCCGAGGTGAAGCTGCTCCAGTCCGCCGGCTTCACTACTGACATCGTCTGGCGCCGCGGCAGCTTCGCCGTGATTGCTGCGATCGCCGGCCGCGGCCGCTGATACGCGCCACGGGGACACGAAGCCACGAAGGCCATCTTCCCATCCACCCCGTTTGCCACGTGCTGTGTGACTGCGTGCGCTTCGTGTCCTTCGTGTTCCCGGAGAGGCCAGGGCCGCGCGGCGTTACCTTCCCGCCGCAGGGCCCCTCAGCACGCGGCCGGGCCTCGCCCCGGTGTGCGCGCCGTTGTCGATGACCACGGTGCCGTTCACCAGCACGTAGCGCACGCCCTCCGAGTAGTGATGGGGATCGGTGAAGGTGGATCGGTCGGTGACGGTGGCGGCGTCGAAGATGGTGACATCTGCGGCCATACCCTCGCGGAGCAGCCCGCGGTCGGTGAGCCCGAGGCGCGTGGCGGGGAAGGAGGTCATCTTCCGGATGGCCTCTTCGAGCGCGAGGACCTTCCGCTCGCGCACGTAGCGCCCCAGCACGCGCGGGTAGGTGCCGAAGGCGCGCGGGTGCGGTGCGCCGTCGCCCAACTTCGTCAGGCTGCCGTCGGACCCGATCATGCCGAACGGCGCGCGCATCAGGCGCTCCACGTCGGGCTCGTCATAGGCGTGGAAGATGGCGCTGCAGCCGCCCTTCAGCTGCAGGTCGATGACGGCGTCGGCAGTCGCCGACTGCGTGAGCGGCCGGCCGGCAGCTTTCAACAGGTCGGCAATCGTCTTGCCCGACAGCGAAGGATCGAAGCCGCAGCGCACGAGCTGGATGCGCGAGGGATCATCCCCGAAGCGCTCGTCGATGAAGTCGAGCATCCCGTTCTTCACCTCGCCGCGCCCCTTCGGGTCGGCCAGCCGCGCGTTCAGCCCATCGTCGGCCAGCGCCCAGCGGGGGAAGATGAGGCTCAAGCCGGTCTGCGACGCGGTGTAGGGATACTGGTCGAAGGTGACGTCCACGCCGCGCGCGCGGGCGGCCTCGATGAGCGCGAGCGACTGCACGCTCTGGCCGAACTGCCGCCGACCGCCCACCTTGTGGTGGCTGATCTGTACCGGAATACGCGCCTCCTCGCCGATCCGGATGGTTTCCCGGACCGAGTCGAGGACGCCGCCGCCCTCGTCGCGCATGTGCGAGACGTAGATGCCGCCGTGCTCGCGCGTCACCACCGCCAGGGCGATCAGCTCTTCGGTGGTGGCGTAGTTGCCTGGGATGTAGGCCAGGCCCGTGGAGAGCCCGAGGGCGCCGTCGCGCATGGCCTGGCGCACCAGCGCCTTCATCTGGTCCAGCTCGTCGGGCGATGACCGCCGGTTGGCCGTGCCCATCACCTGCTCGCGTATCGTGCCGTGCCCGACGAAGAGCGCGAGATTGGGCGAGAAGCGGGCGGCCTCCGCCTTGGCGATGAAAGGCGCGAGCGGCAGGGGAGAGCCGCCGTCGTTGCCATCGACCACCGTGGTGATGCCCTGCAGGAGGTAGCCGTCGGCCGTCGGCAGCTCGAACAGGCGCTCGCGCGCGTGCGCATGCGGATCCACGAAGCCCGGCGCCACGATCAACCCGCTGGCATCGATGCGCCGCGTGGCCTCCGCGCCAGCCAGGCGCCCGATGCGCGCGATCCGCCCGTTGGTGATGCCGATGTCACCGGCGAACCACGCCGACCCGCTGCCGTCGACGATGCGCCCGCCGGTGATGAGGACGTCGAACGAGGCAGGCTGGGCCGCGCCTGGCTGCGCGCCCGCCGGCTGCAGGCACACCGCGGCGAGCAGCACCGCGCGCGCGAGAGCCTTCACCATCTCACGCACCTGCCCGCACCCGCCCGCACCTGCCCGCACCTGCCGCACCCCTATTTCATCCTCGCCAGGTCCGCCTCGGCCGCGATGTACCCGAACGCGTTCCATCCGCCGCCTGAGACCACCTTCTCGAACACATCCCGTGCCCGGGCCGTGTCGCCCGTGACGAAGTAGTAGTTGCCCACGCCGTACCCCTGCGTGGCGATGGTCGTGTCGTCGGCGGTGGCGGTGTCGAGCAGCGCTTCAGGCTTCTCGAGGCCCTTGTACATGAGGAGCCGCCGGTGGTACGACTGGTTCTCGAGGATGTCCATCTTCGGCGTGATGCGCTCCAGGACCTTCGCGGCCTCGGCCTTGCGGCCCAGGCGCATCAGTGTCATCCACATCCAATCGGACGTCGCCGCGATCGAGTCATCGTTGTTCGATACCTTCATGCACTCCGCCCACGCGTCGTAGGCCTGGTCGTAGTGGCCCTGCAGGTAGTGGGCCAGCGCGAGGTGATACCAGATGTTGAACTGCAGCGTGCTGCGGGGGATGCCGGCCGGGTTCGGCGCGCCGTCGGGCTCCACTTCGTCAGGCCTGCCCTTGATGAGGGACACCGCCTTCTCGAAGTCCGCCTGTGCCTTGTCGAACTGCCGGGTCGAGATGTAGCGATGGCCGCGATGCCGGTAGAACTTCGGATTGTCCGGGTACTGCTCTATCCCCTTCGTGAACGTGGCGATGGCGTCCCGGTAGCGCCAGAGGTACGCCTGGCGGCGCCCCAGCCAGATGAGCGCCTCGGGATCCGCTGGCGCCGCGGCGAGCGCCTTCTCGGCCTGCGCAAGAT
>JBFWQE010000166.1:0-11778 GCA_050249615.1 Vicinamibacterales bacterium
TCAGCTCCCGCGCGCCCCGCGGCGCCGCGACCCGCTCCGCCTGCAGCGCGTAGGCCTTCACCAGCTCGTCCTGCTGCGCCGGGGTGAGCCCGGTCACCACGTAGCGCTGCACCGCACCTGTTGCACCTGCCGCACCTGATGCACCTGATGCACCTGGTGCACCTGGTCCACCTGGTGCACCCGTCGCACCCGCGCGGACCACCCGCGCGCCCAACTGCCATGCGCGGTTCAGGACAGCGAAGGTGTTGTTCTCCGCCGGCTCCAGCGCCAGCGCGGGGCCCGTCCCCGTCGCCTTCCCCGCCGGCGGGACGATGGCCGCCGCCACGCTGTTCGTGTCGAAGCCCACGCCGGGCGCGCTGTCGAACGGCGCCACGTCGGTTGGGCCTGGATCGTACGGCGCCGCCGGGCCATTCGCGGGCAGCTCGGCGCCGAGCGGCTTCATGGCCGCCCGCAGCTCGGCGCTCATCGGCGTCGTCAGCGCCGTGACCGACACGCCCATCTGGAACGGCAACGTCCAGCCGGCGGCGTCGTACGGCTGCTCGAGCGGACCGTCGGGCGACTCTCGGAGATCCGGGTAGCGCTGCACGTCCATCACCTGCCGCACCGTCTCCGCGAACTCCTGGTCCATCGGCACGACCCACGTGCCGGCCGCGTAGGTGACGCCGTCGGCCGTGACGGGCGAGGCGAGCTGCGACACGCGGATCCCCTGGAACGCCAGGCGGCGCAGCAGCTCCACGGCGGCCACCGGGTCCCGCTGCTGCTGCGGGACGAAGTACGCATAGGGCGGCGCCTTCGTGTACTTCTCGATCTGCGAACGGCCCGCGCGGTACCGGTTCATCAGCACCGACTCGCGGTAGCGCGCCGCGTAGTCCAGCACGGAGAGCGACGCCGTCTCCATGTACTCCACCGCGTCCCGCAGCCGCCACCACCCGCCGGGCCACGGGCTCGTGTAGAGGGCCTGCGGGCGCAGGTCCCGCATGCTCTGCGGGTAGTCGTTCATCGTGTACAGCCGCGGCGTGCCATAGGAATAGAGCGCCGTCTCGGTCCAGTACGACGCGATGTTCTGGAACACCGGCTTGTAGTCGATGTAGCCGGGGTACCACGCGTCGAAGCCGGTGCCCATGTGCGTGGCGCCCACCTGGCCGCGCTCCTCGAGGCCCTTGGCCATCGCCATCCCGATCATGTTGATCTCGCGCGAGATGAGGTACGGCGCCTGGGTGGCGATGGGCTCGGCAAAGGGCGGCAGCCAGATGCGCGTCGGGAACGGCGAGCTCTGGTGGTGCACGTGGATGATTTGCGGCTCCCACTGCCGCCACGCGTGCTCCATCACGCGCGACTCGATCATGTTCAGCATGTAGCCGTCGCGGTTGTTGTCGTGGCCGACGTACTCCTGGTAGAGCCGCGGCAGCGGTGCCACCTCGAAGGGCGTGCCGACGTTCCCTCGGTACCACTCCGCCACCATCTGCTGGCCGTCCGGGTTGATCGTGGGCCACAGCAGCAGGATGACGTTGTCGAAGATGTGCGCGTACTCGGGATCGTCCGCCTTCGCCAGCAGGTCGTAGGCGAGCTGCATGGTGTGCTGCGGTCCCGCCACCTCGGTGGCGTGCAGCCCGCCGTCGATGTGGACGATGGCCTTCCCCTCGCGGGCCAACCGCCGCGCCTCGTCTTCGTTCATCCCAGCAGGCCGCGCAAGCCGGCGCGCGATCTCCCGATAGCGATCGATCTTCCCCAGGTTCGCGGCCGACGAGATCGCCGCCAGCCAGTACGTGCGCCCCTCCGTGGACTTCCCCGCCGGCATCATCGTCAGGCGGTCGGACGCGGCATCGAGCTTCTGGAAGTAGGCCACGGTCTCGTCGTAGGTGGCCACCTTGTAGTCGGCGCCGACGCGGTGGCCGAGCACCGATTCAGGCGTGGGCAGCGACGATTGCGCGAGCGTGTTCGAGAGCGCGAGCAGGACCAGCGCGGGGAGGACGAAGGCGGCACGAAGCATGGTGCAGTGGTTATAGCCTACTCCTCGCGCAGCCCGATCACCGGATCCACCTGTCCCGCGCGCCGCGCGGGGACGAGGGCCGCCAGGGCAGCGACCAGCGTGAAGAGGACCGCGACGGAGGCGATCGCCACGGGATCGCCGGGATTGACGCCGTAGAGCAGGCCCCGAAGCCCGCGGCCCATTGCCACCGCCGCCAGTGCACCGAGCGCGAGCCCGACGGCCATCATCCGCAGCACCTCGGTCACGACCAGCGAGACGATCTGGTGGGACTGAGCGCCCACGGCGCGCCGGACCGCGATCTCTTTCGTCCGCGCGCCGACCGAGAGCGACAGGACGCCGTAGAGGCCGATGGCGGCCAGCAGGGTCGCCGCGACGGCGAAGCCCGCGAGCAGCCTCGTCGCAAACCGCTGCGGCGCCAGCGACGCCCGGCGAATCTCGTCCATCGTGGTGACGTGCTCGACGGCGGCGGTGGGATCCACCTCGCGGATCGCGTCGCGAACGGAGGCGGCCACCGACAGCGGATCGGCCTCCGTGCGGAGCACGAGGTGCTTCGAGAACGCCCCGTTCTGCCAGAGGCACATGTAGATCTCGGGCTCGGGTTCCACGCCGAGCGCCTCGGTGCGCGTGTCCGCCACCACGCCGACGATTTCCACCGACTCGTCGGGCCGCCCCGTGTAGTGCATCCGGCGCCCGACGGCGCCCCCGTCGGCAAAGTAGCGCCTCGCGAGCGCTTCGTTGACGATGGCCACGGCCGGCGCGTCGCCGTTGTCGGAATCGCGGAACCCCCGGCCCTCGACGAGCGCGATCCCGAACAGATCGAAATAGCCGGGTGTCACGGCCCTCAGGGGAAGGCTGACCTGCTCGGCGAGCCGCGCCGCACCCGGCAGGCCCGGGATGTCCACGTCCGCAGGCCACTTGTTCCCCGTGAGCGGCACGCCCCAGGCGAAGGCCGCATGGCTGATTCCCGGCAGCGCCGCCACGCGCTCGAGCGCCTGCGTGTGAAAGGCCCGCCACTGATTGGGTTGGACGGCGGTGACCGTCATCGCGAGGATGCGCTCGGTCCGGTACCCGGGGTGCACGCCGTCGAGATACCCGGCGGATCGCACCAGCAGGGCCGCCCCGCCGAGCAGCGCGATCGTGAGGACGATCTGCAGGACGGCCACCGCGCCCAGCCACCGGCGGTCGGCGCGGCTCGCCGTGCCGCGCGATCCCATGAGCGGCAGCTGACGGACCGACGAGGTGCGAAGCGCGGGCAGGATGCCCGAAACGACGGCGGCCATCACGGCCGCGATCAGCCCGAAGGCCACCACTGGAAGGCCGACGCTCACCGCGTCGAGCCTGGGCACCGCGCGGCCCGCAATCGCGTCGAGACCGCGGACGATGCCCGCGGCCAGCAGGCCGCCGGCGATCGCGCTGACGAGCGCCAGCACGAGGCTTTCGGCCAGCACCAGCCGAATCAGCCGCCACCGCTCCGCGCCAAGGGCCGACCGGAGCGTGTACTCCTGCTGGCGCTCGAATGCGCGTGCGAGCAGCAGTCCCGACACGTTCGCGCACGCGATGAAGAACACGAGCATCACCGATCCGAACAGCGGCACGATTAGCCGGCGGGCGTCTCGGTTGAGCGCGTCGAGCAGCGGCGTGACGGCGCCGGAGAGGCCCTCGAAGGCCGTGTCGGCCCCGGCCACGCCGTCGGCAATGGCCGCGATCTCGGCGCGGGCCTGCTCGATGGTGGTGCCCGGACGCAGCCGGCTCACCGCGTTGCCCGCCTGGGAGCGGGGCCGCGACTCGTCGGGGGCCATCGCCAGCCAGAAGTCGACGCGGGCGTTCAGATCGTAGTTGGGCTCGCTGGCGGCGCCGGGATCCGGCAGGAAGCGCACGCCCTCCGGCATCACCCCGACAATGGTCATCGGCGTCCGCACGCGGCTCAGCTGGATGGAACGCCCGATCACGTCCGGGGTGCCGCCAAACCGTTGCTGCCAGAGGTGATGGCCGATCACGATGCTGCCGGCTTCCCCCACGGAGCGGGCGGCGTCCTCCGCGGTCAGCCCGCGGCCCAGCACTGGCGCCAGGCCCAGCGTGCGGAAGTAGTCCGGCGTGACGACCATCCCGCCCATCGACTCGCTGCCCTCGTTCCGCACGAGAAAGGAGAACGTCCACCGGTACAGCGCGGGCGGCTCGATGGCGCGCGCCTCGCGCCAGGCCACCCAGTGCGCCACGGACGAGCCTCGCCGGTAGGGCCCGTCCGCGCGTTCCGTCGTGATCAGCACGAGCCGATCGGGGTCCTGGTACGGGGGCGGGGACAGCAGGACGCCCTGCACGAGGCCGAACATCGCCGCCGCCAGGCCGATGCCCAGCCCGAGGGTCGCGATGGCCACGGCGGCGAACCCGGGGCGCTTGCGGAGTTGTCGGAGTGCGTGGCGGAGGTCGTGGAGCATGGTGGATCCCTTGGACGGGAATCCCCCTCACACAGTTGGCCGTGGCGGCCGCGGCCAGGCCTCCGGCGCGATCAGCCGAGCGGATCGGCCTTGAACTGCAGCGAGGCCTGGACCACCTGAATGCCCGCCTCCGCGCACAGCCGCCGGAGCTCGGCGCGCCGTGGCCCATCGAGCGTCGAGGTGGACACCACCACCTGCTCGATCTGCTGCTCGGCCAGCAGCCTGGGCAGCTGCTCGATGCCGCCGAGCACCGCCATGCCGTGGACGCTCGTCCGCTGCTTCTCGCGGTCGTCGTCCAGGAAGCCCACGACGTGCCAGTCCAGCGCGCGGTTCGTGCGGGCTTCGCGGAGCACCATCACGCCGCCGGCGCCCGCGCCGTAGATGAGCGTCCGGGTCGCGCCGTGGGCGGGCCCGGCCAGCAGCTCGCCGATGGCGCGGAACGACAGGCGGCTGGCCGCCAGCAACCCGAGCAGCAGCAGCCAGTGGATGGCGAAGAGGGCGCGGGAGTAGCCCTCGAAGCGCTCGAGGTACACCAGGGCCAGGACCGCCGCCGCCGTGCCCACCGTGGCCGCCCGGGCGAGGTTCAGCATGTCGTGCAGCCCCGCATAGCGCCACAGGTCCTGGTAGGTGCGGAAGAGGGCAAGGGCGGCCAGCTGGCACGCCAGCACGATGAGGAACGATCGCGAGAAGGCGGGGAGCTCCCTTTCGAGGTTCCCCTCGAACCGCAGCAGGTAGGCCGTGTAGTAGGCCATCACGATGAGCGCCGTGTCGATGAGGACGGTGGCCACCTGGCGCTTGAACTGGAAGTCGGCGAGCGCCGCCACGAACCGCGGCACTTCCCTCCCGGTCTCGGGATACACACGCAGTCGGCCAAGCTGGATGGCCAGCACCAGCACCCCGACCGCGACCAGCCCGACCAGGGTGACGGTGTAGGGCAGCCCGTAACGGTACGACAGCACCGCGACCAGTCCCGAGGCCGTCGCGATGCCCCACAGCATGAGGACGGCGCCGCGCTCCGAGAGGCCCATCGCCACGAGGCGATGCGACGTGTGATCCCGCCCGCCCTGGGCCACCGATCGGCCCGCGATGGTGCGCGCGATGGTCACGAACGTCGTGTCGAAGAGCGGCACCAGCAGCATCAGCACCGGGAGCACGAGGACCGAGAAGGTGCCGCGCGAGTACGCCAGCGGCCCCAGCACGTTCAGGCCCCCCACCATCAACCCGATGAAGAGGCTCCCCGTGTCGCCCATGAAGATCGAGGCCGGCTGGAAGTTGAAGACGAGGAAGCCCGCCAGCGCGCCGCAGAGGATACCGGCCAGGATGGCGCCCTCGATGTTGCCGTCCTGCAGGAAGAACACGAGGCGGAAGGCCGAGGCGATGAAGCCGATGCCCGCGGCCAGGCCGTCCATGTTGTCCAGCAGGTTGAACGCGTTCGACAGGCCCACCAGCCACACGACGGTGATCAGCTGGTCGAGGGCGGCCACCTGCGTGAGCCCGAGCGTCAACCCGGACCCGGCGAGCACCGAGGCCACCAGCAGTTGCGCCACCAGCTTGGTCTGCGGGCGGATGGGCCGCACGTCGTCAACGAGACCGACGATGGCGAGCACGGTGGAGGCGGCAATCAGCAGCCAGGCCTGGCCGGACCGCCCGGGCACGAGCGCGGCGACCATCACGACGGCGCCGGCGATGGCCACGCCGCCGAGGAGGGGAATGCGTCCGCGGTGCCACCGGTCCGCCTTGGGCACGGCCACGATGTCCGCGGCCAGCGCGACGCGCTTGATGAGCACGGTCAGCAGGATGGCCAGCCCGAAGGCCGCGACGGCCGGCCAGGCGATGGCCATCACGGCTTCACCCCCGCTCGTTCGAGCAAGGTCGTGTACAGGGCATCCACGTCCTCGAGCAGGCGCGCCGCGTCGTACCGCTCGATGACACGCGCCTGCGCGGCGGCGCCAAGCCGGCCCGCCAGCGCGCGGTCGCAGGCCAGTCGCCCCAGCGCGTTGGCCATGCCCGCGGCGTCGTCCATCTCGACCAGGAGCCCGGTTTCCCCGTGGGTGACGACATCCGGCACGCCGCCGACACGCGTGGACACGACCGGGCACCCCGCGGCCATGGCCTCGATGAGGGCCACGGGTGACCCCTCGTTCCTCGACGTGAGCGCAACGGCGTCCGACGCACGGTAGATGCGCTCGAGGTCTGCGCGCCATCCCAGGAACCGCACCCGGCCGTCGAGCCCCTGGCGCGCGACTTCAGCCCTCAATGCGGCGCCGCGCTCGCCGTCGCCGACGACGAGAAACATCGCACGCGGATGCACCTCGGCAAAGCGCCGGGCGGCGTCGAGGAACACCTCGTGGGCCTTGATGGGCGCCAGCCGCGCGACGATGCTGGTGACGAAGGCGTCGTCGGGCAGGCCGAGCGCGGCGCGCGCCCCGGCACGCGGCTCGTCATGGGTCCGGAACCGCTGCAGCTCCAGGCCGAGCGGCACGACGTGCAGGGAGTCGGGGCGTCCCACGCCAAGCTCGAGGAGCTCCTCGCGCACCTTCGGGCTCACGGCCACGAGGGCCGAGCTCCGGCGCCCGAGCCACCGTTCGATGGCCACGAACAGGCGGGTCCTCGCGGGAGAGAAGTAGCCGCGCAGCACGTGGCCATGGAAGGTGTGCACCACGACCGGGACGCCGCACAGCAGGGCGGCCGCGCGCCCGACGGCGCCGGCCTTGGCGGTGTGGGTGTGGACGATGTGGGGCTTGAACTCGCGGATGATGCGGACGAGCGACATGAGCGTTCGCAGGTCCGACGGCCCGCGAATCTCGCGGCCGAGGGCGGGAATGGTGACGAGGCCGGGCACCGCCCGCTGATGGAGGCCGAGGTAGTCGCCCTCCCCGGGCTCGACGGTCCCTGCCACGAGGCGCGAGTCGTAGCGGGCCGGGTCCAGGCGTTCGGTGAGCAGGGTGGCGTGGATGGCGGGGCCGCCGATGTTGAGGCGGGCGATGACGCGCAGGACTCGGATGCGTGCCATCATCCGGCCACCGCTTCGACGGCTACGGACGGCGGGCGTCCCTCGGCCACGTCCTCGAGCACGCGCGCATAGCGGCTCACCATCGCGCCCGTACTGTAGTGCGCGGCCGCGTCGGCGCCACGGGCCCGGAGGCGGCCCGCGAGATCCGCATCGGTCAACACCGCCTCGAGCGCGCGCGCCGTGGCGGCGGCATCCCGTGGCGGCACCACGAGGCCCGCACCGCCCGCGCACATCGCGGGCACGTCCCCCACGCGTGTGGCGACGACCGGCACGCCGGCGGCGAACGCCTCGATCAGCGCGGTGGGCGTGCCCTCGTAGTCCGACGTCAACGCGAACGCGTCGGCGCACGCATAGCAGTCCAGGGGGTCGGGCACGGCGCCCAGGAAGTCCACGTGGGACAGGATGCCAAGGGCGCGGGCCCGCTCCTCGAGGGCGCCGCGCTGGGGCCCCTCGCCGGCGAGCCAGAGCCGGTGGTGCACCCCGGCGTCGTGCAGGGCCCGCGACGCCTCGAGCAGCACGCCGTGGTTCTTCACGGGCTTCAGGTTCGCGACGCTCAGCACGATGCGCTGGTCACGCGACACGTGCATGCGCTCGCGGGCCCGCTCGCGGGACACGCCGCGAAACCGCGAGACGTCGATGCCGTTCGGGATCCACACGAACCGATCGGCCGGGAAGCCGGCCGCCAGGTGCCGGCGGATGGCCTCCTGCGAGTTGGCGATGCAGGCATCCACCCGGTGAAACGTGGCGCGATCCAGCCATCGCGCCACGCGCGTGCCGCGCTCGTCGATGTACACGCTGCGCAGCGCGCTGACCACCGGCACGGCCCCGCTGGCGACGCGGCCCAGCAGGTTGGCCCTGAAGCCGTACAGGATCACGATGTCGGGCGCGAACGTGCGGACCAGCGCCCGCCACTCACGCAAGGCGCCGACCACGCCTCGCGAGCCGACATCGAGGTGCCGCACTTCGTCGGCCGCGCGCGCGTAGGCCTCGGCCAGCGGGCCGGGGGCCTCGAGGACCGCGATGCCGTTGATCCAGCCCGCCTGTCGCAGACCGGCTGTGAGAGAGGAGAGAAAGCGCTCCGTGCCGCCCACGCGGGACGTTCCAACGAGGTGGAGGAGCCGGCGTGCATGCATCGAGAACAGGTATGATTGTAATCTCTGGAACCGCCGACGAGCCCTTCGGTCAACCGCCGGATCCTGGGTGCCAGCGTCACGATCCTGGCGATGACGCTGGCGGTCAAGGCCGTCACGTTCGGAAAGGAAGTCGTCACCGCCTCCCGGTTCGGCACCGGCGACGACTTCGACGCCTTCGTCGTGGCGCTCCTCGTGCCCGGCTTCATCGTCAACGTGCTGGCGGGCTCACTCGGGGCCGCGCTGGTGCCCGTCTACGTCGATCTCCGCGAGCGGCGCGGCGCGCGCGCGTCCGCGCAGCTCCTCGCCGCCGCCGTGGCGTGGACGGCCGCCGGCCTTGCGGTCGCGATGATCGCGCTCACCGCCGCGGCGCCGTCCTACCTGCCCTTCATCGCGGCCGGCTTCGACGCCGCCAAGCGCGGGCTCGCCGCCGGGCTCATGTGGTGGCTCGTGCCCATGGTCGTGGCCATGGGCGTGCGCACCCTCTGGGGCGCGGCACTGGTCGCCGACGAGAAGTTCGGCGTGGTCAGCCTCTCCGCGGCGGCGACGCCGGCCATCACCATTGCCGTCCTGATCTGGGCGCCCGGGCTCGGCATCCACGGCCTGGCCCTCGCGATGGTGGCGGGCGCCGTGTTCGAGGCGGCATGCCTCGGGTGGCTGCTGCGCTCGACCGGCGTCGGGCTGCTGCCACCAGGGATGCGCGACGACCCGGAGCTGCGGCGCCTCCTGTGGTACTGGCTGCCCGTCGCCGCGGGATCGGTGCTGATGGCGAGCAGCACCGTCGTGGACCAGGCCATGGCGGCCGCGCTGCTGCCCGGCAGCGTCGCGACCCTCGAGTACGGCAACCGTCTCGTGGCCGTGATCACCAGCCTGGGGACGGGCGCGCTGGGCGTCGCCGTGGTGCCATACTTCTCGCTACTCGTCTCGCGCGGCGACATGGGCGGGCTGCGCCACGTCGTGCGGCGGTGGCTGCTCATCGTGGGCCTCGCCTCGTTGCCCGTCGTGGCCGTGCTCACGGTGTGGTCGGCGCCGATCGTCGCACTCGTCTACCAGCGCGGATCGTTCACGGGCGCGGACACGGCGCTCGTGGCCGACGTGCAGGCATTCCTGGCCCTGCAGATTCCCTTCTACGTGGCCGGCATCGTCCTGGTGCGGCTCGTGACGGCCCTGGGATCCACGCGTGCCCTGACCTGGATCTCGCTCGTCAACACGCTGCTGAACGCGGTGCTCAACCTCGTGCTGATACGCTATATGGGCCTGCCGGGGATCGCCCTCGCCACCAGCCTGATGTACCTGGCTTCCTTCACGATGCTGCTCCTCCACGTGAGACGGCGACACGCGGTGCGGATTCCATGAGCAACCAGCGGATCTGGGACCACTACCAGAGCGTGGGGCTGCACCGCTTCGCGTCGGCCGGGCCGCGGCTCGCCTTCCTGCTCGGGCGCGCCGCCCGGGCCGCCGGCGGCCGTCCGCTCCGCGTCCTCAACGTCGGCATCGGGGACGCCACCCTGGAGCGCCTGGCAATGGCGCGCGGATGGGAGGTGGACGCCCTGGACCCGAGCGCGGACGCGGTCGCCCGGAGCCTGGCTCTCGGCATCCGGGCCCGACAGGGCCTCATCGAGGCGCTGCCCTACGCCGAGGCATCCTTCGACGCCGTGTTCTGCTCGGAGGTCTTCGAACACCTCACGGCCGGGCAGCTCCAGGCAGCGCTGCCCGAGATCAGCCGCGTCCTCCGCCCCGAAGGCCGGCTGTACGGGACGGTGCCCTTCGACGAGAACCTCGACGAGCAGCGCGTGGTCTGCCCGCACTGCGGCGAGCAGTTCCACCGCTGGGGGCATCAACAGGCCTTCACCGTGGCGCAGATGCGGGCCGCCCTTTCCACGACCCTCACGGTCGAGCACGCCGACATCGTCGCCTTCGTGGACTGGCAGGCGCTCAACTGGAAGGGGCGCGGCGTGGCCGCGGCGAAGAAGCTGCTCTCGCTCGCGGGAGCCCATGGGCGGAACGAGAACATCGTGTTCGTCGCCCGCCGCAGGTCGCCGCCGGCATGACTCGGGTCGCGTTCCTCATCCGCTCGCTCGATCGCGGGGGCGCCGAGCGCCAGCTGGTGGAGCTCGCCCGCCGCCTGCCACGCGACCGGTTCTCCGTCAGCGTGCTCATCTTCTACGGCGGCGGCGCGCTCGAGCCGCTGCTGGCGGAGGCCGGGGTGGAGCTGGTGTCCCTGCAGAAAGGCGGCCGGTGGGACGTCGCCCGGTTCCTGTGGCGCGCATGGCGGGAGGTGGGCCGCCGGCGTCCCCAGGTCGTGCACGGCTATCTCGGCGTGGCCAACGAGCTGGCGTGGCTGCTCGGCCGGACGCACGGCGCCCGCGTCGCATGGGGCATCCGCTCGGCATCGATTGACTTCTCGCGATACGACTGGTCGCACCGGGCCAGCTTCCTCGCCAGCGCCCGGCTGTCCCGCTTCGTCGATCTCATCATCTACAACTCGGAGGCCGGCGCGGCCGAGCATCGGCGCTCGGGCTATCGTCCGCGGTCCGAGCTGGTGATCCCCAACGGCGTGGACGTGGACCGGTTCCGCCGTGACGAGGAGGGCCGGCTCCGGGTGCGCGCCGAATGGGGCGCCGCGCGCGACGAGCCGCTGGTGGGGCTGGTGGCGCGCGTCGACCCGACCAAGGCGCCGGAGGTGTTCCTGGCGGCGGCCGCGCGGCTCCACGCGCGGGCGCCGCGCTGCCGCTTCGTCGTCGTGGGCGAGGCGTCATCGCCCTACGCGGCATCGCTTCGCCAGTCTGCCGCGGCACGGAGCCTGGGCGCGTCGCTCACCTGGGCGGGTCCGCGAGACGACATGCCCGCCGTCTACAGCGCGCTCGATTGCCTCGTCCTGAGCTCGGACCGCGAGGGCATGCCCAACGCGGTTGCCGAGGCGATGGCCTGCGAGACCCCGTGCGCGATCACGCGCGCAGGCGACGGGCCCACGCTGGTGGGCGACACGGGTGTGGTCGTCGCCACTCGCGACGACCTGGCGCTGGCCGACGCGTGCGACCGGCTGCTGGCCGAGAGCCGGGAAGCGCGCGCCGCGCGCGGCCTGGCCGCGCGGGCGCGCGTGGTTGGCCTGTTCAGCACGGATCGCCTCGTCGCCCGCACGGCCGAGGCCCTCGAGGCCCTGGCGTCCCGATCCGGCTCCGCCGCCCACGAGGGGACCCGTGCCGGCGC
>JBFWQE010000167.1:0-11742 GCA_050249615.1 Vicinamibacterales bacterium
TAGGCGCGTCGCGTAGGCCCTTCGGGTGGGCCCGTCAGGTAGGCGCTTCGCGTGGAGCCTGCGGTGGGCGGGTGCCGCGCTTCGCAGGCGCGGTGCGGGGACGCTGGCGTCAGCCGCGATTGCCTGGCGGTCTTAGCCTCGCGGTCTCAGGTCAAATCCCAGAATAGCAGCTCGCAAAACATCAACATGGCGGTTATGCTCGCTAAAGTAATTGAGTCTGATAATAAGTATTATGTTAACTAAATTGGAAAAAGCCTGCGAGAACTCTGCATCGAACGCCCGCGACGCCCGGGCCCACCCGAAGGGCCCACCTGCAGCGCCTGCCCGAAGGGCCTACCTGAAGGACCTACGCGCATCGCCCACCCGAAGGGCCCCGTCGGCCCACGGCGTGCAAGCGGTGCCCCCCTTACTGCTTACGGAGGTCGTTCAGGATGGCCTCGAGCGCGGCGATGATCTCGTCCCTCGAGGCGTTCTTCTTGTTGAAGCTGAGGCGCAGGTTGAAGGCCTTGCTGGGAGGCTTGAAGGCAAAGACGAACGCCTTCGGACGACCAGGTTTCGGGGCCTGGGCGGCCTTCCGGAGCTGCTCGCGGGTAGCCCCGCCCTGGCTGGCGATCTTTTCGACCAGGGCCAGCATCTTCTGCGGGTCGCCCTGTCGGACGACCTGCAGCAGGAGCGACTTGTTGTGTATGCCTGCCAGGCGGCACACCTTCCGGACGTCGGCAGGGATCGAATTCAGGGACAGCGATTCCGTGATGGACGTGCGCGACTTCCCCAGGCGCTTGGCGAGATCCTCGTGCGTGTACCCGCAGCGCTGGCCCAGGCTCTGCAGGGCCTCGGACTCTTCGAACGGGGTCAGGTCCTTGCGCTGGATGTTCTCGACCAGCGCGAGCTCGAGCATCTCCGTGTCGTCCACGTCCCGGATGACGACCGGCAACTGCATGAGCCCCGATTGGACGGCGGCGTGGTAGCGCCGTTCACCGGCCACGATCTGGTATCGGGAGCCCTTCTGGCGCACGACCAGCGGCTCGATGATGCCTTTCTCGGCAACGGACGAGATGAGCTCGGAGAGGTCGCCCATGGCCTGCCGGGGTTGGTCAGGGTTCGGGTCCACGCTCTCGATGGGGACCATGCGTCCCACCGGGGTACCGGAGGGAGCGGCCAGGGTTTCGACGTAGTGCGCGTCGTGGCGCATGCGCAGGGTCTCGGGCAGGCCTCGCTTAGACACGGTCCATCACCTCCTCGCACAGGCTGTAGTACTCCGTCGCGCCGCTCGACTCGGGGGCAAAGGTGAAGATCGACTCGCGGTACGCGGGGCTCTCCTCCAGGCGCACGCTCTTGCTGATGACGGTTCGGAAGACCTTGTCTCCAAACACCTTCCGAATCTGCTCCTGGATGTCTCGCCCCAGCGCCGTGCGCCTGTCGTGCATCGTGATGACGACGCCGAGGATCTGGAGCTCGGGGTTCGGTCGTTGCCGGACCTTTTCGAAGGTCTCGAGGAGGTCGTCGGTGCCCTCGAGGGCGAAATAGGACGACTGGATGGGAATCAGCAGATGCGTGGATGCGACCAGGGCGTTCACGGTGAGCAGTCCGAGGGCCGGCGGGCAGTCGATGACGACGTGGTCGTAGGCCGGCAGGACGGCGGCGAGCTCGTCCTTCAGCCGGAAGGGCGCATCGAGCTCTCCCACCATTCGGGCCTCGAGCTTGGCGAGGGCGATGCGGGCCGGCGCCACCGACAGGTGCGGTAGCGCCGTGGGCACGATGACATCGCTCAGGTGGATCTGGGGATCCACGAAGACGTCGTACATGCTCCGCTCGAAGGCGCGGACGTCGATGAACGACATGCTGCTGTTGCCCTGCGGGTCGAGATCGATGAGCAGAGTCTTCCGGCCGCGCAGCGCGAGGGCTGCCGCAAGGTTGATGGCCGTCGTCGTCTTGCCGACGCCCCCCTTCTGATTGGCAATGGCGAGAATCATCGCGCAGGAGTGTGCGGGTCCTCAGCATTGTAGGAACCCCCGCGCGTGCCGTCAAGGAAGACGATGTCGGCCGCGGGAATTTCCCGCGGCCGTTCATGCTAAGTCTCAGAATTACAGGGAGTTGCGCAGATTGTCGGCCGGCCGACTCGCTACATCTTGTACTTTCCCATATCGTCGGGGTCCAGCGACTCGAGCCACTGCTGCAGCCGGTCGCTGTCCTGCTTCTCGTTGGTGAAGTCCACCGTCTTGGCGTTGTCGATGACCTTCTCCTCCACCAGGATGGGCGCGCGCGTGCGGAGGGCCAGGGCGATGGCGTCGCTCGGGCGTGCATCGATGGCCACAGGACCGCCAGGCGTCCGCAGGTGGATGAGCGCGTAGAAGGTGTTCTCCTTGAGATCGCACACGACGATCTTCTCCACCGCCGCCTGGAGATCCTGGATCACGTTGCGGAGCAGATCGTGCGTCATCGGGCGCGGCGTCTGGATGTTCTCGATCTGCAGCGCGATGGCATTGGCCTCGAACACCCCGACCCAGATCGGCAGCACCTTCTGCCCCTCCGGGTCGCGCAGGATGATGATGGGCATGTTCGTGATGGGATCCACCATGAGCCCCTTGATGTTCATTTCGATCATGGCCCTATCCTCGGTCCTGCGTGGCGACACCCGTCGCCGAAACCGCGTGCGCCGGTGTGGCGCACGCGCCGTTCGCCAACTCGCCCCATACGCTGTTTGGTCCCGCGCGACGGATGGTCACGGGAACCAGCTGTCCGACCAGCGACGGATCGCCCGGGAAGTTCACCACGGTGTTGCCGGCGGTGCGCCCCGACAGCTCCCACTCGCGCCGGCGGCTCGTGTGATCCACGAGCACCTCGACCGTGCGGCCGACCGCCTGCTCGTGCAGGTCCCACTGGATGCGCCGCTGCGTCTGCTGCAGCGCCACGATCCGTCGCGTCTTCTCGTCCTCCCCCACATCGTCCGGCATCCGCCTGGAGGCCAGCGTATTCGGCCGCTCGGAGTACTTGAAGGAGAACATGCTGTGGTACCGCACGGCTTCAGTGAGTGACAGCGTTTGCTCGAAATCCGCGTTCGTCTCCCCCGGGAAGCCAACAATCATATCGGTCGATAGCTGCACGTCCGGGATAGTCTCGCGGATCTTCTGCACGGTCTCCAAGTATTGTTCGCGGGTGTGGCGTCGACGCATCATGCCCAGGACCCGCGTCGACCCGGACTGGACCGGCAGGTGCAGGTGCTTGCACACCTTGGGCAGATCCCGAACGGCGGTGATGAGGCGATCCGTGGTGTGCCGCGGATGCGGGCTCGCGAACCGGATGCGGTCGATGCCACGCACTTCGTGGACGGCCTCGAGCAATCCCGGGAAATCGCAGGCGGGATCGTCGGGTGCCTGGTAGTGGTTCACGATCTGGCCGAGCAGCTGCACCTCCCGGTGCCCGGACTCGGCGGCTTCGCGCACCTCCTGGAGTATCTCGGTCTTCGGGCGCATGCGTTCATGCCCTCGCGTGTATGGGACGACGCAGAACGCGCAGAAGTCGTTGCAGCCCTCGATGATGGTGACGTATGCCTTCACCGGGTCCGCGCGCCGTGTGATCCCGAGCGGGAACGAAGGCTCGTCGTACGGGGTCGTGACATCAATGACCGGGAACGCGCGCGATTCCGCCTGCTGCCGCAGGAGCATCGGCAGCATCTTGACCCGCTGTGTCCCGACGATGAGGTCGATGATGCCCGGCGAGCGCGCCAGCAGGTTCTCCCCTTCCTGCTGCGCCACGCACCCGGTCACGGCCACGACCGGGTCGCGCCCCGTCTCGCGGGCCATCTCGCGGATCTCGCCAAGACGGGTGTACAGCTTCTCCTCGGCGCGCTCTCGAACGCTGCACGTGTTGACGATGACCACGTCCGCGTCGCGGTCGGAGTCCGCCGGGTCGTATCCCGATTGCTCGAGCAGACCGGCCATCCGCTCCGAGTCGTGGACGTTCATCTGGCAGCCATAGGTCTCGATGAAGTACTTCACTTTCGCTTTCGCTCCCGAGGACTTTCGCCTTTCGCTTTTGCCCGACTTTCACCTTTCGCCCGGGCGGCGTCCAGCAGCTCCTGTGCGCCAGCGCGCGCATGCGCGCCCGCATCGGCGCCCCCCATCATGCGCGCCAGCTCGTCCACGCGCTCTGCCCCGTCGAGCCGGGCGACGCTCGTCACCGTCCGGCGCCCGCGTGTCTGCTTCCGGATGGCGAAATGCGTGCGCCCGCACGCGGCAACCTGCGGCAGGTGCGTGATGCAAAGCACCTGGTGCTGCTCCCCAAGGGCCGCGAGCTTCTGGCCGACCACCGTAGCCACTCGCCCGCCGATGCCGGCGTCCACCTCGTCGAAGATGAGCGTCCGTGCCACGCCTTGCGCCGGGGCCCGGCCGATGGCCAACGATTTCAGGGCGAGCATCACACGCGAGAGCTCGCCGCCCGAGGCGATGCGGGCCAGGGGCCTCGGATCCTCGCCGACGTTGGCGGACAGGAAGAACTCCGCCTGGTCGATGCCGCGCTCGGTCCACTGCGCCTCGTCGGCGGCCGTGGTCAGCCGCACTTCGAAGCGCGCGCGATCCATGGCCAGGTCCGACAGCTCGCCTTCCATCGCGCGGGCGAGGCGATCAGCCTCTCGCGACCGGCGAGCGGAGAGGTCCCGCGCGAAATCGAGATACGAGGCGGAGGCGCGGGTCAGATCGCGCTCCAGGTCAGCGAGGCTCGACGAGCCGCCCACCAACGCGGCGTGCTCCGCAGCAAGGGCGTCCCGCCGGGCCATGACATCGCCAAGTGTCGGGCCGTGCTTGCGCTTGAGGCGCTCGAGCAGCGCCAGCCGGTCCTCCACCTCCTGGAGCCGTCCCGGCGAGGCGTCAATGCCCTCGGCAAAATCGCGCAGCGTGAACGCCAGGTCCTCGAGCTGCGCCTTCATGCCGTCGCGCACTTCCATGTACGGCACGAAGCGGGCGTCGAACGTGGCCAGCTCCCCGACGCGCTTCCAGACGTGATCCAGCCCCGTGAGCACGGCGTGCTCGGCGTCGTAAAGCTCGGCGTAGCCCTCCTGGCAGAGCCGCTGCACGCGATCCGCGCTCCGCAGGATCTGCCGATCGGCGGCCAGCGACTCGTCCTCTCCCGGCTGAAGCGCCGCTTTCCGGAGCTCTCCCAGCTGGAACTCGACGAGCTCGAGGCGGGCGGCCCGTTCGCGGTCGTCCATGCGGAGCCGGTCGATCTGCTGCCGGATGGCGATGACACGGGCGAATGCCCTACTCGTTTCCTCGCGCCGTGTGTCCAGCCCGGCCCAGTCGTCCAGGACCAGCAGGTGTTGCGAGGGCTCGAGCAGCTGCTGGTGCTCGTGCTGCCCGTGAAGCTCCACGAGCTGGTTGGACAGGTCCTTGAGCGCGGCTGCGGTGGCCAGCGCGCCATTGATGAAGGCACGGCTCCGGCCCTGGCCGGTGATCTCGCGCCGGACGACGATCTCGTGGCCTTCGGCGCCCTCGAAGATGGCCTCGACCGTGGCAAGGTCCTCGCCGGTTCTCAGTAGATCCTGCGTGGCGCGTCCGCCGAGCAGCAGACCCACAGCCTCGACCAGGATCGACTTGCCGGCCCCGGTCTCACCGGTCAGGACGTTGAACGGTGGTTCAAATTCGACGGCCACCGACTCGATGACCGCCAGGTTGCGGATGGCGAGGTAGCGGATCATGCCTGGCCCTCACTCCCCGCGCTGGGAAACAGGAAAGCGGGCGGAAACCCCATCCTATCATGGGTTTGACAGAATTTCGCGGGGCGTGCTACGGTTGCACGGAACCGCGCTTCTTCCCAGCAGCGCACTCCCCAATCGAACGGATTCGGAGGGCTTGTTGCCGACGCCTGGGTCGTTTGTCCTGGCACTGCAGCAACTTGAAGGCAGTGCTTCGTCTACTCAGGCCGCCGCGGGAGATGTGGTTGGGCTCGTTGCCCAAGCGAGTCCCATATCCCAGGCGGTCCTCGTCATCCTGCTGCTGTTCTCGGTGGTGGCCTGGGCCATCATCGCGGTGAAGCTGGCTGCCTTCCGGAAGGTGGACCGGCAGACGGCGCAGTTCATCCAGGTCTTCCGCGGCGCGGCGAAGTTCTCCGACGTGCAGTCGGTGTGCGCGTCGCTGGCCGCGAGCCCGCTGGTCGGGATGTTCCTGGCCGGCTACGCGGAGCTCAATGCCCAGCTGCGGCAGTCCCCCGCCGCGGCCGGCAGTCCGGGCACCGCGGCGCCGCGTCCAACCTTGAAGAGCCTGGCGGCCGTGGACCGCGCGCTGCTGCGCGCCTCGTCTGCCGAGGTGAACAAGCTCGAGAAGCGCGTGACGTTCCTGGCGACGACCGCCAGCATCACGCCGTTCATCGGCTTGTTCGGGACGGTGTGGGGCATCATGTCGGCCTTTACCAGCATCGGCGCGCAGGGCTCGACGGACCTCTCGGTCGTCGCGCCCGGCATCGCGGAGGCGCTCATCGCCACCGCCGCCGGCCTCTTCGCGGCCATCCCCGCCGTCTACTTCTACAACCACCTGACGACGCGGGTGAAGGTCTACGCGACCGAGATGGACGATTTCGCGCTGGAGTTCCTGAACATCTCGGAAAGGAACTTCACCTAGTGCCGAAGGTCCTGCCACAGCCCGAGGCCGGAGGCGGGCGCCAGCGCGGCCGGCGCGTGTCCACGTCGCTGTCGGAGATCAACGTGATCCCGCTGGTGGACGTCATGCTCGTGCTGCTCATCATCTTCATGGTGGCGGCACCGATGATGCAGAAGGGGGTCGAGGTGAACCTCCCCGTCGCACAGCGCGCGGACAAAATGCCCGAAACCCGGATGTACATCACCGTTCCGGTGTCGTACCGCAAGGACGGCAGGGTGTTCATGGACGACGAGGCCGTGCCGCGGGACGTGCTGTCGGAGCGGATGCGGCAGTTGATGGCCAACCGCGAGCAGAAGGAAGTGTTTCTGCGCGGCGACGGCACGGTCCAGCTGCAGGAACTGATGGAAGTGATGGACAGCCTCAAGGCTGGGGGCGTCGAGCGTGTCGGCATCGTGACGATGCCCGAGCCGCCGAGACGGGGGCGCCGGTAGGTCATGGATGCGGTGTCGGCCGTTCTGGCGCGGCGCGCGCACGAGACCGAGCCCCTGGGCCGGGTGCTCGGCTGGTCGCTGCTCGTGCACGTGGTGCTCACGGTGCTGCTCGCGGTGGTACCGGCGAGCTGGCTGGGAGCACGGCTGGCGGAAGAGCCGGCGGTCGTGATGCAGATCAGCCTCGGCGGCGCCGTCGGGCCCCGCGACGGAGGGTTGTCCACGCTGGGCGGCCGCCCGGTGCAGCAGGCACAGCCAGTCGAGACGAAGAAGGCCATCGAGCCGGTGCGCCCGCCCGCGGCGAAGGCACCCGAGATGGTGGAGCGGACCAAGACCGCGCCGAAGAAGCAGACGGCCACCGCCAAGGTGGACGCGAAGGATCCGCGGAGCCGCACGCCGACCAAGGGCGCCGAGGTGCAGGCGGGAAGCGCCGTGGCGCAGACGGCGGGGCGCGGCCAGGGATTCGGCCTGTCGGCCGGGGGCGGCGGCACCGGCGGGTACCTGGACGTCGCCAACTTCTGCTGCCCGGACTACCTTGCCACGATGGTGGATCTCATCACGCGCAACTGGAGCTCGAAGCAGGGCGCGGATGGCACGACGCTGATGAAGTTCGTGATCGAGCGGGACGGCCGGCTCACGAACATCCAGGTGGAGCGGTCGAGCGGGACGCCGGCGCTCGACTACTACTCGCAGCGGGCGTTGTCGCTGACGGGCCAGCTGCCGCCGCTGCCGGCCGCCTATACGGGCGAACGGCTGACGGTGCACCTCAACTTCGACTATGTCCGGTAGGGCCAGACTGATGACACGTTTCCCGAACCAACGATCCCACGGCCGCGCCGAGCGCTCCGGAGGAGGGCGACGGCTGGCCGCGGGCGTTGCCGTGCTGCTTGGCGCCGTGGCGCTGGCGGCGCAGCAGCCGCCCGCGCCACCCTCGCCCCCGGCGTCACAGCAGCAGGCCCGAGAGGTGGAAGTGCGGATTACGGGCGAGCCCGGGACGCCGCCGCGCCTCGCGGTGCCCGACCTGCTCGCCCTCTCGCCCGACAAGGAAGTGCAGGAGGCGGCGAAGGTCATCGGCCAGGTCCTGTGGGACGACATGGACTTCGAGCGGGAGTTCTACATGATCCCGCGCGACACGTACAAGTCGATCCCGCCGGCGGCGTCCATCGCCGAGGTGCCGTTCGATCGCTGGCGCGAGCTGGGCGCCGACGGCGTCGTGATTGGCACGGTGCAGCGCGCCGCCACCGGCATCCGCGTGGAGATGCGCCTCTACAACGTGCGCGCGCGGCAGCAGGCCTACGGGCGCGAGTACACGGGCGCGGCGGCGAACCCGCGCATCTACGCGCACACGATGGCCGACGAGATTCACCAGTCGCAGCGGGGCATGCGCGGCGTGGCGCGCACGAAGCTCGCCTTTTCCTCCGATCGCAACCGCGAGCGCGTGACGGGGACCGTCGAGCAGCGCGACGTGAAGGAGATCTACATCGCGGACTACGACGGCGCGAACCAGCGGCGCATCACGATCAACCGCGCGCTGAACATCACGCCGAACTGGTCGCCGGACGGCCGCTCCATCGCCTACACGTCGTACCGCAAGACGCTGCCGGACATCCTCATCGCCAACATCTACGTCGGGACGATGGAGGAGCCGGGGCG
This sequence comes from Vicinamibacterales bacterium, assembly GCA_050249615.1. Lineage (GTDB taxonomy): Bacteria > Acidobacteriota > Vicinamibacteria > Vicinamibacterales > UBA2999 > VFZN01. Next base: position 8,732 of record JBFWQE010000167.1, read on the forward strand.
CGGCGTGGGACAGAACTTCCTGCCGGTGTTCTCTCCCGACGGCAAGCAGATCGCGTTCATGTCGAACCGCGACGGCAACTCGGAGATCTACGTGATGAACCGCGACGGCTCCGGCGTGCGGCGGCTCACCGACAACCCGGCGATCGATGCCACGCCGACGTGGTCGCCCACCGGCACGCAGATAGCCTTCACCTCCGACCGCACGGGCTCGCCGCAGATCTACGTCGTCGGCGCAGATGGCACGGGGCTCCGCCGCCTGACCTACGAATCGTACGCGGACCGCGCGACGTGGTCGCCGGCGCCGTACAACGAGATCGCATTTGCCGCGAAGACGGGCCCGGGCCAGGACATCAAGATCCTGAGCCTGGCCGACGGCGTGACGCGCCAGATCACCTTCGGCGAGGGGACCAACGAGAGCCCGGCGTGGTCGCCGAACGGGCGGCACCTGGCGTTCATGTCCACGCGCGCGGGCCGCAGCCAGATCTTCACGGTGGATCGCGACGGTCGCAACCTGCGGCAGATCACGCGCGAGGGGAACAACTTCACGCCGAACTGGTCCCAATAACGCAGATAACGCAGATAACGCAGATAGCGCAGATAGCGCAGATAACGCCTGAAGGGCTCGCGGCGGGTGAGCGCCACGGGCGTCGCAGGATGACGGCCGGGACGAGGGGATGATGAGAGCGGAGAGAGCCATGATGAAGCGGACTCGACTGATGACACTGGCCGCGGCGGTGGTGCTGCTGGTGGTGGCGACCGCGTGCGCGAAGAAGACCGCGCCGGTGGAGCGGCCGATGCCGCCGCCGGGCGACACGTCGGCGGTCACGCCGGAGCCACCGAGCCCGCCGCGCCCGGTGGACGAGCCGATCCCGGTGCCGCCGGAGCCGGACTCGATCTCGGCGGGCGACCTGCCGGGCGACCTCGATGCCCTGAACCGCTCGGGCATTTTGAAGCCGGTGCTCTTCGACCTCGACAACTCCGAGGTGAGTCCGGAGGGCCAGAAGGTGTTGGAGGAGAACGCCCAGGTCCTTCGAAAGTACCCGCAGATGCAGGTGACCATCGAGGGACATTGCGACGAGCGCGGCACGGCGGAGTACAACCTGGCCCTCGGGGAGCGGCGCGCGCTTGCCGCGCGCTCCTATCTCGTGTCGCTGGGCATCCCGGCCGAGCGCCTGCGCACCGTGAGCTACGGGAAGGAGTTCCCGTTCGACCCTGGGCACAACGAGGAGGCGTGGTCGAAGAACCGCCGCGCGCACTTCGTGATCACGGCCCGGTAACCGGGTAACATGGTGGGCATGACACGGCACGTTTCCGTCTGCGCCCTCGCCGTGGCCGCGTTGTGGGTCACGGCCCCCCCGGCCGGCGCGCAGTCGCGGCGCGAGATGCAGATGATGGCCGACATCCGCATGCTGCAGGAGCAGACGCAGCAGTTGCAGCAACAGCTGGCGGCGGCGCTCGCGCAGATCGGCGAGACGCTCAAGCAGCTGTCAGCCCGCACGGACGATCAGAATGCGGCCACGCGGAAGGGGTTCGCCGACCAGAAGCTCACCGTGGACCAGGTGGGCAGCGACCTGCGCGTCGTGAAAGAGCGCGTGGACGAGACCAACGTCCGCATCACGTCGCTGTCGCAGGAGATCGAGGCGCTGCGGCTCGCGATCCCGTCTTATCCCCCGCCCGTGCCGACCACCGACCCGAACGCTCCGGCGGTCGACCCCGGTGCACCGATGGCCGGCGGTGTGTCCCCGGCGCCGGGCACCACGCCGGCGCCTGCCCCGGGCGAGCCGGGCGCCGTGGCTCCCCCACCGGTGGCGCCAGTCGCCCCGGGCATCTCGCCGCAGCGCCTCTACGACACGGCCTGGACCGATTACACGGCCGGCCAGTGGACGCTCTGCATCGAAGGATTCGGCACGTATCTCCGCAGCTTCCCCCGCAGCGAGGCCGCTGACGACGCGCAGTTCTATATCGGCGAGTGCAACTTCGCGGACGGCAAGTACGCGGATGCCATGGATGCGTACAACCGCGTGATCACCAGCTATCCGAAGGGCGACAAGGTGCCGGACGCGTATTACAAGCGCGGCATGACGTTCGAGCGTCTCGGCCAGCTGGATCGGGCGCGGGAATCGTGGGAGACCCTGCTCAAGACCTTCCCAGACGCCGAAGTGGCGCGCCTGGCCAAGCAGAACATGGATCGCCTGGCGCGCGCCAAGCCGGATTAGGGGATTTGGCCGGATTACGCAGATAACCAGGGCCGCAGATTACGCAGATTACGCAGATGGCACAGATGATCCAAATTCCGTGGTGCCCCTCTGCGAGATCTGTGTAATCTGCAGCTGATCTGCGGCTGTCTGCGTCCATCGGCGTCCGTCATCCACAACCAATCCGCGACATCGCATACGGAGAAGAATCCATCATGGGAAGCGTGAACAAAGTACTGCTGGTCGGCAACCTGGGACGGGACGCGGAGGTGCGCTACACGCCCGGCGGCGCGCCGGTGGCGAGCTTCAGCATCGCGACCACCGAGAACTGGACGTCGAAGGACGGGGAAAAGCACGAGCAGACCGAGTGGCACCGCATCGTGCTGTGGGGCAAGCAGGCCGAGACCTTGCAGCCGTATCTCACCAAGGGCAAGCAGATCTTCGTCGAGGGCCGGCTCCAGACACGCCAGTGGGAGAAGGACGGTCAGAAGCACTACACCACCGAGATCAAGGCCGACCGCATCGTCCTGCTGGGCGGCGGGCGCGGGGCGGACCGCGGCGATCGCGGGGACATGGGCGGCTACCAGGATCCGATGAAGGAACCGGCGGCCGTCACGGACGACGACATTCCGTTCTGACTAGATCGGGACCCGGGAGTCGCGAGTCGGGAGCCGAACGGCCCCTGCGAGGGTGGCCAGCGTGCGTCCGACTTGCGACACCCGACTCCCGACGACGGGCCGTCAGTGTCATCGGCGGCCGTATCGATCCTCGAGCCGCACGACATCGTCGGTTTCGGGCGTGGAGACCTCGAAGATA